>CAZSHV010000115.1:0-7636 GCA_964606815.1 uncultured Bacteroides sp. | reverse complement strand
TAAAAAGACCCGGCAAATCTGCCGGGTCTTTTTATCTTAAAGCGGAAAGAGCGGGATTCGAACCCGCGAACGGCTTTCGGCCGTTACAGACTTTCCAGGTCTGCCTCTTCAGCCACTCGAGCACCTTTCCTTGATGATTTGCCGTAGGGCTGTGATTCAAAAGCGGTGCAAAGTTAAGAGGAATTTTTGATTTGTGCAAGTGTTTCGTGAAAATTTATTTCAAGAAAAATTTTTTATCGAAAAATTAACTGCGGAATTGCGATGCGTGGAAAATTTTTAGTAATTTCGCGCTGTCGATCAACGTTAGCACATTAATGCATCCGACATTCGTAAAAACTCTTGGCGCTCATGGCGCTGTCGCCGTCCAGCAACTCTCGCTGGGTCGGGCATTGGCAGCCGCTCTGGGCGCGCATCGTTTTTACACAGACACACTTATTTGGTACAATTTTTTATAATAAGAGATTATGTCGTCACTTCGTTTCAAGGTCGTGGAGGAGGCGTTCGCCAGAAAGGCGATGCCTGTTGACATCCCGGCCGAGCGGCCTGAGCAGTATTATGCCAAGGCAGTGTTCAACCGTCAGCGTATGTTTGAGTATCTCCCCAAGGAGACATACGACGCGCTGGTCTACGCGATTGAGAATCGCACCCCCATCACCCGCGAAACAGCCGACAGCGTGGCTCAAGGCATGAAACGCTGGGCCATTGACAATGGCGCTCGCCATTTCACTCACTGGTTCCACCCCCTCACCGACGGCACCGCGGAGAAGCATGATGCCTTTGTGGAGCACGACGGCAAGGGCGGCGTGGTAGAGCTCTTCGAGGGCAAACAGCTGGTGCAGCAGGAGCCCGACGCATCGAGCTTCCCTAACGGCGGCATTCGCAATACCTTCGAGGCCCGCGGATATTCTGCATGGGATATTTCATCGCCGGCTTTCATCCTCGGCGAGACGCTCTGCATACCCACTATATTTATATCCTATACAGGCGAGAGTCTTGACTATAAGACTCCCCTACTCCGCGCCCTCAACGCCGTGGACAAAGCCGCTACGGCTGTGGCTCAGTACTTCGACCCGGAGGTGAAGCACGTGGATTCTTATCTGGGAGTGGAGCAGGAGTATTTCTTGGTCGACGAGGCCCTGTTCTCCGCTCGCCCTGACCTGGTAATGACAGGTCGCACTCTGATGGGCCACGAGAGCGCAAAGAACCAGCAACTCGAGGACCACTATTTCGGCGCAATCCCCTCGCGCGTGGAGTCGTTTATGCTCGACCTCGAGATCCAGGCCCACAAACTTGGCATCCCGGTGCGCACCCGCCACAACGAGGTGGCCCCTAACCAGTTTGAGGTGGCGCCCATATTCGAGGAGACTAACCTTGCAAACGACCACAACTTGCTGCTGATGCAGCTGATGCACAAAGTAACTCGCCGTCATAACTTCCGCGTGCTTCTGCACGAGAAGCCTTTCGCCGGCATCAACGGCTCTGGCAAGCACAATAACTGGAGCCTGGGCACCGACAAGGGCGTGATGCTCTTCTCCCCTGGCAAGACACCCATGCACAACCTTCAGTTCCTCACGTTCTTTACCAACGTGATGGCTGCCGTAAATAAGCACAACGCGCTTCTGAAGGCCTCCATCATGTCTGCCACCAATCAGCACCGTCTCGGTGCCAACGAGGCACCTCCTGCCATCATCTCCATTTTCACCGGTTCGAAGATGGCTGAGATTCTTGACCGCATTGAGCACAGCACCAACGAAGAGCTCACCGATCTCTCAAGCAAAGCCGGCTACAACGTGGGCCTATCGCAGATTCCGGAGTTGCAGATAGATAATACCGACCGCAACCGCACGTCGCCGTTTGCCTTTACCGGCAACCGATTCGAATACCGCGCCGTAGGCTCCAGCGCCAACTGCGCAGCGGCCATGCTCGTGCTCAACGCTGCACTGGCAGACCAACTCAACACATTCCGCGCCGCTGTAGACGCCCGTCTGGAGAAAGGAGAGACACTGCAGGCAGCCCTCCTCGACGAGATTCGTAAGCTCATCAAGGAGTCCAAGCGCATTCACTTCGACGGCAACGGCTACTCCGACGAATGGAAAGCCGAGGCTGCTGCTCGCGGCTTGGACTGCGAGACCTCCGCACCCCTCATCTTCGACGCATACCTCGCCCCCCAGAGCGTGGAGATGTTCACCCGTACCGGCGTCCTCTCAGAGGTCGAGTTGGCCGCTCGCAACGAGGTGAAGTGGGAGATGTACACCAAGAAGCTCCAGATTGAGAGCCGCGTACTCGGCGACCTGGCTATCAACCACATCATACCCGTGGCCACACGCTACCAGAGCATGCTCATTGACAACGTGCTAAAAATCAACAGCATCTACGCCCCCCTGCAGGCTTCCCCCATCACCGCCGACGACCGTGAGACCATCGAGCAGATGTCGCGCCATATGTCGGTGATCAAGCGCTCAACCAACCGCATGATTGAGGAACGCAAGAAGGCCAACCGCATCGAGAGCATGCGCGAGCGCGCCATTGCCTACCACGATCACGTAATGCCCCTGCTTGACGAGATTCGCTATCACATCGACAAACTCGAGCTGATGGTTGACAACGAAATCTGGCCCCTGCCTAAGTACCGTGAGCTGCTGTTCATACGTTAACCGCAGCAGCCCTTACATTAATTTCTATCCCATTGGAACAACTGAAACACGAATGCGGCGTTGCAATCGTTCGCTTGCGCAAGCCGCTGGAATATTATAAACAAAAGTACGGCACCTGGACCTATGGTCTGTCGAAGCTCTATCTGCTGATGGAGAAGCAGCACAACCGTGGCCAGGAAGCTGCCGGACTGGGTGTGATCAAGCTCAATGCCGACCCGGGCCACGAGTATGTGTTCCGCGAGCGCGCCACGGGCACCGGGGCCATCACCGAGATCTTCGACCGCATCAACGCAGCTCTCGGCACATCGCTTGAGGACCTTAGCCCTGAGGAAATCGAGCTCGAAGCCCCCTTCATCGGCAACATCATGATGGGTCACCTGCGCTATAGCACCACCGGCAAAAGCGGCCTCAGCTACGTGCACCCCTTCCTGCGCCGCAACAACTGGCGCTCGCGAAACCTGCTGCTGTGCGGCAACTTCAACCTAACAAACGTCGACGAGGTGTTCGACTCCATCGTGCGCCGCGGTCAGCACCCCCGCATCTATAGCGACACCATCGTGCTGCTCGAGCAGCTGGGCTACTCCCTCGATCATGAGAATCATCGCCTCTACCGCGAATTCCGCAACACGCTGTGCGACCCCGAGCTTGAAGCTGAGATCGAGAACCGCCTCGACCTCAACCGCGTCTTCGCCGACGTCGCCCCCACTTGGGACGGCGGCTACGTCATATGCGGCGCCACAGGCAGCGGGGATGTCATAGCTCTGCGCGACCCCCACGGCATTCGCCCCGCGTTCTATTACGCCGACGATGAGGTGCTGGTCGTTGCCTCCGAGCGCCCCGTGATACAGACCGTGATGAATGTGCCTCGCGCAAGCGTCAAGGAGCTCAATCCCGGTGCGTCCATAGTGCTTACGAAAAACAACGTGCTATCCGTCACTCAAGTGCTCCCCGAGCAGAAGAACGAACGCTGCTCCTTCGAGCGCATCTACTTCTCTAGAGGCAGCGATGCTGATATCTACCGCGAGCGCAAAGCTCTGGGTCTTAACCTGGTGCCAGACATCCTGCGCATGATTCACGACGACGTGGACCACACCGTCTTCTCCTTCATCCCCAACACCGCGGAGGTGGCTTACATGGGAATGGTGCAGGGCCTGGAGGAGCACTTCGATCAGCAGCGCATGAAGGAGATTCTGCACCTGCAAGCTCAAGGGCGACTCGATGCCGAGGTTCTGAAAAAGATTATGGAGCGCAAGGTACGCAGCGAGAAGCTCGCCGTGAAGGATATCAAGCTGCGCACGTTTATCGCCGAGGGCTCCAGCCGCAACGACTTGGCCGCCCACGTCTACGACGTAACCTACGGCTGCATCAACGACGGCATCGACACTCTCGTGGTTATAGATGATTCCATAGTGCGAGGAACCACCCTCAAGCAGTCCATCATCGGCATGCTCGACCGCCTCAACCCGGCCCGCATCATCGTTGTGTCCTCCTCGCCCCAGGTGCGATATCCCGACTATTATGGCATAGACATGAGCCGCATGAGCGAGTTCATAGCCTTCCGGGCAGCCGTGCAGCTGCTGCGCGACCGAGGCATGGCCTACGTGCTCGACGAGGTGTACGAACACTGCAAAGAGCAGCTTCAGCTCCCTGCTGCCGAGCAGGTCAACTGCGTCAAGGCTATTTACGAGCCCTTCACCGAAGAGGAAATATCGGCCAAAATCGCGGAGATGCTTACGCCCGCCAATATCCGCGCACGTGTGGATATCTTATACCAGACACTCGACGGAATGCACCGCGCCATCCCCGACAATCCCGGCGACTGGTTCTTCTCTGGCAACTATCCCACTCCGGGCGGCGTGAGGCTTGTGAACAGAGCCTACGTAAATTATTACGAAGGCCACCACGACCGTCGTTGATTCGACAGATTCTCGATATACCCTCCGCTTGTCTTGCACAGCGGAGGGTAATTTATTGTCCGCCATGTGCTGCGCGTTTCAATGATTTTTACTAATTTTGCACTGGAAATTAACATATTTGTAATATAATGAATAAAACAAACCTTTCAATCTGTATGGCAGCATTGCTCCTTTCAGCTTGCTCGCAGGCCGGAGGCGATGATGAGAAGATCATCGACCGCCCGGAGTTCAAGTCAGAGACCGGGGTGTTTGACATCGACGCACTCGAGGCTCTGGGCCGCGTCGGCGGCGCACAGGTCTCGCCCGACGGCAAGAAAATCCTCTATGGCATCTCATACGAGAGCCTGGAGGAGAACACCTCTAACCGCGATCTCTACGTGATGGACGTCGACGGCCAGAATAGCACTCGCCTTACTCGCACAGCCCGATCCGAGCAGGGCGCCGTGTGGATCGACGAAGGCGAGAAAATCGCCTTCATGTACCCCGACGACAACAAATGCCCTCAGCTGTGGGTGATGAATGCCGACGGCAGCGGACGCAAGCAGGTGTCGAACGTCGAGAAAGGCATCGAGGGCTTCCTCTTCAGTCCTGACCAGAAGAAGGTGCTGATCATTAGCACCGTCAAATACGCTCAGACGGCCGCCGACATCTACCCGGACCTGCCCAAGGCCACAGGCCGTGTCATCGACGACCTCATGTACAAGCACTGGGACCAGTGGGTGGAAGAAATCCCCCACCCCTTTATTGCCGACTATGACGGCAACGGTCTGGACAACATCGTTGACATCATGGCTGACGAACCCGACTACGAATCGCCTATGCGTCCCTTCGGCGGCGTCGAGTCTTTCGCATGGACTCCAGACTCCAAGCAGATCGTCTATACCTGCCGCAAGAAAAAAGGCATGGAATATGCGATTTCCACCAACTCCGACCTCTTCCTCTACAACCTCGCCGATGGCAGCGTGAAGAACCTCACCGAGGGCATGATGGGCTACGACACAATGCCCGCCTTCTCGCCCGACGGCACCAAGATGGCATGGCTCTCTATGGAACGCGATGGCTATGAAGCAGACAAGAACCGACTCTTCCTCATGGACATGGCCACCGGCGAGAAGACTGACCTAACCTCCGACTGGGACTACACAATCGAGCAGTTCGCTTGGGCCCCCGACGGCAAGAACCTGTGGTTCCTGGCCTACTACCACGGCGTGGAGCCTATCTTCAGCATCAACGCCGAGACCAAGCAGGTGACCAAAGTGGCTGAAGGCATGTGCGACTATTCCAGCCTTGCAGTCACCCCCGACAACACAGTCATCGCCACCGCCCACTCCATGCTCCGCCCCGACGAAATCTTCGCCGTTACCGCCGATGGAGCGAAGGCCCTTACCGACGTCAACGGTCCCATCTTCGCCCAGCTGCGCATGCCCACCGTTGAGAAGCATATGGTCAGGACCACCGACGGCAAGGAAATGCTCACCTGGATCGTTAAGCCCCAGGATATGGACACCACCCGTCAGTACCCCTCCATCCTCTACTGCCAGGGCGGTCCCCAAAGCGCTGTAAGCCAGTTCTGGAGCTATCGTTGGAACCTCGCCCTCATGGCCGCTAATGGCTACGTGGTTGTGGCTCCCAACCGCCGCGGCCTCCCCGGTTTCGGCACCGAGTGGGAAGAGCAGATTTCTAAGGACTACACCGGTCAGAATATGAAGGACTACCTCTCTGCCGCCGACTACGCTAAGCAGCTCCCCTACGTTAACCCCGACAAGATGGGTGCCACTGGCGCAAGCTATGGCGGATTCTCCATCTACTGGCTCGCCGGCAACCACGATCACCGCTTTGCAGCTCTGTTGGCACACGCTGGTATCTTCAACACCGAGGCCCAGTATCTCGAAACCGAGGAGATGTGGTTCGCCAACTGGGATATGGGCGGCGCATTCTGGGACAAAGACAACGCCGCAGCCCAGCGCACCTTCGCCGGCTCGCCTCACCGATTCGTGGATAAATGGGACACCCCCATAATGATCAGCCATGGAGAGTACGACTATCGCATCCTGGCATCGCAAGGCATGTCTGCCTTTAATGCTGCCCGCCTGCGCGGTGTACCCGCCGAGATGGTAATCTTCCCCGACGAGAACCACTGGATCCTCAAGCCCCAGAACGCTGTGATGTGGCAGCGCCTCTTCTTCCGCTGGTTTGATCGCTGGCTCAAGGACGAGAAATAATTTCTCCACTCATAAACAAATATAGCGTATAGCCGCCTCGGAATCTCCATCCCCGGCGGCTATTTCTATGCGACTATAAATCAACACTAAAATAGTTTATTGTCTGGCAGATTATAGATTCTCACTAATTATTGTTTAAAAGAAGAGCTATTTTGGGAAAAGGTTTGAAAAGAAGTTGGGTTGGGGTAAAAGATTGTTTACATTAGAAATGCAGTGTAATGGTAATTATCGCAGAATTAAAAACAAGTGACAAAGATAAAAATAGATTCCTATTTCTTATCTCTTAATGGTTTCAAAATTAATATTAATCGGTAAGATGTCAAAAAATCAATCGTCAACCATTTTTTGGGGATTGTCGATTGATTTAGTATGGATGTAGTAAGCTAAGGAGGAGTGTTTAGGACTTCTTGACTGTGTCGGAATTATGATTGTAGGCCTTGGCCACACATTTCCTTTCCCCGTTGAGTTTCAACAGCAACAGGAAATCGGTGAAATCGATTCGTCCGCCCCAACCCTCCACGAGTACACGCACTACGACCACCGTCTCCTCAACGACATGCACGCCGATGCTACTATGGGACGAAGAACGCTATGCCCTATTTGAGAAGAAATATGGAAAGTAATAACTGCACAATATTCCTGTGGCCCAGACGATTGTAATACTTTGTAAAAATGCGAGAAGTGGTATTGCAAGACGCTGTGATGAAATTGAGCAAAAAAAGTGCGCAAAATGTTTGGCAGAATAAAAAAAACGGCTTACCTTTGCAAAGTCAAAAAGGCACTGCCACGAGGAGAGGTGGGTGAGTGGCTGAAACCACCAGTTTGCTAAACTGACGTAGGAGCA
>CAZSHV010000114.1:0-7653 GCA_964606815.1 uncultured Bacteroides sp. | reverse complement strand
TGGTACTGCGAAAGCGGGAGAGTAGGTCACCGCCACCCCTCGGCCCCGGAGCCCCCCGAAAGGGAGCCCCGGGGCCTTTTTTATGCCCCCCGCGAACGCCCGCGACACCGCCCGCGACAAGAAGCGAATCGTAGGGCCGAACGGTCAGTTCGGCCGCGGTAACGATATCGAATTCCCCGGATTGTAGGGCCGCAAATTTGTTGCGGCCGCGTGAACATTGTTTGTTATGAGCTGTTTTTGGTTTCTTCTCTCGTAAAAGTTTGTATTATTTTCGTCCCAGCGAATTTCAGCGCATTCTCTACTATCCTTTTTAAGAAACTCAGCCACTATTTTATTTTTAGTACTATAATTCTCATTTGTGACTTTGCGAGTCATTTTTTTTTGTTATATTTGCAGCGGCATTCAGAGGAGTGCCGATTACATATTTTTCCAACAAAGAGGCGTTTTGCTTATCTTGCGAATGAGAACCTGAGAAATTTTCAACGTGTGCAAGAGGTGACAAAGCGGTTCTCACGTTATAAACGTGGGCTGCAGCTCCATATCTCGCACACAATGGTTTTCTCAGGACCGTCATTCGGAGGTATTGTGAAGTCGGTCCACGTTTCTTCATTCGTTATCAGCCGTTCGGACCAGCGGCTCATGTATGTCTATGAAAAACGTTTTTACCCGAAAACGTATTCTTGGCTTTTTGGTGCTTTGGACAGTGCTGTTCGCAGCATTGCCCGCACGAGCCGAGAGTGGCTCATTTATCAGTGAGCAGGTGAAAGCAATCAATGCTGTGATTGCAGAACAGAGTAAAGGACCCAATGACCCTAATGCTGCCTTCAAGGCTGACGAGGTTCATAAGATCCTGACATTAACGTTTGAACGGAACGAGATCCTCGGCGATATGGATCGCGAAAGCTTTAAGATGGTTGCGGCGATGCTTCCAAGCGCATTGATTCAAACGGCCTACGTCAGCGAGAAGGGAATGCTGAACGGGATGACTGGCGGGGCAAAGTTTATTGATATGCTGCAGAAGCAAGGATATACCGTGCATGTCGTGATCAAGGGTAGCGACACTCAATTCGAATTTGATTATCCTGCGTCAACCCTCACGTTAAATTAATGATATATGAGTACTATTAAGTGCCCCGAATGCGGAGGAAAGGTGTCAACTGATGCCGAAGCGTGTCCTCACTGCGGATGCCCCGGATCCAAAATCAAATCCAAGTCGAGCTGCATGAATTGCGCAGGAATAATTGTGCTGATAGTATTTTGCGTCGGCTTATATTTGAATAGCGAAGAGAAGAAGTCCAGTGGTGAATCTGTCGCCACGGAGCAATACTCCACCTTGGACGCAGATGTTCACGATGACACGGAAAGAGAAGATGCTTCCTCGTTATACACCGATAACACAAGTTCTCCGTCAGGTGAGGATGAATCTGATGTGGAAGAAGTAGAAATGACGGTTGATGAAGGGAGTAATGAAGACGAAGGGATGGAGACATCCGAAATCAATGCCTCTGATATGGAAGAGTCGTCAACAGAAAATGGAATGGACGATATGTGATGCACTACGTTTGGCATAACAACTAAGGCTAGCTGAGAGTGTTGTCGTGAAAAAGCGGCAACACTCTTTTCAGTTTATCCCCACGCGCATCTATTGGCTCCTCGGCCCAACCCAGGGCGGGTTGAGGAGAGGAGAGTGGGCGTTCCGACCCCCGGGTTTTCACTCGACGGCTCCGCTGGCATAGTCGTTGTTTTTTGCGGACGCTCAAAATGCGTCCCTACACGCATTTGAGGACGTTATAGGTGCTATTCCATGGTACCGCACTACGTGCGGAGGCGTCGCCTCCGCATGAACGCCTTATGGCGGCCGAACCGACCGTTCGCCCTAAAATGTTTGCCGTGGCGCTACGGCGATGATGTATTTGCAGCGCTACCTGCGCATCTGCGTGCACAGAATCGTGAATATGGCCGAGGGTATGAACTTAATTGTCTGTCCATCACCCAAATCATACTCGCCCACCATGGTTTTAGTGGTAGCCACTACACTTCTTAGCATCGGGTTTCCTTTCACGAATTTAATCAAGGACTTCAGCTGCGTGGGATCTTTCGCATACCTGTCGGTCCACTTAATCTCAACAGCCGACTCCGCCTTCTGCGTGGCAGCGTTCAGCCATACCAAGTCCACCTCACCCTTTTCGCGCCCCATGGTCCAATTGGCATAATAAAGCTCCGATGGGCTTGAATGGAAGAGCTGCGAGAATATAGCTGTCTCCACCATGCTCCCAAGCATATCGTCGCCGTCTACCACGGGCGAGAACAGCGCGCATCGCAGCGAGGGATTGGTAAGATAGACCTTGAACGACATCACTCGCTTAATATGCTTTGCATTCTGGTCGATTTTTTTCACCACCTTGATAAGGAACGCGCTCTCGAAATACTCCAGGTACTTTTTAATAGTGTCCTTCTTTATGCCCGACTCGGTAGACAGGCTCTCATACGAAAACTCATTGCCCGAGCGGAAGGCCAGGTGCACGAACAGCTGATTCAGCTCTTGGATGTCTGTGATGCCGTATAGACTGGGCAGGTCGCGCAGGAGCACTTTGTCAATTATGTCGCTTTTGATGTACTGTCCGGGGTTGCGTTTTATGCGCTCGCTCATCACCACCTCCGGATATCCGCCATAGTTGATATAGTCAATAAAGAGGCTGTTGAGATGGTCGATGTTGAGCGTATCCAGCGGCGAAATTTCGTCTGGCGTATCCACGATCAGCGACTGCAGGCCGTTGAAAGCCAAGAACTCTGTGAACGTGAGCGGCGGCAGCATAAAGTCAGTGAACCGGCCGGCGCCACTCTCGATGCTCTTCATTTTAAGGGCTGCCGTGGCAGAGCCGGAACCTATGAATTTCGAGTCGCGAAATGTGTCCACCATCGACTTAAGGTGTACCTCCCAGTCTTTGAGGTACTGTATCTCGTCGAAAAACACGTAAAAGCCGCTTGTCTCGTTGGGCTTCTTCAGCGCCCTGCGAGCATAGGAGAAAAGATTCTCCAACGACACATTATTGTAGATGGGAGTATCCACAGAGATATAGACAATCTTTTGCGCACCGACGCCCTGCTTGAGCAGCCTATCTATGACATGGAAAATCATCACGGTCTTGCCCACGCGGCGAGGGCCCATCAATATCACAGCGCGACGGGGATCTGTAGCCGACACCTCCTCGTAGAAATTCTGTAGATACGCGCGGTGCGGCATTTGAGAAAAGTCATCGGGTATGGCACCCGTCACCCACCAGGGGTTGTCTTGCACAATACGCTTCACAATTTGTTCCTCAAGCTGTTCGTTAATCATCTTCATGATGTGTAAAATTAAGCACACAAAAATACTAAAAATTTCTTGATTTTACAAATTTAGCAATATTAAGCATATAACTTTCGCTTGAATGCGCGATTTTTTGCGAAACTAAACCGTCACTTGAGAGATGCGCTGTAAGATTGCTCGATCAGACCGCCTGCAGAGACGCTCTGGGAGGGGCCACTCCACATGCGGCAGGAAGTTTAATAAAAGTTTCATTTTTCTGTGGATTGAAACCATGTCATCGCCGGCGTATTTGCGGGCGGGCGGACCGTTCGGTCTTGCAAAATTGGGCGTTGCGGCGGTGTTTTCACGGCCGGGGCGGGCGGGGATTTTGTTATGTCGCGAAAGTGTGCTAAATTTGTGTTCTTAATTCTTTATGTTATGATTTCCGCTCAGAATTGCTACGATATCTTCCAGCGCGCCACTGCCGACTATCATATCGCCGACGATGTGGATGCCGTTGTCGCTAACCCCTATCCCGAGGGCTCGATCGAGCACACTCTCTACGCCAAGAACATGGTAGACGCCGTGCAATGGCACCTCGAGGATATCATCCGCGACCCGGAGATCGACCCTGTGGCCGCCCTCGCCCTCAAGCGTCGTATTGACCGCTCTAACCAGGTGCGCACCGACATGGTGGAGGAGCTCGACACATACTGCCGCGAGCAATTCGCCTCCGTTAAGCCTCTGCCGGAGGCCACCATCAACACCGAGAGCCCCGCGTGGGCCCTCGACCGCCTCTCCATCCTGGCCCTGAAGATCTACCACATGCAGGCCGAGGTGGCTCGCCCCGACGCCAGCGCAGAGCACCGCGCCAAATGCCAGGCCAAGCTCGACGTGCTGCTGGAGCAGCGCGAGGACTTGACCACGGCCATCGAGCAGCTGCTCGACGACATCGCCGCCGGGCGCAAGTACATGAAGGTGTACCGGCAGATGAAGATGTACAACGACCCAGACACCAACCCCGTGCTCTATGGGGCAAAATAGCCCGAGCATAGGCAACGACCGCAAGCTGCGCACCGTGGTGGCCGCGCGCTTCTCGGCCATCGGCGACGTGGCCCTAAGCGTGCCGGTGGTCTACAGCGTGTGCCGCTGCTACCCGGAGGTGCGCATCGTCTTCGTGACGCGCTCCTCCATGACGGGCTTCTTCATCAACCCGCCCGCCAACCTCACCGTGCTGGGCGTGGACCTCAAGACCCGCTACGCAGGCCCCAGGGGCATCTACCGCCTGGTGGGCGAGCTGTGCCGGGACTACCGCCCGGACGTGTTCGTGGACCTGCACGACGTGCTGCGCACCAAGCTGATGCGCCTCTTCTTCCGCCTGCGGGGCGTGCGGAGCGTGGCCTTGGACAAGGGACGCGACTCCAAGCGGGCCCTCACGCGCCGCCACAACAAGGTGATGCTGCCCCTGATCTCTTCCCGCGCCCGCTACCGCGCCGCATTCTATGCCGCGGGGCTGCCCGTGCAAGAGCGTTTCGAGGGCCTATATAGCCGCGGCGGCCATGCGCCACAGGAGGACTTCGCCCGCATCTGGCCCCACCCCAAGGCCCCAGGCGAGCGATGGGTAGGCATAGCCCCATTCGCCGCCCACAAGGGCAAGATTTACCCCGAGGAGAAGATGGTGCAGGTGGTGCGCCGCATCGCCGAGCGCGGAGACTGCCGCGTCTTCATCTTCGGCGGCGGCGGCCACGAGGCCGAGGTGGCCGACCGATGGGCCGAGGCATATCCCGGCGTGACGTCGCTGTGCGGCAAGAAGTACGGATTCGCCGCCGAGATAGCCCTGCTGAGCAATCTGGACGTGATGCTGTCAATGGACTCGGCCAACATGCACCTGGCCTCCATCGCCGGCACGCGCGTGGTCAGCGTATGGGGCGCCACCCACCCCTACTGCGGCTTCAAGGCCTGGCGACAGCGCGACAGCGACACGGTGCAGGCTCCCCTGTCGTGCCGCCCGTGCTCCGTCTTCGGCGACCGCGAATGCATGCGCGGCGACTGGTTGTGCCTCAACGCCTTGCGCCCCGACGTTATTTACAATAAACTCTTCGAGCAATGACCTCTCCCGATACCACAGACTCCGACTTCGACATCCGCGCCAGCCAGCAGCAGCCCCAGGCAGCCGAGCGCGACATCGAGCGCGCCCTGCGCCCCGACGCCTTCGCTTCCTTCAACGGACAGGAGAAGATCGTGGCCAACCTCAAGATATTCGTCCAGGCCGCCAAGATGCGCGGCGAGAGCCTGGACCACATCCTGCTCTTCGGCCCTCCCGGACTGGGCAAGACCACCCTCTCCGGCATCATCGCCAACGAGCTGGGCGTGAGCATGAAGGTGACATCCGGCCCCGTGCTCGACAAGCCCGGCGACCTGGCCGGCATCCTTACCTCGCTGGAGGAGAACGATGTGCTCTTCATCGACGAGATCCACCGCCTGAGCCCCGTGGTAGAGGAGTATCTATACTCGGCCATGGAGGACTACCGCATCGACATCATGATCGACAAGGGTCCCGGCGCGCGCACCGTGCAGCTCACACTCAACCCCTTCACACTGGTGGGCGCCACCACGCGCAGCGGCCTGCTGACGTCGCCCCTGCGCGCCCGCTTCGGCATCAAGTGCCACCTGGAGTATTACGACCACGCCGTGCTGGAGCGCATCATACGCCGCTCGGCAGCTCTGCTCGGCGCCCGCATCACCGACGACGCGGCCCGCGAGATAGCCCTGCGCTCGCGCGGCACGCCCCGCATAGCCAACGCCCTGCTGCGCCGCGTGCGCGACTTCGCCCAGGTGCTCGCCTCGGGCCATATCGACGTCGACATCGCCCGCCAGGCCCTGGAGGCCCTCAACATCGACCGCTACGGCCTCGACGAGATTGACAACAAGATCCTGAAGACCATAATCCACAAGTTCCAGGGCGGTCCCGTGGGTCTCTCCACCATTGCCACAGCCCTGGGCGAGGACCCCGGCACCATCGAGGAGGTCTACGAGCCTTTCCTGATCAAGGAGGGCTTCATCAAGCGCACACCCCGCGGCCGCGAGGTGACCATGCTCGCCTATTCCCACCTCGGCGTGGACCCGCGCCCCGACCGTAGCACCCTCTTTGACTGACACTTACTCCCCACTCACCACATGCGCCGACACTCCACCCTGCATATCATCCTCGCCGCATCCCTGTCGTGCCTTTTAGCCGCCTGCGCGAGCATAGGTCGCCCGCAGGGCGGCCCCAGAGACGAGGTGCCACCGGTATTCACCCGCTCCACGCCGCAGGTCGGCGCGAGAAACTTCTCCGGAAAGCGCCTCGACCTCTATTTCGACGAGAACATCAAGCTCGACGACGCCTTTAACAAGGTCATCGTATCCCCCGCCCAGACGCAGGCCCCCGTCGTATCCGCCAACGGCCGACACCTCACCGTGGAGCTGCGCGACACCCTGTTGCCCGAGACCACCTACACCATCGACTTCGCCGATGCCATACAAGACCTCAACGAGGGCAACATCCTCGACGGCTTCGCCATAGACTTCTCAACAGGCCCCGAGCTCGACAGTCTGCGCATCTCCGGCATCGTGCTCCAAGCCCGCGACCTGGAGCCCGCCCAAGGCATATTAGTGGGCGCTTACACCGCCGACGTCGACTCGCTGATCACCACCACGCCCCTGGAGCGCGTCACCCGCACCAACCAGCTGGGCCAGTTCACCCTGCGCAACCTCAAGGCCGGCGAATACTTCCTCTACGCCATAAACGACGTCAGCCGCGACTACCACTGGGACCGCTCGGAGGACGTTGCCTTCCTCGGCACTGCCGTGGTGCCCTCCGTCCGCGACATCATGGTCACCGACACCCTGCGCTCGGCCGAAGACACCGACTCGCTCGTACTCCGCGCCGGCGTGCAGTATCTGCCCAACGACCTGCTGCTCACCACCTTCAACGAGGGCTTCCTGGCCCAATACATCAAAGACCGCTCGCGCCCCGAGCGCCGTCGCATCCTCATCAATATGGCAGCTCCGGCCCAGGAGCTAATGGAGCTAACACTGGCCAATGGCCCCCTGGCCGGCGCGCCTGCCAGCGAATGGGGTGTGCTCAGGCGCAACGCCACGCTCGACAGCCTTGAGCTCTGGATCACCGCCCCCGAAGCCCTCGCCGCCGATACCCTGCAGCTGGCCATGCGCTACCAGCGCACCTCTGCCGACCAGCAGCTCGAATGGACCACAGACACCGCCGCCTTCATCTTCAAAGAGCCTAAAAAGAAGAAGGACGACAAGGCCCAGGCCTCCGACACCGCCGCCGCCCAGCTCACGTTCATCACCCTGAGCTTTCC
>CAZSHV010000113.1:2808-7685 GCA_964606815.1 uncultured Bacteroides sp. | reverse complement strand
GGCTTTCTCTGATTGCAGTGGGCTGACCTCGGTGACAATCGGCAACTCCGTCACCGAGGTCGGCGGTGAAGCTTTCTATGGTTGCGGCAGGCTGACCGAGCTGACTATCCCTAAATCCATAATCTATATCGGCTATAAGGCTTTCTATTATTGCACCGGCCTAACCTCGGTGTATTATGAAGCGGAAGATCCTATCAGCGCCCACAATGACTGCTTCTCTAGCACGACTTACTCTAAAGCCACACTATACGTCCCTGAAGTAGCGGTAGAGAAATGCAAATACCGTAATCCTTGGCAGTCTTTCAAGAAGATAGAATCCTACATTCCCACAGGCGTAGAAGAAATCACGGCGGACATTGATTACAACGAACCCGTGGAGGTGTACGGCATCAACGGCGCGCTCGTGGGCACGTCAATGGACGCGCTGCCCGCTGGCATGTACATCGTGCGCCAGGGCGGCAAGGTGAAGAAAATCGCCGTGCAGTAACACGCCCGCACTCACATATCCCGCGCCTCCCCGCCAGAAAGCGAGGGGGCGTTTTTTGTACTATAGGGCATACGTACACATACATAATGCCAAACATTCGGCACGGACTCGAAAAGAATATTGACAACGTTCATGTTTCCATCGATTGTAGAGCCGCTTTGTTGCGTTTACGGTATCGCCATCGCAGAGTTACAATATGGGGAGGAGGAACTCACTATGCTGCCTCAGCGGCTACTGCCGCGATAACTTTTACAAAAATCTCTGCCTATACTTTCGCTCCGGAAACCAGGCAATTTTAGGCACTAATTACACTGTACTGGATAAAATTCATACTTTTTATCCAATACAGTGATTTTATTGGATAAAAATGCCAAGTGCCGCAAACCATTCAGAGAGGGGCGTATAATATTCGCACATGGGCGTGCGTTATTTATAGTTAGGGGGAGTTTTGTCCCTGCCCTTGACTGATTATGAATATACGCAATCTCTTTATAGCTGCTGTCGGCGCGCTCGCGCTGGGCCTGTCCTCGTGCGGGGGGCCGAAGTTGGCCACGGCTGACGATCAGCTGGCTCGCGGCGAGTATTTCGACGCGGCCAAGACGTACCGCAAAATATACAATTCTCTTACGAAGCCGCAGGACCGCAAGCTGCGCGGCGAGGTGGCCTACAAGCTGGGCCAATGCCACAGCAAGCTCTCGCAGAGCGCGCGTGCCGCCGCGGCATACCAGAATGCGCTGCGATACGGCGTGGCCGACTCAGCGATCTATCTGGCTCTGGCACGCGAGCTGCACGCCGACGGCAAATACGCTCTCGCCATCAAAAACTACGAGACATATCTGGAGTGGCACCCCGACGACGCTATGGCCGCGCAGATGCTCAAGGGTGCGCAGGAGGCTGTCGGAGCCAAGCCCACGCGCTACGTGGTGCGTAATTTCAAGCTGGCCAACTCGCGCCGCGCGGACTATGCGCCAATGTACGGCAGCGCGGACCTGGACGTGCTCTATTTCACCTCCACCAACGAGAAGAGCACGGGCACGCACCGCAGCGAGATCACGGGCATGAAGAAGGGCGACATCTGGGTGATGCGCAAGAACGAGCGGGGTGAGTGGCAACGACCCGAGTTAGTGGAGGGCGAGGGCCTGAACACCGACATGGACGAGGGCGCGGTGTCATTCTCGCCCGACGGACAGACCATGTACCTCACCCGCGCGCGCCGGTCGCCGGAGGCCAACACGGGCGTGGAAATCTTCACCTCGCAGCGATCCGATGCCAAATGGAGCGCGCCCGTGAAGTTTGAAATCACAGCCGACACGCTCTCTTCCTACGGCCACCCGGCCGTGAGCCCCGACGGCACATACCTATACTTCACATCCGACATGCCTGGCGGCGAGGGCGGCAAGGACATATGGCGCATCAACCTGCGCGAGCGGGGCGGCTCGCTCGAGAATCTGGGCCCGTGGATCAACACCCCCGGCGACGAGGCCTTCCCCTACCTGCGCACCGACTCGCTGCTCTATTTCTCCAGCGACGGCCGCGGCGGCTACGGCGGCTTGGACATCTACCGCGCGCAGCTCACCCCCAGCGGCGGCTGGAACGTCACCAACATGGGCCGCCCCGTCAACTCCCCCTCCGACGATTTCGGCATCACCTTCGGCCGCGGCGAGCAGGGCTTTTTCAGCTCTAACCGAGGCGACGCCCGCGGCTACGACCACATATACTCCTTCGAGCTCCCCGACCTGAAGATCAACATCAGCGGCTGGGTGATAGACCGCGACGAGGAGCCTGTGCGCGGTGCCGTGATCCGTATCGTGGGCGACGACGGCAGCAACCAGAAGCAGGTGGCCAAAGACGACGGCTCCTTCTCCTTCCCCCTTAGCCGCGGCGTCAAGTACGTGATGCTGGCTGGTGCCCGCGGCTACCTTAACAGCCGCCAGGAGTTCCAGAGCGACACCGCGGAGGTCGACGCTGAATACGCCATCGACTTCACCCTGGCCTCTATCAACAAGCCCGTGGTGGTGGAAAACATCTTCTACGACTTCGACCGCGCCACCCTGCGCCCCGAGTCGGCCACGGCCCTCGACGAGCTCGCGCAGGTGCTTCGCGACAACCCTAACGTCACCATCGAGATGGCCTCGCACACCGACCGATGGGGTGCCGACGCCTACAACCTCAACCTCTCGGCCCGCCGCGCACGCAGCGTAATCGACTATCTCATAGCCGCCGGCATCCCGGCTGACCGCCTCCAGAGCCAGGGCTACGGCGAGTCCAGGCCCAAGACCATCACCAAGAAGCTGGCCAGGGAGTACCCGCAGTTCCAGGAAGGGCAGGTGCTCACCGAGGAGTTCATCCTCACCCTGCCGGAGGAAGACCAGGAGGTGGCCGACCAGATCAACCGACGCACCGAGTTCCAGGTGCTGTCCATCGACTACCAGATGTACTAATATGAAATTCCGCACAGAGATTGAGCCGATGCGCCTGCGCGAGCCCTCCATAGGGCCCGACGACGGCATCGTGATGCTTGGGTCTTGCTTCACCGACGAGGTGGGTGAGCGCCTGGCCTTCGACGGCTTCCGCGTCACGCACAACCCCATGGGGCCGCTCTACAATCCCATGTCGATCTTGCACTGGCTGGACCGGGCATCAATGCGCCAACCGTACACGCAGGCCGACCTCACCCTCGGCCCCGACGGCCTGTGGCATTGCCTGGACTTTGCCACGCGCTACACCGACGCGGACCCCGACGCTCTGCTGCATCGACTCAACGCCGACATTGAAGCCCTGGCCGATAAGCTCGCCGAGGCCAAGACGGTAATCATCACTCTGGGCTCGGCCTTCGTCTATACCCTCCAGTCCACGGGCCGCACCGTGGGCAACTGCCACAAGTTCCCCGCCTCGTGCTTCTCCCGCGAAAGGCTGCACCCCAACATCTGCGCCCTTGCGCTGTGCGGCATGCTTCAGCGTATACCCCTGACGGCTACCAACATCATCTTCACCGTCAGCCCCGTGCGCCACACAGCCGACGGGCTGCACGGCAACCAGCTCTCCAAAGCCACTCTTCTGCTGGCTCTTGACGAGGCTATGCGCACTGGCGACCAGCGCGTCACCTACTTCCCCGCCTACGAGATTCTTAACGACGACCTGCGCGACTATCGCTTCTACGCCGCCGACCTCAAGCACCCATCCCCTATGGCCGTGGAGTATATCTACGACCATTTCTCCGCCCGCTACTTCACCCCCGCCACCCGCGCCATAGCCCTGCAGCGACGACAGCAGAGCAAGCGCGACGCCCATCGCCCTATCCTATGATACTCCCAGCATCCACCATATACGCCCTTATGCAAGGCACCGGCGAGCTCAGCACCTCGGCTCCCGAAGCACTAAAAGCTGAAATCTCGACCCTGCTCACCGACAGCCGCGAGCTGATGTTCCCCGCCGAGAGCATGTTCTTCGCCCTGCGCACGGCCTCGGCCGACGGCCACGACTTCATCCCCGAGCTCTACGCCCGCGGCGTGCGTCATTTCGTGGTTGACAAGGATTACAGGCCTGCTTCCGACCTGCCGGGGGCGTGCCTCTTCCGCGCCGACAGCCCCGCAAAAGCCATGCAGACACTGGCCAAGGCCGTACGCGATGAGCACCCTGGGCTGCTTGTCATCGGCATCACCGGCAGCCGCGGCAAGACCATCGTGAAGGAAATGCTGCACGCCATGCTCCAGCACGCCGCGCCTTCGGTGCGGTCGCCCCGCAGCTACAACTCGCAGATCGGCGTTCCGCTATCCATTTGGGAGATAGGCCATGACACACGCATCGGCATATTCGAGGCCGGCATCTCCCGCCCGGGTGAGATGGACGCGCTCCAGACCATGATCCGCCCCCGCATCGGCATCTTTACATCGCTCACCGCCGAGCACCGCGAAAACTTCGCCAGTGCGGCGGAGCAAGCCCGCGAAAAGGCGCGGCTGTTCCGCGAAGCAGAGACGGTGATATACCCCGAAGGCGACGACATAGTGCTCGAGGCCTTGCGCCAGGAGTGCCCGCAGGCCACGCTTATCCCAGCGGCGTCCAACGCCGAGGCCGCCACCCTCGCAGCCCGATTGGCCCTCAAGCTTTTAGGTATCGACAAGGAGCCCGGCGCAGTGCCCGCTCCCATATCCACGCGCATGGAGGTGCGCGAGGCCCTGAAAGGTTGCCAGCTGATAGTTGACGCCTTCACCCACGACCTCCGCTCTACTGCCGACGCCCTTTGCTTCATGCGCAAACGAGCCACAGACGCGCGCACGCTCACCGTGGTGCTTCAGTGGCCCGTGCCTGCCCCTGCCGCCCAAGACGCAGCCGCCCAGACGGCGCGCATGCTCAGGGCCATGGGCGTTTCCCGCCTGATTGTCATCGGCAC
>CAZSHV010000113.1:0-2708 GCA_964606815.1 uncultured Bacteroides sp. | reverse complement strand
CTGCCCTCGCGGCCACGCTCAACGCTCAGAGCCGACTGCGCGCCGCCAGCGTGTTCACCCATCTCGCCACCGCCGACTGCCTTGACATGGATGCCTACACCGAGGGTCAGCTGCGTGACTACGACCATGGCGCGGCCCTGCTGCAGAGCCTTCTCCCCTACCCTGTGAAGCGACATGCGCTCAACACCGCCGGCATCGTGCGCTACAGCGCCTTCCCCTCCGACCTGGCCCGACTGGGCATAGGCCTGTACGGTATCTCCCCTTTGCCTCCCGAGGTGCCCCTGCCGCTGCAGAACGTGGCCTCGCTCCTTACCACCATCATCTCGCTGCGCCATTGGCCCGAAGGCACCGCTATTGGCTACGGCCGCCGCGGGGTCACATCCCGCCCCGCCGTCGTCGCCACAATTCCCATCGGCTATGCCGACGGCCTTAACCGCCACCTGGGCCGCGGCCGCGCCACCTTCATAGTGCGCGGAAAGCCGTGCCCCACAATAGGCAACATCTGCATGGACCAGTGCATGATCGATGTCACCGACGCCGGCGCCGCCATCGGCGACACCGTCACTATCTTCGGCCCCGATGCCCCCGTGCAGCAGCTGGCCGAGACGCTCGACACCATCCCTTACGAGGTGCTAACCTCCATCTCCCCCCGCGTCAAGCGCATCTACTTCCGCGACTAATGCATACCGGCCTCACGCCCATATGTTTTTTTTAATTTTTTCTTGCCTTTTTAGTTCGGTTGTGCATAGTGCTTCAAAAAGTTTTAGTAACTTTGCACTCTAAATATACACACATCTCCTGAACGTTCACATTTCCAATGCACGATTTCAAAAAGATTACCACCGCTCTCATCTCGGTCTTCCATAAGGACGGCCTGGACGAGATTCTGCGCCTGCTCGCAGACAACGGCGTGAAGCTGCTCTCCACGGGCGGCACGCGCGACTTCATCCTCTCCCAAGGCTATGAGTGCGAGGCCGTTGAGGCTCTCACCGGCTACCCCTCCATCTTCGGTGGCCGCGTCAAGACGCTCCACCCCGCCGTGATGGGCGGCATCCTGCGCCGCCGCGACGTCGAGGGCGACAACGCCGAGGCCGAGAAGTACCAGATCCCCGCCATTGACCTGGTGATCGTGGACCTCTACCCCTTCGAGCAGACCGTGGCAAGCGGTGCAGACCATGCCGACATCATCGAGAAAATCGACATCGGCGGTATCACCCTCATCCGCGCTGCTGCAAAGAACTATGCCGACGTGGCCATCGTGCCCTCCAAGGGCCAGTATGCCGCGCTCGCGTCACTCCTGCAATCCCAGGGTGCCAAGACCACCCTCGAGCAGCGTCGCTCGCTGGCTGCCGCGGCCTTCGCCGTGAGCTCTGGCTACGACGCCGCTATATACAACTATTTCGCCTCCGTCACCGGCGAGCAAGACTGCCTGCGCCTGGCCATCGACGGCCGCAAGGACCTGCGCTACGGCGAGAACCCCCACCAGCAGGCCGCTTTCTACGGCAACTTCGACCGCGATTTCTCCCAGCTCCACGGCAAGGAGATTTCCTACAACAACCTGCTCGACATCGACGCCGCCGTGCGCTTGATCGACGACTTCACCGCCACCACCGTGGCCGTAATCAAGCACAACAACGCCTGCGGCCTCGCCTCCCGCCCCACCGTGGCAGAGGCTTGGCGCGACGCCCTGGCCGGCGACCCTGTCTCTGCCTTCGGCGGCATCATCGTCACCAACGCGGAGGTCGACGAGGCCACGGCTGCCGAAATCGACAAAATCTTCTTCGAGGTGATCATCGCCCCGGCCTACACTCCCCAGGCCCTCGAAATCCTCAAGCATAAGAAGAACCGCATTATCCTGCTCCGCCACGCCGGCTCGCAGCCTGCCACCACTCTGGTGCGCACCGCCCTCGACGGTGCCCTGGTGCAGAAGGCCGACACCGTGGCCGAGACGCCCGAGCAGCTGCGCTGCGTGACGCGCCTGCAGCCCACGGCCCAGCAGATCGACGACATGCTCTTCGCCGTGCGCGTCGTAAAGCACTCCAAGAGCAACGCCATAGTCTTGGCACGCGACGGCCAGCTCCTGGCCTCCGGCGTGGGTCAGACCTCCCGCGTCGACGCCCTCAAGCAGGCCATCGACAAGGCTCGCTCCTTCGGCTTCGACCTCAAGGGCGCGGCCATGGCCAGCGACGCCTTCTTCCCCTTCGCGGACTGCGTGGAGATTGCTCACCAGGCCGGCATCGAAGCCGTGATTCACCCCGGCGGATCCATCCGCGACCAGGAGAGCGTGGACTACTGCGACGCCCACGACATGACCATGGTGATGACCGGCACGCGCCACTTCAAGCACTAACGCCCGCTCCTCCTTAGTTTCAATTCAACATCAATCTCAACCCTCTACCTTCAGCAAACATGGGATTCTTCTCCTTCAACAAAGAGATCGCGATCGACCTTGGCACCGCCAACACCGTGATCATACATAACGACAAAATCGTCATCGACGAGCCCTCAATCGTGGCTCTCGACAAGCAGACCGACCGCCTCATCGCCGTGGGCAAAGAGGCCCAGCAGATGCAGGGCCGCGAGAACGAGCGCATCCGCACCGTGCGCCCCCTGCGCAAGGGCGTCATCGCCGACTTCAACGCCGCCGAGCTCATGATCCGCGGCCTGATCAAGAAGGCCAGCTCAAAGAACAACTGGTTCTCCCCCTC
>CAZSHV010000112.1:0-7713 GCA_964606815.1 uncultured Bacteroides sp. | reverse complement strand
CAAAGCTGTCAATGCGTTAGCTGTAGGGTCGCCACCTGTGGCGACCGACGCAATGCCCGCCGGACGGATTCCCTCGCCCGCACTAACCCGCGGCCGCTCCGACCGAGCGGCCCTACTATTCGGGGAATTGCTACCGTTCTCGTTGTCATCGCGGCCGAACGTGGTCGTTGATGTTTTTTCGGCCGCAACAAATTTGCGGCCCTACAATTTGCGCATTGCGGGTGTTTCGGCGGCCGCTCAGCTCGCAGCGGCCCTACAATATGGGGTAATCGGCTGATAATCAGCAAGTCGTCAGATTCTGCGAGTTAACAATCTAACACACAATTAATTAACCCCTGACGAATGACGGACGCTACCCATACCAACCATTCTTTTTGCGCCGGCGTGGCCTCCGCACGGATGCATCTGGACGGCCGCAACAAATTTGCGGCCCTACAATATGGGGGAACGTGGGCGTTGCCGTTGGCGTTTTCGCGATTTATCATTACCTTTGCTGCCGTGAAACTCTTGAGAATCATATCGGGCACCGGCAAGACGGTGCTGTGGGTGGTGATGGCCGTGGTGCTGTTGGTGCTGGGTGTCGTCATGACGCTCTACTCGCCGCATGCCCAGGAGGCCATACGCCAGCGCGCCGTGGCCTATCTGAACGCCCAGCCGGGGGTCCATGCCTCGCTGGACTCGCTGAGCCTGCGCTTCCCGCTGCGTCTGCGCGTGGCGGGCGTGGCCATAGTGCAGGAGGCTGACACGATGGTGGCCGCTCGCAGCCTGGAGGCCGACGTGGCCCTGCTGCCGCTGCTGCGAGGCGAGGCCCGCATTTCCGAGGCCGAGGCACGAGGGGCGTACTATCGCATGGGAGGCCCCGACTCGTCGCTCTTCCTCACCCTGCGCGCCGACAGCATAGCCCTGAGGCCCGCCGCCGTGAAATTCTCGCCCATGACTATCGACATCACCCGCGCCGCCATCGCGCACGCCGTGGTGGACATGACCATCAACCCCGACACCACCCCCACCCCGTCGGAGCCCGCGCAGCCCCTTGACATCTTCGCCAAGCATCTGGAGCTGAAGGACTTCACATACCGCATGAGCATGATGCCCACCATCGACTCGCTGGGGGCTCGGTTCGCCGACGCTGTGCTCTCTGAAGGTGCCATAAGCCTGACAGCACAGACGGTGAAGGTGCGCACGCTCTCCGGCACTGGCCTCGACGCCGCCTACATAGCCCCTGACGTGACAGCCCCCGAGCCTGCCGCTGCTGCTGCCGACACCGCCTCCGCGGCCCCGTGGACGGTGACGATCGACTCCATTGGCTTCTCGCGATCTTCCGCCCTCTACACCACCCGCGGCACCGTGCCGCTGCCGGGCTTGGACTTCGCCTATATCCAGGCCGACGACATGACGCTGCGCGTGCGCGACTTCTACAACCAGGCCACCACGCTGCGGCTGCCCTTCACACTGCAGGCCACGGAGCGATGCGGCTTGACGCTCGACGCCGCAGGCACATTCGCGATGGACAGCGCGGCCATGCATTTCACGGGCTTCGACGTCACCACCCCCGCCGGCACGGCCCTGCAGGCCAGCGGCATGATGGGCATAGGAGACCTCACCACCGACCCCTCGCTGCCCCTGCAGCTCACAACCAGCGGCGACTTGGCCGCCGAAGACCTGGCTACGATGTTCCCCGACTTCTCGCCCTATCTCAAAGCCTTCGCCCCCGGCATGCTCGTGGGGCTTGACGCCGAGGCCGAGGGCACGCCCGCAAGGCTCGACATCGGGCAGCTCGACATAGCCCTCTCGCGCCAGGCCACGCTCAAAGCCAGCGGCACAGTCACCGACCTCTTCTCGCCCACCTCCATGGGGGCCGACATAGCCCTGGACGGCCATATCTTCGACGGCAAGCAGATAGCCCGCGCCTTCCTCGACCCCGCCTCGGGCATCGCCATACCGCCCATGACGCTCAAAGGCCGCGTGGGCATGGCCGGCCCCAAATATTCGGCTCGCCTCACGGCCACCACCCTGAGCGGTCGCTTGGCCCTGGACGGCCGCATGGACAGCCGCCCGCAGGGTGGATATAACATTGACGTGAAGGCCTCCGACTTCCCCCTGCAAGCCTTCCTGCCCACCATGGGCGTTGGCCGCCTCACGGCCACCCTCAAGGCCGCGGGCCACGGCTACGACCTGTTCTCCACCGCCACGGCCCTTAACGCCCATGCCGCAGTGGACAAGGCCGAATATGACGGATACACCTACACGGGAATCACCCTCGACGCCGACCTCGCCGCCGGCGACGCACAGATAGGCCTGAAAGCCGCCAACCCGGCCCTGCAAGTAGCCCTCGACGCCCACGGCAACCTCAGCGGCAAGCTCTACACCTGGCAGGCCAGCCTTGACGGCCGCGAGATTGACCTGCAGGCCATGAAGATGTCAGAGTACCCCGCCGTGCTCCGCCTGCAGGCCAACGCCACGGCCACGCTCTCAAGCACTGGCACCGACATCGACGCGGCCCTGGACATCCCCTCGGCCTCGCTGAGCCGCGACGTGGGCAACATCAACCTGCGCGACATTCGCCTCACCTTCCTGGCCAACGACAGCTCCACGGCCGCCACGCTGCGCAACCGCGACCTGCAGGCCTCCCTCACCTCCCCCATGGGCCTGAACCGCATCACGGCCTCGCTCACGCCCCTGACCGAGAGCCTCGACACCATGCTCGCCGCCCGCCGCCTGCACGTGCAGACGCTGCAGCAGCTCATGCCCCGATTCGCCCTCCAGGCCACAGCCGGAGACGACAATATGATCAACGACATCCTCGCCGCCTCGCGCATGAGCCTCGACAGCCTCAACCTGCGCATGGCCAACGACACCGTGCTCTCAATGCGCGCCGTGGCCCTGAAGCTCAACACGGGCTCCATGACCCTCGACACCATAAAGCTCGGCGTGCGCCAGTTCGGAGACCGCCTGCGCCTGGGAGGCAGCGTGTTCAACGCCCCCGGCAACCTCGACGACTACGCCCGCGTGATGTTCTACGGCAACATCGACTCCAACACGGCCACCCTGCGCCTGCGCCAGAGCAACCGCGCCGGTGCCACGGGTTTCGACCTCGGTCTGCTGGCCAACGTCCAGGGCGACCTGCTCACTGCCAAGCTCTTCCCCTTCAATCCCACCATCGGCTATATGCCCTGGAACGTCAACATCGACAACTTCCTGAGCTATAACCTGGCCACCCGCCACATCGACGCCAACCTGCACATGGACAGCGAGACGTCCTCCCTGGCCCTTTACACCGAGCACCCCGAGGGCGAGGACCACGCCGAGGGCGATTCCCCGGAGGCCCACGACCACGACATGGCCCAGGGCCCGGAGCCGCAGGAGGACATCATCCTCGACGTCAAGAACATAAGCCTGGAGCAGTGGGTGCAGGTCAACCCCTTCGCGCCGCCCATCTCGGGCCTGCTATCTGCCCACATGAACGTCAACTGGGACGCCGCCGCCCAGAGCGTCAACGGCCGCGGCACCGTGAGCCTCGACGACTTCTACTACGACCGCCAGCGCGTGGCCAACCTGCTGGCCGACATCGACGTGAGCACCAACGCCGCGGGCACCATCCGCGCCAAGGCCGACCTGAGCGTGGACGGCCGCCGCGCCATCACCCTGGCCGGAAACCTCAACGACACCGTGGCAGCGTCGCCCTTCAACCTCGACCTCTCCGTGATCCACTTCCCCCTGGCCACGGCCAACCCCTTCCTGCCCGCCGGCATGGCCAAGCTCAAGGGCACGCTCAACGGCACACTCGACGTGAGCGGCGACGCCGATAGGCCCCGCCTCGACGGCTCGCTCAGCTTCGACTCCGCTGCCGTGTTCCTCAACATGACGGCCACGGACTACGCTATCTCGCCCGTGGAGATTCCCGTGGTGAACAACCTCATCACCTTCCGCAACTTCGCCGTAACCGGTGCCAACGACCATCCCCTCACCCTCAACGGCACCGTCGACATCTCCGACATGGCCAGCCCCGCCATGGACCTTGCCCTCAAGGCCCAGAACATGATGCTGCTCAACACCAAGCGAGCCGCCCGCGGAGCCGACATCTACGGCAAAGCCTACATCGACCTCGACGCCACGGTCAAGGGCTCGGCCCGATTCATGAGCGTGGACGCCGACCTGAAGATCCTCCCCGGCACCAACGCCACCTACGTGCTCACCATGGCCACCAACGCCATCACAGCCCCGCAGGAGGCCGACATGGTGAAATTCGTCAACTTCGCCGACTCAAGCGCCGTGGCCCGCGCCGACTCTGTGGCCGACACCGGCATGCTCATGGCCATCGACGCGCTGCTCACCATACGCCAGGGTGTGAAAATCACCGTCGACCTGCCCACCGGTGCCCGCGACTTGGTGGAGATTCAGCCCGAGGGCACCCTCAACTACACCCAGGCCCCGCTCTCCGACGGTCGCCTCACGGGCCGCATCAACCTCAACGACGGCCTGGCCCGATACACCATCCCCGTCATCTCCAGCGAAAAGAGCTTCACCATCGACGAGGGCTCATTCGTGGCCTTCAACGGCGATATCCTCAACCCCACCCTCAACCTCCACGCCACCGACGTGATCAAGGCCAACGTCACCCAGACGGGCCAGAACAGCCGCCTGGTCAACTTCGACGTGATGCTGGGTGTCACAGGCACCCTGGAGCATATGGACATCGCCTTCGACCTCGCCACCGACGACGACATCACCGTGGCCAACGAGCTGCAGAGCATGAGCCCCGAGCAGCGAGCCAACCAGGCCATGAACATGCTCCTCTACAACGTCTACACCGGCCCCGGCACTAAGGGCAACGCCAACCTTTCGGCCAACCCACTCTACTCCTTCCTCGAGTCGCAGGTCAACAACTGGGCCGCCAACAACATCAAGGGCGTGGACCTGAGCTTCGGCATCGACCAGTACAACCAGACCACCGACGGCAACACCCAGTCGACCATGAACTATAGCTACCGCCTCTCCAAGTCGCTATTCAACGACCGATTCAAAATCGAGGTGGGGGGCAACTACAGCACCGACGCGGCTGCCGACGAGAACTTCTCCGAGAACCTCATCAACGACATCTCCTTCATCTACTACATCAACAACGCCCACACCATGCTCCTGAAAATCTTCCGCCACACAGGCTACGAGAGCATACTCGAGGGCGAAGTGACGCAGACGGGCGTGGGCTTCTCCTACCGCCGCCGCATACCATCGCTGGTGAAGATGCTGCCAAAGTTCATGCGCCCCAAGAAAAAGTCCCCCAAATCTGCTGCCGCCGCTCCTGCCTCTGCTGCTGCCGCCGCCTCGGAGGTCGATGTAAAGGATAAAGATAAATAGCCCCCACTCCACCCATGTCCACCCGCAAGCCCTCTCAATCCCTGCCCCTGCTGGCCGCCATCGCAGCCCTGCTGTGCTTGGCCCTGGCCGGATGCTCCACCACGCGCAAGGTGCCTCAGGACGAGCTGCTGTACACCGGCCTGAAGGGCGTGAAATACGTGCCCGACACCCTGCGCCTGCCCACCGGCCTGAAAGAGGCCATCACAGAGGCCGTGGACGTGCCGCCGAATAAGAAGACATTCTTCATCCTCCCCGTGGGCCTGTGGGCCTACAACAACCTGCCAGACTCCGCCGGAGGCTTCAAGGGCTGGCTCTACCGCAAGCTCGCCCAGGACCCCGTGCTCGTCTCCGAAGTCAAGCCCGAGCTGCGCCTGAAGATGCTTGACCAGATCCTCGACAACAACGGTTTCTTCCGCGGCTCGGCCTCCTACGAGCTCGTGCAGCCCAAGAACAAGAAGAAGGCCGCCCTGCTCTACACCATCACCCCCGGCCCCGCCTACCCCATCGAGAGCATAGAGCTGCTGCCCGACACCAGCCACATTTGCCACGTCATCGACTCCGTGATGCGCCGCGACCCATACCTGCAGCCCGGGGTGCGCTTTGCCCTCGACTCCCTGGCCGCCACGCGCAGCCGAGTGGTCACTGCCCTGCGCAACCGCGGATACTATTTCTTTAACTCTGAATACATCGAATATCTGGCCGACAGCATCCAGCACCCCGGCAAGGTGATGCTGCGCGTGGACCTGGCCAACAACGCCCCCGCCTTCGCCATGCAGCGATTCCGCACCGGAGCCATCACCGTCACCGCCCAGCGCTACGACGGCGGTGGCACGCCCGACACCATACACCTGCCCAAGGGGGTGGGCCTGGTGCAGATGCGCCCCTCGCGCCTGCGCCGCGGTGTCATCGAGAGCGGAGTGGCATTCAAAGAGGGCAAGTATGTGTCGATGCGCGACTTCAACCGCACCCAGCAAAACCTCTCGCGCACAGGCATATTCAACGCCATCAACATTGAGCCCCGACCCGACACCACCGCCGCCGAGCCCACGCTCGACATCAACATCGACTGCACATTCAACCTCCCCCTGGAGGCCAGCCTCGAGGTCAACGCATCGTCGAAGTCCAACAGCTACATCGGCCCGGGCCTGATCTTCGGTGTCACCAACCACAACCTCTTCGGCGGTGGCGAGCAGCTCACGGTCAGCGTCAACGGCTCATACGAATGGCAGACGGGCCACGGCCGCCGCTCCATCTTCAACTCCTACGAGGCCGGCATCACAGCCTCGCTCGCATTCCCCCGCCTGTTAGCTCCGGGATTCATACCCCGACGCCACCGCGACGTCAACTGGACGCGAATCACCCTCAACGCCGACCTCCTGAACCGCCCCCACTACTTCAAGATGGCGCAGTTCAACACCTCCTTCTCCTACGACTGGCGGTCCAGCCGATACGTCAACAACTCCCTGTCGCTCTTCAAGCTCACATACACCAACCTGATGAAGACCACGCACGAGTTTGACTCCATCATGAACGCCAACCCCGCCGTGGCCCTGAGCTTCCGCTCGCAGTATATCCCCCAGATCGCCTACCAGCTCCTCTACGACCGAAACATCAACCCGCGCAACAACATCAACGTCCAGGTCAACCTCCAGGAGGCCGGCAACATCTTCTGGGCCATCTACGAGCTCTGCGGCAAGCACGGCGAGAAGAAGCTCTTCGGCACGCCCTTCTCGCAGTTCGTCAAAGGCTCCGTGCAGCTCGTCTGGAACCACACCCTGACAGGCAACCAGCACCTGGTGGGCCGCGTGGCCACAGGAGCCGCCCACGCCTACGGCAACGCATCGCAGGTGCCATACTCCGAGCAGTTCTACTGCGGCGGCGCCAACTCCGTGCGCGCCTTCACCGTGCGCTCCATAGGCCCCGGCAGCTACCACGACCCCAAGGCCGTCGACAACGACTATTTCGACCAGACCGGTACGTTCAAGTTCGAAGCCAACCTCGAATACCGCTTCCCCATTTGGGGCATGCTCCACGGAGCCCTGTTCCTGGACAGCGGCAACGTCTGGCTGCTCAAGAACGACCCTGACCGCCCCGGAGGCCAGCTCCGCGGCTCCACATTCTTCAAAGACCTGGCCCTGGGCACAGGCGCCGGCCTGCGATTCGACATCGGCATGATCGTCATCCGCGGCGACCTCGGCGTCGGCATCCACGCCCCCTACGACACCGGCAAGCGCGGCTACTACAACATGACCTCCTTCGGCCGCAGCCTCGCCTTCCACCTCGCCATCGGCTACCCCTTCTAAGAGCCTGTCCCATAAAATCTGTTAAAGCTGAGGCGGTCAGCCATTGAGCAGA
>CAZSHV010000111.1:0-7789 GCA_964606815.1 uncultured Bacteroides sp. | reverse complement strand
TTGACTTGCAGTGCGTTAAATCAAATTACGGAACGTCGGAATTCATTCCCTTGGATGGGCGTTGGGTAGTGGAGCGCACGATTGCGTGGCTTGACCGCTTCCGCAGATTATGCCGTGGCTACGAGCAGCTGCTGCACACGGCGACGGGAATGGCAAAAATGGCTTTTCTGATGATACTTCTGAAGCACGTATAGCTTCGTCAAACAACTACGTTTCAACCAGCCAAACAATGAGTTTCGTGGGCGGTGGAAATTTCCATCGCCTCGGCCATCCATTGGCATATTCGTTCGTGTTCTTCGGTCGTGTACGTCAAGTACACTCCCTCATCACACGAACAACTCTGCTCAATGGCTGACCGCCTCAGCCTTAACATATTTTATGGGACAGGCTCTAATGTGAATCTGTGGGATTATTCTTCGGTCAGGCTCTTGTATTCGCGCATCATGCGCAGGTAGGTGATCAGGCCGAAGCTCAGGCCGAATGCTCCACCCGCGGCCATGCCCCACAGCGCATATTTGTCATCAATCACAGTGGCCCCGAGGGCTATCACAAGTCCCACAGCTATGGGAACGAGCACGGCCATGAAGCGATGGTGCAGGCGCCGGCACCGGGCCGCCAGACGTGCCACCTCTGCCACGGGCATCTCAACGATGTTGATAGCCTTTACGCCCTGCCACAGGTAGTAGTCCATGGCCGAGGCCGTTAGGGCGTAGAGCGAGAACGCCAGAGCCAGTGGCCACGGCCAAAGATGTAACATCATAGGGAACAAAACGAAGGCGAAGGCCAGGGCCATCAGACACATGCGTTTGTAGCGGCGCCACAGGCGATCTTGCGCCGAGCTCTTGCACGACAGGCTCTTGGCCAGGCCTACGGGGTCGATGTCGCGAATGCCGGAGGCCAGTCCGGCCCATTGCTGCTGTATTTGATCGATATTCATAGCGGGAGGATTTACTTGTTGGATTCGTTGATAAGGGTTTTCTTTATTCTGTTCAGGCGCGTGCCCACGGCCGAAGAGGTTAGGCCGGAGACCTGGCTGATTTCGGCATAGTCCAGGCCGTCGAGCCACATCAGCGTGATGGCTCGGTCCAGGGGCGGCAGGCGGTCTATTAGCTCGCGCATCTCGCGCACCATGGCGGCGCGCTCGGCGTCGGAGGTTATTATCTCGGGGTGGAGCTCAATGGGCTCGGTGCGGGTGGTCCAGCGGTCTTTGCGCACATAGGAGACGCAGGCGTTGAGGGTCACGCGGTATATCCACGTGCGCTCGGCGCAGTCGCCGCGGAACCGCTCCGCGCTGCGCCACAGGGCCAGCAGCGCCTCCTGGCGCAGGTCGTCGAAGTCGGTGGGCGTGGCCGCGTAGAAATAGCACAGCTTGTTGATGAGCTGTCCGTGCTCGCGGGCCCAACGCTCGAACATGGTGGTTTGGCTTTCGGGGGTCATCGGTGCTTTGGGGTTTTACAATATGGGCTCTTACAATAATAGACGCACCCGCCGCGACTTTGTCACAGCAGGTGCGAAAATATTTTATGGGACAGGCTCTAAAGGATACTGAAGCTGTACTCGATGCGGCGGCGGTAGGTCTGGCCGGGCTTGAGCTCCTGGCTGGGGAAGCAGTCGGGGAGGTTGGGCGCATCGGGGAAGCCCTGGCACTCGATGGCCACGAAGTCGTAGTCGTGATACTCCAGTCCGTCGGGACCCGCGGGGCTGCCGGTCAGCCAGTTGCCCGTATAGAGCTGCATGGCGGGCTGGTCGGAGGCAATGCGGAGCTTGCGTCCGCACTGGGCCGACAGGTCAGCGGCGGGCAGCAGTCGGCCGGGCTCCCAGCCGTCGACGGCGAAGCAGTGGTCGTAGCCTTTGCCGTCGCGCAGGGGCTGGAAGTCAGCGTTGATGTCGGCGCCCAGGCGCTTGGGGGCGGTGAAGTCCATAGGCGTGCCCGCTACCTCGTTGAGTCTGCCTGTGGGCAGCAGCGTGCTGTCGGCGTCGGCCCATCGGCTGCAGTATAGGCGCAGGGTGTGGTCCATGGCCGAACCCGTGCCCAAGCCGTTGAGGTTGAAGTAGGTATGGTTCGTGAGGTTCACCACGGTGGTGGCCTTCGCTGTGGCTTCGTAGTCTATGGCGAGGGTCATGTCGGGCAGCCAGTGGTAGGTGACCGCGGCGAGGAGCTCGCCGGGGTAGCCCTGGTCTCCGTCGGGACTGACGAGCGTGAAGCGGGCACCGTCAGGTAGAACCTCGGTAGACCAAATCTTGTTCTGGAATCCGTCGGGACCGCCGTGCAGATGGTGCGGGCCGCAGTTCACGGGCAGCTCATAGTGCTTGCCCTCCACGGTGAGGCTGCCGCAGCCTATGCGGTTGGCGTATCTGCCGGGAGTCTTGCCGGCGCAGGGGCCGTCGCCCAGGTAAGAGGCGATGTCGCCGTAGCGCATGGCCACGTCGGCCACGCGCCCCTGGGCGTCGGGCACAGCGATGCGGGTGATACCGGCACCGAGGCTGGAGAGCTGCACCATGGCGCCGCCCGGCAGGGCGACGTCCACGAGCGTGACGGTGCCGAAGGGAAGCTCAACTTCCCGGGTTTTTACAGTGGCTGGAGTGTTGATCATGGGCGGATGGGAAGGATTAGTCGCCCATGGTGCGCAGCAGCTCGTCGTTGTCGCGAGTGCGGTCCATGCGGTCTTTGATGAATTCCATGGCCTCGATGGAGTTGCGGTCGCTCAGGAAGCGGCGCAGGATCCACATGCGGTTGAGGGTCTCGGGGCGAAGCAGCAGGTCGTCGCGGCGGGTGCTGGATGCCATGATGTCCACGGCGGGGAAGATGCGCTTGTTGCTGAGCTTGCGGTCGAGCTGCAGCTCCATATTGCCCGTGCCCTTGAACTCCTCGAAAATCACCTCGTCCATCTTCGAGCTCGTCTCGGTCAGGGCGGTTGCGATAATGGTCAGGGAGCCGCCGCCCTCGATATTGCGGGCAGCGCCGAAGAATCGTTTGGGCTTCTGCAGGGCGTTGGCGTCTACGCCGCCGGAGAGGATTTTGCCGGAGGCGGGCGCCACGGTGTTGTAGGCGCGAGCCAGGCGGGTGATGGAGTCAAGGAGGATCACCACGTCGTGGCCGCACTCCACCATGCGCTTGGCTTTCTCCAGCACTATGCTGGCGATGCGCACGTGGTGGTCGGCAGGCTCGTCGAAGGTGGATGCTATGACCTCGGCGTTGACGCTGCGGATCATGTCGGTCACCTCCTCGGGGCGCTCGTCGATGAGCAGAATCATGATGTAGGTCTCCGGGTGGTTCTCCGCTATGGCGTTGGCTATATCCTTAAGCAGAAGTGTCTTACCTGTCTTGGGCGGAGCCACGATAAGACCGCGCTGACCCTTGCCGATGGGCGAGAACATATCCACCACGCGGGTTGAGATGTTGCAGGTGCGCCCGCTGGTGAGGTCGAATTTCTCGTCGGGGAAGAGGGGAGTGAGGTGCTCAAAGGCCTCGCGGTCGCGGATGAACTCGGGCGAGCGGCCGTTGATTTGGATCAGGGAGGTGAGCACGAAGTATTTGTCGGTCTCGCGGGGGGGACGGATGGCGCACTCCACCACGTCGCCGCTCTTGAGGCCGAAGCGCTTGATTTGCTGGGCCGTGACGAGGATATCGTCGGGGCTGGGCATATAATTATAGTCGCTGGAGCGCAGGAAGCCGTGGCCTTCGGGCATCACCTCGAGCACGCCGCAGCTCTCGATCAGATTGTCGAAGTTGTACTGGGGCTGCAGGGGAGCCTGCGCGGCGCGGTTCTTCTTGTTCTTCTTGCCAGTGCCGGGAGGATTGGGCACCTGCTGTCCGGGCTCGGCGATGATGATAGGCATCGGGGCGGCGTTGTGCTGCTGTTGCTGTTGCTGCTGCTGTTGCTGACGCTGCTGATGTTGTTGCTGCTGGGGCTGCTGTTGCTGCTGCTGGCCGGCAGGGCCGTGGGCCTGGTCGCGCTGGGCGCGGGGGGTGAATTTCTTGCCCTCGCCGCGGGGGAAGAACGAGCCGAAGGTGCTGTCGGGGCGACCGAACTCGCCAGGGCGGTTCTCGCGGGGAGCCTCCTCCTTGCGCTGGCGCTGCTGGTCGGCAGGCTTGGCGGCATCGGCGGCCTCGGGTGCTTCAACGGAAGTCTCGGCAGCGGGTGCCTCTGCAGCGGGAGCATTAGTGGCTGGAGCCTCTTCGGCAGGGGTTTGCGCGGCTTCGGGCTGCTCGGGTTGCACGGTGGGCTGGTCGGTGATCTCGCCGGCCTCAGCGAGCTTCACTTTCTTGGGGCGACCGCGACGCTTCTTCGCAGGCTCGCCATCGGCGGCAGGAGCCTCAGCAGCAGGGGCCTCGGCGGGGGCTTCTGCTTCGGGCTGAGCATGCAGCTCGGCATCCTTCGGGGCTTCGACGGCAGCGGCTGCATCCTTGTTCTTCTTGGGGCGTCCGCGGCGCTCCTTTGCCGGAGCCTCCGCGGGGGCGGAAGCATCGGCAGCTGAAGCATCTGTATTTTCTGTTTTCTTGGTTTTTTCAGTTTTTTCGGCCTTGGGCTTTTCTTTGCGACCACGGCGTTTTTTGCCGTCGGCGCCGTCGCCCGTGGGCATCGAGGCAGTGGCAGCCTCGGCCTGAGAGTTCAGGATACGGAAGATCAGGTCTTCGCGCTGGGCCACGTCAGGCTTTTTGATGCCCAACTCAGCGCTGACGCTCAGCAGCTTCTGATCGTCCATTTCTTGGAGTTCTTGCAGATGGTACATATATAATATATGAGAGGGAATTTTCGCGCGCGTTCGCGGCATGTGCTAATGACGCGCGTATGAGGTGAATGAATATTTGTGGGGGAAGCTCGGCCCTGGTTGCCATCCGCGGCCTGAGCAGGCAGCGAAGCGCATGGCAGAGCGAGATTGTAATAGAGGGGGAGGATGGAAGAGAGGAGAGGGGGCGCGTCGGATGGTCGACGCATATGTCCCGCAAAAGCGAGAGCAAAGGTAAGTAATATTTTTATAATAACAAAACCCACCGCCGAAAAGTTGAAATCCCCGCTCATGCCTTCATGCTTCGGGTTCGCTCTCAAGCATTTCCCCATAGAAGGGCCGAAAGTTCGTTTCGGCCGCTGAAAGCACTCCCTGTGCTTGCTCAAAAAAAGGCGCCTGAGTCGTGTGAAACATGTTTTTCGCGGCGGGAGGCAATATTCGCGGCGGGGCGCCGTTACATTAATAATGAATTTCGCGAAATTTGCCATATTATCGTTGCTCCTTGCTCTGGGCTGCGCCGTTTCTGCCAGCGCTCAGCATCTGAAGGATAAGCCTCTGAACCGCCCCTATGCCGACAATCGTGCGTGGCATCTGGGCTTCTCGGTGGGCACCTTCACGCAGGATCTGCATTTCACTCACGCGGGCCTGGTGACGGAGGACGGCGAGCAGTGGCGCGTTGAGCAGCCCGGCTATTCACCCGGATTCTGCGTGAACGGTTTGGTGGACTTCCGCCTGAACAAGTATTTCTCGCTGCGCCTCACCCCGGGCATGTACTTCGGCAACCGCGATGTGCATATGCTTGACCTTACCACCGGAGCCACGGAGCGCCAGAATATCAAGAGCGCCTATGTGGTGGTTCCCGTCGACATTAAATACAACGCGCTGCGCCACGGCAACATGCGCCCCTACCTGAGCGCTGGCGTGATGCCAGCCATCGACGTGAGCAAGCGCCGCTCCGACATCTTCAAGCTCAAGACGGCGGACGCGTATCTTAGCATAGGTCTGGGATGCGACATATACCTGCCATTCTTCAAGCTGAGCCCGGAGATAAAGTTCTGCCTTGGCCTCACCGACCAGATCCAGCACTCGCGCCCTGACCTGGCCGACGAGCCGGAGAAGCTGAAATTCACCGAGTCGGTGAAAAAAGCCACATCGAAAATGTTTGTTTTAACCTTCTATTTCGAATGACACGCGCCTGCCTGCTTATAGCTCTGCTTGCCGCCCTGGCCATCCTGGCCCCGGGGCGCGCCTCGGCGCAGACAGACCCCATGCTGTCGCAGTACTACCAGGCGCCGACCTTCTACAACCCCGCCGAGGCCGGCCAGACCGACTATCTGCGCATCCGCGCCGGCAGTCGCATGCAGTGGGTGGGCGTGGACGGCGCGCCTACCACGTTCGCCGGCCTGGCCGACATGCCTTTCAAGCTGATGGACCGCCGTCTTGGCGTGGGCGTGAAGGTGATGACGGAGAAGATAGGCCTGTACAACAGCATGGACATCGCCGCGCAGCTTGCCTACAAATTCCGCCGCTGGGGCGGCATGTGGTCCGCGGGCCTGAGCGTGGGCATGTACGACCAGAAATTCAAGGGAAGCGAGGTGATCCTGCCCAGCGACGACGACTACCACCAGGGCACCGACGACGCCATCCCCACCCAGGACATCCATGGCATGGCCCTTGACCTGGGAGCAGGCGTAAGCTACACTCACCGCCTCTTCTCCGCCGGCCTGTCGATGACCCACCTCACCAGCCCCACCATACGCATGAAGATAGACGGCAGCGAGACATCGACCGAAAAAGAATTCCAATGGCAGGCCCGCCGCACGCTCTATTTTACCGCGCAGAGCAATATTCCGATAAAAAACACGTTATTTGAATTGATGCCCTCCGCGATCGTGGCCAGCGACTTCACCTTCACCACTGCCGTGATCACCGCGCGAGCCCGCTATAAGAAGTTCCTGAGCTTCGGCGTGGGCTACCGCTGGGACGACGCTGTCTACGCCACCGTCGGAGCCGAGATCAGCGGTTTCTTCATAGGCTACTCGTTTGACTACTCCACATCGGACATTGCCCGGGCATCGTCGGGCAGCCACGAGGTGTGGGCCGGCTACAGTCTCAAGCTCGACATGGGCGAGAAGAACCGCCACCGACATAAGAGCGTGCGCATAATGTGAGCGCGCCTCCCCCCTCCCTTCCATAAACAATGATCAACCACCGAAATATGAACAAAGCAAACAACATACTCCTCATCTCGGCCGCGGCTTCCGCGCTGCTGGCCTCATGCGCTGCCGGCTCCAGCTCGCACACCGGCGGCGAAGTGGTGGGCGTCGGCGGCACGGCCTGGGCCGAGCCCGCGCCTTACGGCATGGTGCTCGTGGACCGTGGGTCGATGAAGGTGGGCGTGTCATCGCCCGACTCTGCATGGAACCTCCCCGCCGACGCGCGCGGCATCTCCGTGGACGGATTCTGGATGGACGAGACCGAGATCACCAACGCGAAATATAAGCAGTTCGTCTTCTGGGTGCGCGACTCCATCATCCGCGAGCGCCTGGCCGACCCCTCATTCGGCGGCAACGAGGACTATATGATTACCGAAGACCGCGAGGGCAACCCCGTCACCCCCCACCTGAACTGGGCCAAACCCATACCCTGGCGCAACGCCAACGACGAGGAGCAGCGCGCCATCGAGAGCGTCTACCGCACCAACCCCATCACCGGCGCCCGCGAGCTTGACCACACGCAGATGAACTATCGCTACGAGGTCTATAACCACACCGAGGCCGCCAAGCGCAAGAACCGCCTCGATCCCAAGCGCCGCGTTTACAACACCGACGTGCCCACCCCCACCACCGTGCCCCAAATCTCCAAGGACACGGCCTTCATCAACGAGGACGGCGAAATCGTGCGCCAGACCATCACCCGCGGACTGACGGGCGACTATGACTTCCTCAATACTTATATAGTGAACATCTACCCGGACACCACCGTGTGGGTCAACGACTTCGAGAACGCCTACAACGAGCCCTACGTGCGCATGTACTTCTCGCACGGCGGCTACAGC
>CAZSHV010000110.1:0-8160 GCA_964606815.1 uncultured Bacteroides sp. | reverse complement strand
AAAAATCCGAGAGAACGGCCCACTCGGCCCCATTTTCTGCAATGCCCCGGCTACGCTACCCCGCAAAACAATTCATAATTCATAATTGATAATTCATAATTAATTCGCAGTTAGGATGTTATCAGCGGCCGAACCGACCGTTCGGCCCTACAATGTGCGCCTCGTCGTTGACGGTATCAACGGCCGCATCGAACATGCGGCCCTACAATATGGTGGTTTTGAGAGTGTTATCGGGGGCTGAAACGTGGTACAGCCGTACGTTCGGAGGCAACGCCTCCAAACGAACGCCTCTTGGCGCCCGAACAGACCGTTCGGCCTTGGATTATCCTATGGGTTTTGAATCTGTCAGAATCTGTCAAACAGTTCTTTCCTTTTATCGTCTAAAATTGCGTCGAAACCGAATTTTCTTTTCTTCTGGCATGAAGCATTTAATTTCATTTGGCGGCTCTACGGATGGCTCATAGTTTAAATAATCGTCATCTGTACAATCAAATATATGTTGTATTTCTTTTGATTGAAGCTGTGAAATTAATTCTATTCTTGCTTGATCGCGTTGTCTTTTTTTTATAAGATAACCTCTATGGCCTCTACAACACAGCGAAAAACGTTCACGATACAATTCATGTAATAAATGATATGTGTTTTCCGATATCTTTTTGGGTTCACCGCTTTCTAGCATAAGTACTTCTTCTTCGTTAAATACTTCTTTAGCGGTAATTGATGAAAAATCCCACAATTTTTTTAAAGCTATCCACCCATTAGATGCTTTATGGACAATTTCTACCCTTATAATCTGTTTATGTAAAGTACTACAGAGGATACAAATATCTCCCTCTTTAAGTGCAAGACTTGATTTGGTTACTCTAATGCCATTATGATAACAATAGTCGAAGATGGGTGGAACAAAGAAGGCCTGGATAATCCAATATTGCATGAAAATTATTTTAGGCAGTTAGATGTATGTTTTTATAGTTCCCTATATCGAGGAATGAAAATCTAAAATATGAGTAAAATATAGAAATAACGTATTTCGTTATTCGAGGACTTCGAGGAGGGTGGAGAAGTGGAGGACTTGCTCGCCGTGGCGGGTGGCGAGGATGGCGAGGAGCTTGCCGCCGGGGCCCGTGGCGAAGCGCTGGGCTTGCTCGAGGGTGGCGGCGCGAAGATGCAGGGCGTAGGTTTCGCAGCCGTCGGCCACGCTTGCGAGCACGCGCGTGAGCTCTGGGCGCTCCATGCCCATGCGCAGGGCGGCGGGGATGTACGACTCGCGAATCCAGGTGAGCACCTGCGGCACCAAGGCGTGAGCTATATGAAAGGTTGTGTTGAGGATGATCATTGTATATTGGCAGAGGTGGATCGGCGGCGCAGGTAGCGGGGCAGGAACTTGAGATGTTGCCATAGGGCAGCCGGCAGGCCGAAATAGTGCGACATGATGCGGAAACGCTCCAAGAGCGACGCGCGGTGGTGGGCCGTTGTGGTGCCTTCGCTGAGATAGTCGCACACCACGGCTGGGATATAGACGTTGTGGCGGGAATGCTGTAGGCAGCATATCAGCCATTCGTAATCTGCTGAATATCTGTATTTAAGGCTATAAGGCACTGTGATGCGCTTTAGGACCGCCATGGCCTGATGACACACCAGCATGCCCTCCTTCATGCTCTGGAGCGTGAGATGCTCTGGAGCCTGGAGGTGGCGCGGACCGAGCTCGCAGCCCGCGGCGTCGACCAGCACAGTCTGTCCGTAGACGATGCCGGGGGTGTCGTTGGCTACGATGGCGTCGGCGAAGAGCTGGAGGGTGTCAGGCGCGTGGAATCTGTCGCCGGAGTTGAGGAAAATCACGTACTGGCCCTGAGCCAGGTCGAGGCCCGTGTTCATAGCGTCGTATATGCCGCGGTCGCGCTGCGAGTTGATGCGGGTGCGGGGCGTGCCTTGGGCTTCGGCTATGTCGAGAGTGGAGTCAGAGCTCAGGCCGTCGACGATAATGTGCTCATAGTCAAGGCACGACTGCTCGGCCACGCTGCGCATGGTGGCGGGCAGCGTGGCTTGAGCGTTGTACGTGATGGTGATAATCGAAAAAAGCGGACGGTGGGCTTGCATGTGCACTGTAGGCTTACTTTAACTTCTTGAGCAGCAGCGAGCGAGCGTCGTCGATGGTGACGCGGGCCGAGTTGAAGCTCTTTACGAGGGTGCCGATCTGGTTGCGCTTCATCTGCGTGGACAGTGCCTGTGAGAACTGCACCTTCTTATCCTCCGGCACGACGGTCCAGAGCGTGGACTGCGCCACGTCGCTGTCGAGGATGCGGGCGGGAGCGGAGGATGCCGAGCCCTGCTCGATCTCAGTGACGGGCGTGAGGCGCTCCATTACAGACTGCTTGGAGTTGAGCAGCACGCAGTAGAGAGCGTCGGCGTCGGTGCACGGCGCGGCGAAGACGATCTTGTGCTCGGAGTTGAAACTGTGGGGCGTGTCGAGCGTCTTGGCCATGATCTCGCGGATGGGCACCTTCACGGCGTATTCGCCCTCGTAGACGATGAGCAGGTAGCCGTCAATTTCGTCACTGCGGATGGCGAGCACCAGCTCGTCGGGCGCGTCGACAAAGTTCCACTCGTCGCGGGTTACGACATACTCGTTGTTGCCGGTGAATCGGAGGTAGAATTCAGGCTCGACGTAGTGGTCGGGGTCCTCGTAGTCGTGCAGCACGTTGTGGCGGGTGAGGGAAGTGGCAATCTTGCCCTCGGCCTGCTCGGCCACGAAGGTTTCGGTAGCGGCAGGCGCTGGATCGGCGGCGGCAGCAGAGGCCTTCTTTTTGGGCTTAGCCTCGGCAGGAGCTGGAGCATCGAGAGCGGGGGCGTCTGTCTTCGCTGGCTTGGGCGCGGAGGCCTGGGTGAGGTTGCGGTACATAGCCTCGCGCTCGGCCACGAAGGTCTCGATCTCGCGGGGGTCGGTGTACGGCTCGGTTTTGCTGCCGTGGCGGGCGAAGAGCTCGCCTCCGAGATATACCACGTGAGGACAGGGGAGCACCTTGACGGTGATGACGCCCTTGGTGGAGTCGTCGTCGATGCCCGTCTTGGCGTATTCGCCCGCGAGCTTGCCGATGGAGAACCGGCTGTCGATGAGCTGCTGCAGGTGGTTGGCCAGATTGTCGATGGAGCGGATATTGCGGCGCGAGATCACGGTCTTGTCGGCCGGGGCCATCTCGTAGTAGCGGAGGTCTTCGGAGAGGCCGCGCTCGTAGTGGTCGTCGCCCACGCCGATATAGAGGGTGCCACCGGTGGTGTTGAGCATGCCGGCGATGATGTGCAGGATTTCGAACTCCTGCTTGTCGGGGTCGGCTGCCGAGATGCCGCGGCGCCCCTTGGCGGCGGGGTATACGAGCGAGCTCTTGAACTCGACATACTGCGACTCAGAGCCGTAGTACTTGAGCTCGGTCTGCTCGGTGCTGTCGTTCAGGGCGCGGGCGATGTTCTCCTTGATTTGCGCGGCGGCGGGGTCGTCGCGGTTTACGTCGTAGAGCAGGTTGTACGACAGGGCCATCTGGGCCATCTCGCGGTAAGGCTCGTTGGCAGTGTCTGGCCCGGCGAGCTTCCAGAGCATAGCGTTTGCGTCGGAATTGCCCAGGGCGGCTACAATCTGCAGGCGGCGCGCATGACGCTGGATCAGGGGGTTCTCCGGGGCGAGGGCCAGCATGGCATCGATGTCGGCGCTGAATATCTGGCGGTTCTTGTCGAATGACTGGTAGAGCTCCACGGCGCGGATCTGGGCGCGGATCACCTGCGAGAGCTCGTCGTGGCGGATGATGCGGGCCAGGAGATAGGCGAGGCTGAGGGTGTCGAAGGCCCCGATGAGGTTGTTGCGCAGGGCCGCGGCTTGGTAGCGCAGCAGCTCGATAACTTGCACCATGTCTTCGGTGGTCATGGGATCGTCATCGTCAACAGCCGCGGAGTCCATATTGGTTTCATCGTCCTTAGGCTCGGCCATGGCGAGGAGCATATTGCGCACGCAAGTGCTGTTTTCCACCCTTTCGCCGTCGAGCGGGCCCTCGATGCAGGTGCCTGTGAGAGAGTCGTTATAGCCGTTGTAATGCACGTCGTCGTATAGCACCACGCTGCCGGGGCGCATCGGGGGCAGCTCGGAGTTGTGGTTGATAAACAGGCCGTAGCCGCGCTCTGAGATGGCGCTGTATGTGGCGCCGTTGTCCTTGGTGATCACAGCGCGCGCGGGCCCGGGCTCGTCGCCCATCTCTATAGCTTTGCTCTTGCCGAACTCGAGCATACTGAAGATCAACTTGTCGTTATCGTCGATGTCAATCACCCTGGCTTTCAGACGCATGGGGGAGCCGTCGTTGTGGCGGAAAGTGCCGGCAGAGACGCTGCGTATGTTGTATGAAATCAGCTCCTTGCCGCTGATTAGGCCATCGCCCTCGAAGTAGGGCTCATCGACGTGGCAAGTGAACAGGTATCCGTTCTCGTCCTGGCCAATGCGGTCGATCACGATGGTGACGACGTCGTTGATGTCGGGGAGCATCTTCTTGCTATCCCTTGTCGGCACTGTGGCGGCTTTCTCGCCCAGGAGCTTATCCTCCACGGCGGCCCAGAACTCGCGGTGCTTCTCGATCTGGCGCAGCTTGGAGGGGGTGAGGGAATATCCGGGATTGATGAAAATCTTAGTCTCGGGCCACGAGATCATGGAGTTGGGCAGGCAGTTTTGTGCCGTGGGCTCGTCGGTGCGACGGATCTCGATGCCGTAGGAGCCTATCTCCACGAGCACCTTTCCGGCGGTGAAGAATCGGTCGGCGTCCTCCGGGATGACGGCGCGCGCGGGCAGGTCGACGGCGGCGCGGGTCATCATCATGGTCGGCTCCTTGATGTCGTTCCAGTTGAAGTCGACGGGCAGGTCCACGCCCATGAAGGTGAGGAACGACTTGCGCAGAAGCACCTCGGCCTTGGCCGGGCGAAGCACGGAGAGGAAGCGGTAGAAGCGCGTCATGTTCAGGCGCGTGTCCATGCGGTCGGTGCTACGTAGCAGGGCGTGGTGAATGGCGATGGCCGTGAGCACGTTCTCCAGGGTCTGCGTCTGGGCGTCGGATGTGGGCTGCTCGAAGGTGTCGACCTTCGCGGCAGCGTCGTTGATGTAGAACTCAAGCTGGTCGACGAATGCGCGGCGGAACGGCTCGGCCGTCCACGTCTCCGGGCTCCACTCCATCAGAGTGTCGAAGATATTTCGCAGCGAGCTGTTGACCAGCGTGGGCACCACGCGGAAGAGCGTCATCATCACGGCCAGCTGCACGTGCGGGCGGTATAGGTAGCCGCTCTGCTTGAGGTTATGCAGCACGCGGTTGATGTATTTCTTCTGTTCACCGCTGCAGATGGTGTAGAGGGCCTTGGTGTAAATCTCAATGCGGTCGATCTGCTCGCCGAGCACCATCTGCAGCTGCTTGCGCTCGCTCAGGGCCAGACGGCGCAGGAATGTGGAGCCCTCAAGCAGGAACAGCGACACCTGCTTATAGGCGCGCAGCATCTGGCTCACGCGCTCCAGCCATTCCTTGTCGCGGGGCATGAGCACGCCGCGCACGCCCTCCACAAACCATTCGGCCAGGTGGCTGTCGATGGCGCGCACAGCGCTCAGCACCCAGCTGGGATTGCCTTCGGAGTATTCCTTCGCGGCCTGTTCCAGCTCAGGGGTGTTGTAGAGCATATCCTCCACCTCGCGGGCCGGGAAAAAGTTGTGGATGTTCGCACCGGAGGTGATGTCCTTGATGTAGAGCATGGGCAGGTTGGTGTCCGTGCTGGAGCGGCGCACCGAGAAGCCCGTGGAGTCCAGACGCTCGAAGCGGCACTTCACCATCTGGCCGTTCACGAGCACCGACTTGCGGTCGTGAAGCTTGAAGAGCAGGCCGTTCTCGTCCTCAAGACGGTAGTAAGGATGCTCGGGCGATGGCTGGCGCACCACGCGGAAAGAGAACTCCTGGCCGCGCTGGTTGGCCTCGGCGTAAAACTCGCTCACGATGGCAGCCGTGTTCTGCATCAGCACAGGCTTGTCGCCGTCATAACCCTTCACGCGGCAGCTCAGCGTCTCGGGGAGGGGCTGGTCATACTGAAATTTGAATTTGTCCACGCGCACCTCGCCGCCGGGAGTGATTACTCGGAAAAATTTTTCATCAATACCGTGGGTTTGGTCCACAGGAAATTCTTGTGTCAATGATTTTTTGTCGATGGGAGACATGGTAAAATCTTGATTGTTAGGTAAAACAATAAAAAAACGAAAAACGTAGGCCTACGCCTCGCCTGCCGGCAGCAAGACCAAAGGCGTAGTCAATGCAAAGTTACGAAAAAAATGCCACATTTCTCCTCCCTGCCCCGACGCATCGGGCGTTTTTTTTGAGTTTTTCACACCGTTTTATCCACCTGCTTAAACCTTTCCGCGCGCCCGCAGTCAGATATAAAAAGAGAAAAAGAAAAAGAAAAAGATATGAAACGCATCATCCTTACCATACTCGCGGCTATTGCCCTCGCCGCCGCCCCCGCGGCCGTTGAAGCGCAAACCACTGACATCACCGCCACCATCGCCGCCCTCAACGCAGAGTGCCCCGGCAAGCTTGGCCCCGGCCTCACGTGCATAGGCTATGAACTCAAGGCCGACGAAGGCGTTGTGATCAGCCTCCTTATCGACGAAAACCGCGCCAGCGTCGAGAATATGAAGACTCAGGCCCCAATGCTCACCGAGATCTTCGCAAGCGAGATAGTCTCCGGCCGCAGCCCCGAGATGGCCCAGCTGCGCGACTACTGCCTGGCCGCCTCCAAGCCCATCATCTACCGCTTCGCCGGCAACCAGAGCGGCACCGGCTTCGACGTAACCATTCCCCCGGCCCAGCTCAAAGAGTAATGATGGGTTAACCCGGTTTTGAAGGGCCGCGTTTCGAGCTTTCGAGACGTGGCCTTTGATTTATTTGGTGTTTACGCCCGCAAGGGGCGTTGTCCCCTGCATGTGTTGTCGCGGGGGCAACGAATTTGTGTTTTGCAATTTGCTGAAAATCAGTGTATTTTTCTGTTTTGTGCAGGGGTGGCTAAAAAAGATCCCCCTTTCCGACGAGAGCCGGGAAGGGGGATTGGAGTATAGAGTACATTGGTCGGTCTGACCCGCATTGGATAGGTCGGATATAGTGTATGGCCCTGCGGTTCTGTGATGAACGCAGGGTGGGTGGGGTTCGCGCACGGTACCCTCAGCACTCCTTCGAATCGCATGGTGATGCGGAGGAATGCTTCCGTGCAAGGCCCGGCCTGCCGGGTCTATTCGAGAGCCTGGTCCACGAAGCTATGCCATGGAACGGGATGCCCTCGCGCGAGGTTCAGTCTTGTCAAGGTTCTCTGTATGCCACCTTCGCATTCTTGAGTTCGGCCGCGCCCTTGAGAGGAAAACCACCAAAATCTCTCGGGGGTGAGCTTGGTCAAGTTTGTTTAGGTGATAAGGCAAACAACTCTTTGTTTGCATGTGCAAAGGTAATGACAATATTTGTAATACGCAAATGTTTGAGAGAAATATTTTCACAAATATTTTAAAATAAATATTTATGATTGGTAGTGTGTTTGCAAATATATAGAAAAGGGTGATGTAGGACGTTAAAAGGGTGGAGGTAGGAGAGAGGGCGCGCATGGCCCGTGAGGTGAACCCCACGGCTCCCGATACGCGCTCCTCCGGAGCATGGTTGATTCTTTTCGCTTGCGTTTTCGCAGTTGAACCGACCGTTCGGCCCTACAAGGTGTTGGATTTGAGTGTGATATCCATTGCAGCGGTCGCCACAGGTGGCGACCCAACTGGCGGATGTCGGTTATGTGGGGTAGGCGGACGCAACAAATTTGCGGCCCTACAATCAGCTGGGATTTAGGGTGTTAACCATTGCAGCAGTCGCCACAGGTGGCGACCCTACTGGCGGGTATTCACCCGAATGAACGCCTTGCCTGCGGCCGAACAGCCCGCTTCGGCCATACAATTCGATTCGCATCGTTTGCGTTTTTTTCGGCCGCAACAAATTTGCGGCCTTACAATGGGCTGGGATTTAGGCTGTTAACCATTGCATCGGTCGCCACAGGTGGCGACCCTACTGGCGGGTATTCACCCGAATGAACGCCTTGCCTGCGGCCGAACAGCCCGCTTCGGCCATACAA
>CAZSHV010000109.1:0-8279 GCA_964606815.1 uncultured Bacteroides sp. | reverse complement strand
CGCTCGGTCACAATGCGACGGCATTGCTCCCTCACGCCGCCTCCAAAATCCCACCAAGATATGCGACCTCAGCGTTAACATATTTTATGGGACAGGCTCTAAATATTTGCGCGAAGTCGCCGACGCGGAGCTCGGCGATTGGACATACGTTAAAACTCCCACCTACGACTGGGTGGACATCGGTGGCTCCAAAGCCATCCGAATACGCTATACCCGTACCGGAGTCAAGGGCACTGTGGCATGCACTATCTACATTTTCCCCAACTATGACGAAATGGCGAAAATCGTCACAGCCTACAGAGTAAACGACGAAAGCATGTGGAAGACCGCGGTTGACAACGCCGTCTCCACCTTCAAATGGAAACAGCCTAAATAGCCCCTATCTGCACGCCACCCGCCTTCCCGCGTGTGGCTCTGCTACGGGCAGAGAGCTAGGGAATTTGCGCGGGTGGAGTTTTTTTCGTACTTTTGCCTGATTTTTCCTGTCGCCAGCTCTCGCCGTCGCCCCGCGGGCGGGCGCGCGTGGGCGTATGTATCACTAATTCTGTCTGTTCGCTGCCATGGCCGACGCTTCGAAAAAGAGCTCCGTAGGGGGGCTCGTCATGAAATACCTGCTCCCGGTGTTCTTCACCGTGGGACTGTGCTATGTGCTCTTCAAGGGCATTGACTTCAAAGAGATGATGCAGATCATCCGCACGCAGTGCGACTTCCGCTGGATAGCGGCCGCGCTGGTGGTGAGCATCTTCTCGCACATCTTCCGCGCCATGCGCTGGAACATCCAGCTGCAGGCCCTGGGCATCCGCGCTCCGCTCCACGTGCTGGTTTACAGCGTCTTCGGCACCTACGCCGTCAACCTCGTGCTGCCGCGCCTGGGCGAGCTGTGGCGTAGCACCTACGTGGCCCAGCGTCAGGATGCCCCCTTCGCGGCTGTCTTCGGCTCGATGGTGGCCGAGCGCCTGGCCGACACGCTGACGGTGCTTCTGCTCACCCTTGCGGTGTTCGTCCTGGCCTCCACCACGCTGGTCGACTATCTGCGCCAGAGCGAGGCAACGTACCAGGCCGCCGTGGCCCTGGTGTCGTCGCCGTGGCTGTGGGTGGCTGTGGCTGCCTGCGCTGCCGCCGCCGTGTGGTTCTTCACCCGCCGGCCCGCCGAGGGCACGGTGCTGTGGAAGGCGCGCCGCTTCGTCGACGGTCTCTGGCAGGGCTTCGCGGTCATAGCCAAGATGCCCGGCAAGGGCCGATGGCTCTTCTACACGGCCCTGATCTGGGGCGCGTACTTCACGCAGATGCTCCTGGCCTTCTACGCATTCCCATTCACCTCGGAGGTCATGTCGCACTACGGCATCCTGGCCGTGCTCGTCACCTTCGTCTTCTCAAGCATTTCCATGGGCGTGCCCTCCAACGGCGGCATAGGCCCCTACCAGTGGGCCATCATCTTCGCCCTGGGCATCTACGGTGTCGACAAGCTCCAGGCCTCCGCCTTCGGCAACCTCATCCTGGGCAGCCAGACGGCCCTGCTCATCCTCCTGGGCATCTTCACCTTCGTGGCCATCACTCTCGACAAAAAGAAAAAATCCATAAGCAAATGAGCAAAGTTATCATCATCGGCTGCGGCGGTGTGGGCACCGTCGTGGCCCACAAATGCGCGCAGAACCCCGACGTCTTCTCCGAGGTCGTCATCGCTTCGCGCACCCTCGCCAAATGCCAGGCCGTGGTCGACGCCATCGGCTCGCCCCGCCTGAAGGCCGACACCGTCGACGCCGACAGCGTTGACCAGCTCGTCGAGCTCTTCAACCGCCACAAGCCCGACATGGTCATCAACGTGGCCCTCCCTTACCAGGACCTCACCATCATGGACGCCTGCCTGATCTGCGGCGTCAACTATCTGGACACGGCCAACTACGAGCCCCGCGACGTGGCCCATTTCGAATACTCATGGCAGTGGGCCTACCGCGAGCGCTTCGAGAAGGCAGGCCTCACCGCCATCCTCGGCTGCGGCTTCGACCCCGGTGTCTCCGCCGTCTTCACCGCCTACGCTGCCAAGCACTACTTCTCCGAGATGCAATACCTCGACATCGTGGACTGCAACGCCGGCAACCACGGCAAAGCCTTCGCCACTAACTTCAATCCCGAGATCAACATCCGCGAGATCACCCAGCCCGGCCGCTACTACAAGGATGGCCAATGGCTCTCCACCGGCCCGCTGGAGGTGCACATGCCCCTGACCTATCCCGGCATCGGCCCGCGCGAGTCGTATATGATGTACCACGAGGAGCTCGAGAGCCTTGTCCTCAACTTCCCCACTATACGCCGCGCGCGCTTCTGGATGACCTTCGGACAGGAATACCTCACCCACCTGCGCGTGATCCAGGACATCGGCATGGCCCGCATCGACGAAATCGACTACAACGGCCAGAAGATCGTGCCTCTGCAGTTCCTCAAAGCCGTGCTCCCCAACCCCCAGGACCTCGGCGAGAACTACAGCGGAGAGACCTCCATCGGCTGCCGCATCTCCGGCCTCGACAAAGAAGGCAAGCCCCTCACCTACTACATCTATAACAACTGCTCCCACCAGGCCGCCTACCGCGAGACCGGCATGCAAGCCGTCAGCTACACCACCGGTGTGCCCGCCATGACCGGAGCCATGATGTTCCTCACCGGCAAATGGGTCAAGCCCGGCGTGCACAACGTCGAAGAGTTCGACCCAGACCCCTTCCTCTCCGAAGTCGCCAAGCAAGGCCTCCCTTGGCACGAGATCATCAACCAGCCCCTCGAAGTCGACACCCTCGACAACTAATCCACCGACACACGCCGATTTCCTCGATCGTAGGGCCGAAGCGGGCTGTTCGGCCGCGATTACAAAATGGGCGCTTTTGCCCCATCCCCTCACCCCCTCCCCGCGCATGGCAGGGAGGGGGATTTTTTTGTGTCGGTTCCGATGACGTTAACACCATTGATTCCCAGAGCGTTACCCCCAAATAGTAGGGCCGCAAATTTGTTGCGGCCTCGTATATGTTATAGAAGATGTTTACGCAAGATCAAACGATGGTAGCCCTGCGAATTAAGAGCATTCAGTTAAGACTTAAGCCTGTGTTGTTTATAACTTTTCCTATATTTTGTTAGAAATCAGCCACAATATCACTAACTTTGCATATTAAGCATAAGTTGACAAAGACCAGACATATTAACGACTTTTCTTTCTGTAAATTATCAAGCTCCGTCAAAGTTGCAAAAAGTTAAAGTAGCCTGTCTGAACTTCAATGAGGCCTGTTTGTAATTTCTATTATTATCTTTATGGTTCCTAAGTTTGAAAACTTTTTAGTTCCTTATCTTCAACTCCTTAGCGATGAGAAACCCCATACGCTTAAAGAGTTGGTGGAGTATATTGCAACCGTCCTCGAACTTTCTGAAGAGGATAAGGCGGAGCGAACAAAAAAAGGCGGAATTACGAAGCTATATGATAGAACACAATGGAGCGGCACATATTTGCGAAAAGCATTGCTGACGGAGGCAGTTGGCAGAGGGGTATATATAATTACCAAGCGCGGTTTGGATCTCATTAAGACCAATCCCACAAATTTGGATAGAAAGCAACTTTCAAAATTTCCTGAGTTTTGTGATTTCATTCATAAGAAAAAGTTAGATACTTCTTTCCCAAATCCAGAAGTAATTGAGAATTCTGATGTAACCCCATTTGAGTTAATGGAAACTTCGTCAAAGGAGCTTCGTGACGAATTAGTGGGAGAGCTTCTTGACGAGATAAAATCTCAATCGCCGCAATTCTTCGAAAGATTGGTTGTCAAGCTCCTTGTCGCCATGGGCTATGGAGGTAGTTTCGAAGATGCCGCCAATGTTACAAAGTATAGCCATGATGAAGGAATTGATGGCGTAATAAAAGAGGATAGGCTCGGATTAGACAACATCTACGTTCAAGCCAAGCGGTACGACACAGGGAATGTAGGTCGCAAAGAAATACAAAGTTTTGTAGGAGCACTATCTGGGAAAGGAGCGACCAAAGGAATATTTATAACGACTTCAAACTTCACGAAGGAGGCACGCGATTACAAACCAGCGTCTAACATAAAAATTGTTCTTATAGACGGTTATCAACTCGCCAATTATATGATTGACTATAATATCGGTGTCTCTGTCCGTCAAACATTTGAAGTCAAACGCATTGATAGCGATTTTTTTACTGAAGAATGAGCAGTGATCCCAAATATACGTTCATAGATCTTTTTGCGGGATGCGGAGGCATGTCGTTAGGGTTTGAAATGGCTGGATATGAAAATGTCCTTGCCATCGATTTTTGGCAAGACGCATTAACTACGTATGCTTATAATCGCACATGTGCCACAACACTCTGTGCAGACTTGGCCTCTATATCCCCATCTGATATCGGCTCATTGTATAATATCCAGGCCGTGGATGTTATAATTGGAGGCCCTCCTTGTCAAGGTTTTTCTATTGCAGGCAAACGCATAATCGACGATGAGCGTAATCGTCTGTATCAGAGTTTTGTTGGCTTTGTTGGGTTCTTTAGGCCAAAGGCTTTTGTAATGGAGAATGTACCCAATATACTATCTATAGGCGATGGCGCAGTAAAGCAGTCAATCCTTAAAGACTTTTCTTCGTTAGGATATACGGTATCATATCAAGTGTTGATGGCTTCTGACTATGGAGTTCCTCAGAATAGAAGACGAGCTTTTTTTGTAGGACTCAGAAATGGAGCGGAGTTTGTTTTTCCTGACTCCACGGTTGATTCACCAGTCACATCAAAGGAGGCGATAAGTGACTTGCCCGAATTGTCAGTCGCCAATGGAAGTGCATACTCATGTGCTCCAAGGTCTTCGTATCAAGAACTTATTCGTAGAGGCAGCAATGGGATTTATAATCACGATATAACTGTACATACCCAACAAACACAGCGAATCATTGCAATGGTTCCTGATGGGGGAAATTATAGAGATTTACCGAAGGAACTATGGTCTACTCGCAAGGTCCATATTGCTTGGACAAGACTAAATAGCAACCGCCCGAGTTTCACAATAGACTGTGGGCATAATCATCACTTTCACTACAAGTATAATCGAGTTCCTACTGTTAGAGAGTCTGCGCGTCTTCAAAGTTTCCCCGATACTTTTGTTTTCTTGGGGAATAAAGGAAGCCAGCTAAAGCAAGTGGGTAATGCAGTTCCTCCGCTCTTGGCCGATCAAATTGCTTTACAATTAAAAAAATTTTTATAATGTATAATCCAGAAAATCAATATAGGTGCACCATCATCAGAGGAAAGTCGCAGACCGAAATGGAGGATTTACTTCCTCTATACGCCAATATCGTGCATAAGTATTGCCCGTGCACCGAGATGGCATTTAAGCGGTCTGCATATGCTGAATTGTCTTATGCGTTATTTCACGTGCGTTCCTTTGAAGAGTTGTCGGAAAACAACCAGAAGACTGTCAAGAACCACTTCTCAGAAATAATGGGAGTTCTATTGGGCCTTTTTTATCCGAAATATGATGTCGAAAGCGATGAAACATATATTTTTGAGTCTGAATCTTGCAAATACTTGATCGAGCATAGCGATTTACCTACTTTTTTCAAGAACTTATGCCTCAACTTTCAATTTCCTAATGGAGAGAAAAAGCCCGCTGCTATAAAAGAGGAGATAGCGCTGGGCATTAAACTAAAGCCTTTTTGCTTTGTAATAAAGCTTTTGTTTATTGCTCAAAACCATAAACAGATACTTTCAAAGCAAGAGATTGGTTATTATGTTCTTAATAATCTTGATGTGCTTTGCGGCAAGATCTCGGCACAAGAGGTCTTCGACCGCATACTGGAGGATCGTGCCAATGGCATCAAGCGCGACAAGCTATCGGGGTCCAATGAATGGCAACACATCAAAGAACAGTTTAATTTGCTTGAGCTTGCTAATCTAATCGAACATGATCAAGAGCATATCTGGCTAAATCACGAAGAAAAGGATGCGATCATCTTATTTATTAAAAGCAATAAGAGCCCATACTTTGACATATCGGCTTATGATATTTCTGCAAAGGCAGGAATGAAGCTATTGATACAAGATTGGAAAGAGTATAATGGGCGTTTCAATGTCGAGCTGCTTACCACAAGTACATTCGCTCCGCCTATTTTTAAGCGCGACGAGCTTACAATCACTAAATCTGCTGTTAAGTCAACGACCGATCTGGGCGATGAAGGAGAGGCTTTTGTCTATAGGCTCGAACAAGAGCGAGTGAAAACATTCAAAGGGCGACTTGTGAACAAGGTTCTGCTGCTTGGAAAAACCAAAGGGTTGGGTTATGACATTTCGTCTATTGAAGCTGACGAAAATCCCAATAACCCAGAGTTTGCACGTTACATAGAAGTAAAGACAACCAAAAGGACCACGCGTCCATCCTTTAATACAACTTGGGTAGACTCCCTGAATATTACTCGCAAAGAATGGATTGCCGCTCAGCAATTCGGTTCAGCCTACAACATATTTCGTGTTTATTTCACAAAAAACGAAGTCATTGTTGTACGCATTAACAATCCGTTTGCTTTGGCACAGAACGGTCTAATAGAAGTGATTCCAACTATTTACCAGATGGATTTCGGCTCTGACGTGATCCAACAACGCTATCCCTAATTATATGCTAACCGTTGCTTCTTTATTTTGTGGGTGCGGAGGTTCAGACCTTGGCCTTGTCGGAGGCTTCACCTATTTAGGCCACCATTATCCTCGCCTTGCTTATAACATAGTTTTTGCAGTAGATTTCGATAAGTTTGCAGTAGATACATACAATCGGAATTTTGCACATCCGGCTGTATGTGCGGACGTAGCAGACATAGATTTTTCTACACTTCCAGACGTTGACGTCCTCATCGGTGGTTTCCCTTGTCAATCTTTTAGCACAGTTAACCCAACCAAAGATACAAATGATGAAAGGGCCAATCTATATAAGCAGATTGTTCGTTTTCTTAAAATAAAAAAACCTAAGTATTTTATTTGCGAAAATGTTAAGGGGTTAATGACGCTCCAAAAAGGGGCTATAATATCTAAAATTGTCAAAGAGTTTGAAAGTGTAGGATATATCGTGCACTTTAAACTTATGAAGGCAGTAGAATTTGGTATTCCCCAGCGGAGAGAACGAGTGTTTATTGTTGGTGTTCGTTCAGATTTATTGGGAACATTTGTATACCCTGAACCAGTAAACTCCATTGAAAACTGTGTGCCGTTAAGCGCAGTTATCGCACGCCTCGATATTCCCGAACAGAAGTATTACTTTTCGCAGCGGGCAGTTGAAGGCATGAAGAACGCAAAGAAAAATATGAAACGCGGGCTTTGGCAGGATTTAGCTGGCCCATGCCTAACAATTACCTCTCATTTAGCTAAAACAAGCATTAATTCAAGAGATCCCATTCTTTTGGTAGACCCATCGAAAGAATTGTACCGAAGATTTACCCCTCGCGAAGCTGCTCGTATACAATCGTTTCCGGAAGACTTCATCTTGAATCCTTCAGAATCTAAATCATACAAGCAGATTGGCAATGCCATACCACCTGTTTTGATGTGGCATATTGCGAACGCTCTGCAAAATTTAGCGCGTGAAAACGATGGCGACCTGCCACAATTAGATGGTGCTTCGGAATATTTTGTGTCGCAGATATATGAGCCTGACTCATATTGTTACACGTCAAATCCCTTTATGGGAACACTATTTAATGAGCCATCTTTGCCATACGGAAAACCTCATTCATACACGTGACGAAAACACGTTGATGTGCACACAAAACGTCAAAATGTCGAGTACTCGTATGCAAAGACGCTCGAGTGTGTGCGAAAACGCCTCCCCGGAGGGGGGATTCTACGCATCTCGTCGGATGGTTTTTACCAACCGATGTGAAACGCGGCCGCTCCGACCGAGCGGCCCTACAATCGGGGGTAAACATTAGCTCGTGTTATCGCGGCCGCAACGAACTTGCGGCACTACAATTATCTGATTGTCATTGTGTTAACGTCATCGGGGCCCACGGAGTGGGCGGGTGCAAGGCAGCCGCGGGCGAAAGCCCGTGGATTTCAGGATTTTATAAAAATTCCCCCTCCCCGCATGGTGCGGGGAGGGGGTTAGGGGGTGGGGTGAGTCCCTTACATAGTATTTTGGCGGACGCTCGGGTCGATAAGCTCTACAATTCGCTGGTTTTGTTGATGTTACCCATCTTTGCGGTCGCCACAGGTGGCTCTGGTGTCCCAAGAAAATTTTAACACTTAAAAGTTG
>CAZSHV010000108.1:0-8307 GCA_964606815.1 uncultured Bacteroides sp. | reverse complement strand
CACACCAAGATATGCGACCTCAGCGTTAACATATTTTATGGGACAGGCTCTAAGTGCAACGCGAGGGGGAACGGATCCGGGCTCGCCATAAAGCTGCTGGTGGCGACACCATTGCAAGGAGCAGATGGCGACGCCGTTGCAAATTTAAGGCAAAATTCCATTTAATGCAAAATATTTGTGTTCATTAACTTGACATTTATTGTACATAACAAAAATGAAAATACTCGGATAAACTGTTATTTTAAGTAATTCCATATGTTTCTGAAATTCACAATTCTAATGACAATATGTGACGTTAGCAATCTGCGAACTCCCGTGCGTCTGGATGCCCAAGGATGCGCATAACTTGCGAAGCTTGCGCTTTTGTTTGGGTTTCAGAGGAGAGATGTGCTTCACATATTATTAACAGGCCGGCTTAGCGAATATTACCGACGCTTCGCATTTCTCGGGCGCTTTTGAAGCCGCCGTTAGGTCACAATATGCCGTAATTACTCCGTCACGTCGCCTCCATAATCACTCCAAGATAAGCTATCTCTGCGTTAACATATATTTGGGGACGGTTTCGGTGGCAGATTCTAATAAATTCTGCTGTTTTTTTTGTTTAATTTTGCGTAATATGTTTTTTTGAACTATTTTTGCATTATGGTTAGTATCCACATTTCACCACTATTTCACACTCTTTGCTCCTGCAGCGAGGTGTTAACGTTTCAACAATAGACATCATGAGTTTACTCCCATCTGTTTCGGTGCGTCTTTGCGCTTTGGTTGTGCTGGCATTTACGGCGTCTGTCGCCTCAGCGGAGACAGTGACATTTGAAATAAAGGATTACGATAATCTTAATGCTCCAACCGGCAATGTAAGAGAATTCTTGAGAGGTTACGAGGATTACTTCCTCGACGAGTGCGACATGGTGAACATGTATTTCGGTTACGCTTACGGGCGTTATTACCTACGTTTCGGAAATCCGAATTCGAAAACAGATGCGGGGACGCTCACCTTACATCTCACAGATGAATTCAGCCGAGCGATTATCAAAAGCGTCACTCTTAACGCCAGCGCGGCGGATGACTTTCAGAAATCAGCTTATGTCTGGGTTAACGGCGTTCAGTCCGAAGAGCTGCTAAGCCAGGACGTATCAAGAGCCACATGCCTGCTCGACTGCGCCGTCGGGAACAAGCTTGAAATCAGAATTTCATATAAGGCGATCGGTTCGTCGAACTACGCCTCCTATGACGCCGACGAGCTCACTATCGAATACGAATATGCCGCGCCCGCGACCACGGTGGAGATCGACCCGGCCGACGGCATCGACGGGCTCGCAGTGGGTACATCAGTGACGCTCAAGGGCTGCTGCGTGGAGGACGGATTCGTTCGGGCAATTCTTGGCAGTGACCCGGAGGAAGGCACCTCGCAGCCGCGCATCGTCACGTTCCCCGTCATTTGGGCCACGGCAGCCGAGCCGACCACAGGAGTAAGTGCTGATATCGAGGGCGAGATCGTGGAGGATGGCGGAGTGAAGAAGATCGAGATAACGTCCTGCGCCGAATCCTCCGTGCCGCCCATGCCGCTGACCGCTCCTGTGGTAGTGATTAACGGCGAGGTAGCAACCCGCGACCTACGTTCGATCCCTGCTGATGCCCGCGTGGAGTTCCTACACCCATACGGCGACAACGTGGAGATATACTACACCAAGCGTCGCGATGTAGAAATCGACATCGCTTCCGCCACCACAGATCCCGCTCTGCTCCCCCCATCCCAGTCAGACTCCGCAGCTCGGCATTCCGCTGCCCGCGCCGCCGACACCGTGGACGAGACGGGCACCTACAGATACGCCGGATCCTTCCGCCCAGTGCACGCCTCGAACCTCTCCACGGCAGAACAGTCGAATCTGGCGTTGAAATACGTAGCGGTGCCCGGCGGAACGCTCGCTGCCGCCCCGCTGTGGGACAAGTCGGAGGAGAGCGTCTTCGGCCATGGAATGATATCGACCTTCGCTGCTGACCTCGAAGCTGCTGATGACTCACCTGCGGTCTACTACAATCTCCAAGGCGTGCGCGTGCTGTCTCCCGTCGCCGGCGGTTTATACATCCGTGTCGCCAACGGCTCCGCAACGATTATCGCAAAATGAGGACTCTTTCACGCTGATATATAGTTTTGAACGCTCACAGACTATTTACCTCAAATTTGAAAAGACAAAAAGAAAAATATGGCTAAACGTGAAATTAAGTCGTATTCTACAATCAACAAGGCAGTACTAACGGGTCATCCCACACAGCACCAACCTCGACAAAATTATTGGGGCAATCTTCATGAGGAAGACACATACGATGAAGAGCTGTCACTGCCTCAAAATTACCACTATTCGGATTTTGATCCAGAAGATGACCATTCTTCCTTCTACGATAGCTATGGATATGATTGATTCCAGTAAGTGCTAAGCGTCTAATTTTTAAAAAGCACAAGCGCATTCAAGATGAGCCTTCTGTAAAAGCTGTTAATTTTTCAATTATTATGGGCTGGTCCTAAGTCAGGATTCAGCCCTCATTGTTTTCTGCCGTGGATTGGATCTAACAGGGATTGGCAGACGTATGAGCAGATATCGACTGTTATATCTCCGAGTGATGGGAGAGGTGATGGTGCAAGCTGAAGGGGCGACAAAGTAACGGGTAAGGCCGCGGATCTTTCTGAAGTGGGATAGAACATGTCTGTGATTCGATTGGCCTGATGTGGGCTCTTGAGGTTGGCGAAAAATGGGGGAGAGTAGGGCGCGGCGACGCATGCGCGATTCTCATAGCGCCAAATGAGCTTGAAATCGAATGTAAGTGATTGATTGACGTGAAAATAAAAATGATTTGATTTGAACATTTTTCTCACCAAAAGCGTATTAATTATAGAATGCACCCGAATCCCGCGACAAAATATGCGCTGGGAGGTGCAATTGAAATCGGTTACAAAACCAAACGACATTAAATGAAACGCGAGATGCGCCGGACGATGTCAAAAGTAATTCCCAAGTTTTAGTAAGGCAACACTGAAGACAAGGCCTCACAAAAACGGAAAACCACCGAGATAAAGATTGAAAACGGTTCACAAAAACAGAAAAAGGCGTTAAAATATTTTTAACGCTGGTTTTATTGTGTTGAAAATCAATCTATAGTAAAATTTTCTTGAATTTACAGATTAAATTTTGCGTAATGCGACTGATAGAATTGAATACATGTGCTTTTAGTGAGTATAAGTGCTTGTAATATAGTGTTATGTAGTTTAAATCTAAAGTAAATATTTGATATGTTTGCAATAGTTACGTTTGGAAATGAAATTGTAAATTTGTAGAATTTGCAATTATGAATTACATTTTTAAACCAAAAATTTGGAGTTTTCAATTTTAATCACTACATTTGCAACGAGATATTTTACTATTGTAACAATCGTAAATGCAACAAAAGAATGGATTTTGTAACCAGACTCCGACAATATATGGAATATGTAGGTATGCCCGTCACGCAGTTTGCCGATACTGCCGGCATAGCGCGTCCTACGTTGTCGCAGATTCTTAGCGGAAGGAACAAGAAGGTGAGCAACGAGCTTATTGCTAAGCTTCACGCTGCATATCCCGATTTAAACGTTCTGTGGTTGCTGTTTGGCGATGGAGATATGCTAAACGCCACGAATATGCGAACCTCAGGGGCTGAAAATGTGCAAAATACTCTCTTTTCGGCCTCGCAATCTTCTGGACGTGAAGAAGATATGTTCCATACGTCAGGGAATCAAAGACAACAAGATTCTGTGCAAACTATGCGCGGGGCCTCGTCACCCGAGCTTTCTGGCGCGATTACTGCCGGTTTTGTACCTTCCACGCCCCAAAGTGCCTTCCAGGCTCTTGGAGCATCTGACGCCGCCGCGGAGGGAACGTCAGACCCCATGAAGAGAGTGCAAAGCATAATGGTTTTCTACACTGACAATAGCTACGAAATCTTCACCCCCGCGAAATAAGACAACGTGATCCCGCGCTTTTTGGGGGCAAGCGCACTTTGAGGTAGGCTCATATTCTTGAAACTTGAGCGAGCTATTGTATATTATACGAATTCGCATTAATTTCGCGGCATGAAACGTATCTTCATCCCTATCATCGCGGCCCTCGCTTTTTGCGCGGCCTCGTGCACCAAAAAGGCGTCGCCGGAGCGTGTGAATCGTCTTGACCTGGAAATTCGCGACCTCGCAACGGCCGACAGCATGGCGATCAGCGACAGCTGCATGGACGGCGCTTCGCTGATGTTCCGGGCCATGGGCTACGACTCCGTGAGCCCTGAGCTGCTGCAGTGGTGGAGCAACAGCGATGCCGTGCGCATCTTCCAGCCCGACGTCGACAGCGTATACACATCCCTCTCCGATCTCGAGGCTGAGCTCGGTGTGATTATGCAGCGCGCGCGCCGCGACTCGCTGCCGTTGCCCCAGATGCGCTTCTACTCCGTGGTGTGGGGTAGGCCCCAGCCGCTGCTGCGCGACAGCGACGTGATGCTCATTGCCCTTAACCATTACCTCGGAGCCGACTACGAGGGCTATTCGCACTGGGAGAGCTACCGCCGCGCGCCTAAGACCCCGGAGATGCTGCCCTACGACATTGCCGCCACACTGGCTGCTACTTCTTGCCCTATGACAGACCCCGACCAGGCCACGCTGCTGGACTGGATGCTCTACGAGGGTGCTCTTGTGGAGGCCCGCATGCGCCTGGTGCCCGACGCGAAGCTCGCCACCGCTCTGGGATACGACGAGAGCATGCTCAAAGGCCTCGACCAGAACTACGACCAGATGATGGAGGAGCTGGCCACGCGCCGTCTGATGCACGACACAGACCCCGTGCTCATCGACCGCATGATAGCCCCCGGCCCGCACTCGCCGCTGCTCAACGGTTGGGCTCCTGGCAGGGTGGGGCGCTACATAGGTTATCGGCTGGTAGAGGACTACCTCCGCACCCACTCCAAGGCGACGCTCCCAGAGCTGCTTGCCCTCAAAGGTTCAGACCTGGGCAAATAGAAGCTAAATCGTTGATCATGTCTTGCAAGCGCTCATAGAAGAGGCCGATGTGGTAGCCGTCGACGAATTTGTGGTTAACGTCGATTGACATTCCCAAGGTCAGTCGACCATCGGCGTCCGCCACGTATTTTCCCCAAGCGATGCGGGGGATAGCATCGAAGGGATCGCGGCTGCGCTCGCTTGACGAAGATAGCATGTCCAGCCACGGCAGACACGACACATATAATAATTTATAGGCGGCCACATCTTCACCGCCCATGAAGGCTGTCTGTGCGTCCGTGAGGCTGCGCACGGCTGTGGTGTACGAGTCCATGTCGGGCGTCAAAGCGCAGTTGACCACCTGGAATGCTTCGCGGCCCTTATGCATGAACGTAAGGCTCGGTACGGTGTCGCCAACGTCGTAGATCTTGCCGTCGAGGTATCTCAGACGGAAATTCATGATGGAATTGGCTGCCCGGCCCACCATGTACACTAATGAATAATAGAACGAAAGCCCGCGGGCGCGGGTGTAGCTCTTGAGCGCGGTCACGTCCACGCGGAAGGCTACGTGATAGAAGGGCAGTTCAAGGGATTTGAAGGTTTCGTAGATGTCCCGGCGCTCCCATGTGGCGATGTTGATTTCTTTCATACAGGTGTTTTTATATAATGAACGGATTTTTCAGCCGAAATGGTGCAAATGGGGTAAAAGTTCGCTGGAAAATTTGCGGGTTCGCCGCTTTTTTGTAAATTCGCGTGACTAAATCTAAATACCTCCAAACAAAACCCAATCGACTATTATCACTCTATTTAATACCAAACTATGGCAGATAAAAAAGAAAAATTGTTCGACATGTTCCCCGGTGTGTCCACCGAGGAGTGGCGAGCTAAAGTGGAAGCCGACCTCAAAGGCGCGCCCTTCGAAAAGAAACTCGTGTGGCGCACCAACGAAGGCTTCAACGTTCAGCCTATGTACCGCGCCGAGGACATCGCTGACCTCCGTACCACAGACTCTCTCCCCGGCGAGTATCCCTACGTTCGCGGCACCCGCGACAACAACCATTGGCTCACTCGCCAGACCATCATAGCCTGCAGCATCGAGGAGGCTAACAAGAAGATCCTCGATGTCGTCACCAAAGGCGTCAACTCCGTATATTGCAACCTGCCCAAGGACCAGGTGAGCATCGAGGCCCTTCGCACACTGCTCGCAGGCGTTGATCTGGAGAAGACCGAGGTGAACCTCTCCACCTGCCAGCGCCACACCCTGGCCCTGGTCGAGGCTCTCGTGGCTTACGTCAAGGAGCAGAAAGCCGAGGACACCTTCCACGGTTCTGTGGACTACAACCCCCTGCGCCGCGCCCTTCGCCACGGCGGCGAGCTGCTGCCCGACGCAGTTGAGACCGCCAAGAAGATGATCGAGGTGGCCGCTCCCGTCAAGGCTCTGCGCGTGATCGGCGTTGACTCCGTGATGCTCTCCAACGCTGGCTCCTACATCTACCAGGAGCTGGGCTACGCTCTGGCTTGGGGCGCGCAGTGGATGACCGCCCTCACCGACGCCGGCGTCAGCGCCGACGATGCCGCCAAGGCTATCAAATTCAACATGGGCATCTCCAGCAACTACTTCATGGAGCTGGCTAAATTCCGCGCCGGCCGCATGCTCTGGGCCCAGATCGTCAAGCAGTACCAGCCCGCTTGCGACTGCGCTTGCAAGATGATGGTGCACGCCGAAACTTCCCGTTTCAACCAGACCATCTACGACGCTCACGTCAACCTGCTGCGTTCGCAGACCGAGGCCATGTCCGCCGCCCTCGCAGGCGTCGACTCCATCACCTCCGTGCCCTTCGACGCTCCCTATAAGACTCCCGACGATTTCTCCGAGCGCATCGCACGCAACCAGCAGCTGCTGCTCAAAGAGGAGAGCCACCTCGACAAGGTCGTAGACCCCGCCGGCGGTTCCTACTATGTGGAGACCCTCACCGTATCCCTCGCCAACGAGGCCTGGAAGCTCTTCCTCGACGTGGAGGACAAGGGCGGATTCTTCGCCATGGTGGCCGAAGGCAAAGTGCAGGCTGCAGTCAACGAGACTGCTGAGAAGCGTCACACCGACGTGGCTCGCCGCAAAGAGATCCTTCTCGGCACCAACCAGTATCCCAACATCAACGAGACCGCTGCCTCCAAGATCGAGACCGACGGCTGCTGCTGCGCCTGCGGCTGCTCCGACGAGGAAGGCGCGCAGGGCGGCCTGAACGGCAAGCGCGCCGCAAGCGACTTTGAGGCCCTGCGCCTTGCCACCGAGCACGCCGAGAAGCGTCCCAAAGTGTTCATGCTCACCATCGGCAACCTCGCCATGCGTCTGGCTCGCGCTCAGTTCTCCACCAACTTCTTCGGCTGCGCTGGCTACGAGATCATCGACAACCTTGGCTTCAACACCGTGGAGGAAGGCGTGGACGCAGCCCTCGAGAAGGGCGCCGACGTGGTGGTGCTCTGCTCCAGCGACGACGAATACGCCGAGCTTGCCCCCAAGGCATTCAAGTACCTCGACGGCCGCGCGCAGTTCGTGGTGGCAGGCGCTCCCGCTTGCATGGACGACCTCAAGGCCGCTGGCATCAACGACTTCATCCACGTGCGCGTGAACGTGCTCGACACCCTCAAAGATTTTAACGCCCGTCTCCTCAAATAATTCCCACAGATGAAACCCGATTTCAAAACCATAGACATCACCACCGACGCTTTCGGCGCCCCCGCTGCCGCCCCCGCCGCCGGCGAGCTCTGGAACACCCCGGAGCTGATACCCGTAAAGCCCATCTATACTAAGGAGGACCTCCAGGGCCTTGAGCACCTCAACTATGTCTCCGGTCTGCCCCCCTTCCTGCGCGGCCCGTACAGCGCTATGTATCCTCTGCGCCCCTGGACCATCCGCCAGTATGCCGGCTTCTCTACCGCTGCAGAGTCAAACGCCTTCTATCGCCGCAACCTCGCTTCCGGCCAGAAGGGCCTCTCCGTGGCCTTCGACCTGGCCACGCACCGCGGCTATGATGCCGACCATCCCCGTGTGGTGGGCGACGTTGGTAAGGCTGGCGTGAGCATCTGCTCGCTCGAGGATATGAAAGTGCTCTTCGACGGCATTCCCTTGAACAAGATGTCCGTGTCCATGACCATGAACGGCGCCGTGCTGCCCGTGCTCGCCTTCTACATCAACGCTGGCCTCGAGCAGGGCGCCAAGCTTGAGGAGATGGCCGGCACCATCCAGAACGACATCCTTAAGGAGTTCATGGTGCGCAACACCTATATCTATC
>CAZSHV010000107.1:0-8671 GCA_964606815.1 uncultured Bacteroides sp. | reverse complement strand
CACGATGGCGCCGTGGGGGCCGTAGCCGGCGATGGTGCCGAAGCTCTCGTCGAAGAATAGGGGCTGGGCGCTGCGGTGGCGAAGCAGTATGGCGGCCACATCGAGCTCGGTGATGGGGGAGCCCTGCGCGAGAGTGCTCTCGATCTCCATCACAGCGCCAACGAGGGCTGCTCCGTCGCGGTCCATGGCCGCGCGCACGCCCTGGATCTGCACGGCGTTCTTGCAGGCCTTGGGCATAGCGGCCACGCTGGGGCCCTGCACGGCGCGGCTGCCCAGCAGAGCGGCCACGGCGGCTGACGTACGCTCGGGCTGGATGAGCACGCGCTCCGCCTCAGGCAGCGACGAGATGAAGCTCTTGACGTCGGCGTAAGGACGAACCTCCACACCTTTGCCCTTAAGATAGGAAAGCAGCTCGGGCGTCACCTTCGCGGGGTCGATAAGCAGCGTGGAGCCGGCGGGCGAGAGGTAGAGGTAGGCGTAGGCCACGGGATTGTAGCGCACGTCGCGCGAGCGGATGTTGAGCGTCCATGCCACCTCGTCGAGGGCGGAGATGAAGACGCTGTCGGCCAGGTTGTCTTTGGCAGCTGCGAGCAGCTCGGCTATCTTATCTTTGGCGCTCTGCCCGGCGTATTTCTCATCGTGGACGAAGGCGGGGTCTTGGGGCAGGGCGGGGCGGTCGGCCCAAAGCGCAGGCACCGGGTCGTAGTCGGTGCGCAGGGTAATGCCGCGAGCGGCGAAGTATTCGGCCATCTCCGCAGCCGCGGCGATGGAGAAGAGCATGCCGTCAACGGCCACCACAGCTCCCGAGCCCAGAGCAGTGGCCAGCCACTGGCGGGGCGACGGCGTACCGGGAAGGCCCTCCTTCATCAGCTCTACCTCCGTGCCCTCAAGCTGCTCGGCGGCCTGCAGGAAGTAGCGCGAGTCGGTGAAGAGCAGAGCCTTATTGGCGGTGACCACCAGGGTGCCGGCTGAGCCGGTGAAGCCGCTGAAGTAGCGCAGCGTCTTCCAATGCGTGGCGATGTACTCGCTCTGGTGGGGGTCGGTGAGAGGGATGATTATGGCATCCACGCCGTCGGCGCTCATCTGCGAGCGCAGGGCGGCGAGGCGGTTGGCTATTTCTTGTTTCATAGATATATGCGGGGTTATAATTAACAGGGAAATGTTATTATCGTTTGCCTTTGGGAGCGAGGGATATGCGGCCGTCGGTGATCACCACCTTGCGGCCCTTGTAGAGATGCCCCACGGCTTGCTTGAAGTCGCGCTTGGAGCAGCCGAAGAGGGCCTCGATCTCGGCCGGCGCCGACTTCTCGCCCACGGGCAGCACTCCGTCGGGGGCGGTGTCCAGGGCCTGGAGTATGCGGTCGGCCACCGTGCCCGTGCGCTCGCCACCGGAGGGGCGAATGCTCAGGTCGATCTTGCCGTCGACGCGCACCTGCTTGACGTAGGCCGTCACCGTGCTCTCCACCTCCACGGGCGTGAACGTCTCGCTGTGGTAGATCATGCCCCAGTGCAGGTTGTCCACGATGCAGCGGTAGCCTCGGTCGGTGTGTTCCACCACCAGAGCCTCCACGCGGTCGCCGCGCTCGTAGCGGGGCAGCACGTTGCCGATGTACTTCTCCACCTTCTGCGATGCCGCCATGCGGCCCGTGTTGTTGTCAAGGTAGACATACACAAGGTACACGCCACCGGGAGCCATCTTCGTCTTCTGCTCGGCGAAAGGCACCAGCAGCTGCTTGGCCTCCAGACCCAAGTCGAGGAACGCGCCCACGCGGTTCACCTCCGCCACCTGCAGATAAGCGCATTCGCCCACAGTGGCGAACGGCTTCTCGGTGGTGGCAATCAGACGGTCGCGCGAGTCAGTGTAGACGAACACCTCCACCTCCTCGCCCACCTGCAGAGGGTGGTCGGCGAATTTGGCCGGCATCAGCACCTCGCGGTCGTCGCCGCAGTCAAGATAAGCGCCGAAGTCCACCAGACGGCTCACCTTCAGCACGTTATATTTACCTATGTTCAGCATCTTAAGGCATATTTAGGCACGCCGGCCAACGCGACCAGCGCATTACAGACACAAAATTACAAAAATTTCAGAAAAAAGACGCCCGAAACCATAGAAAACAGAAAAAAACTCGTAAATTTGCACCCACATTCACTCGGCCCGACAATCGGGCGCCAAGGAGAGATGGCAGAGTGGTCGATTGCGGCGGTCTTGAAAACCGTTGAGGGTCACACCTCCGGGGGTTCGAATCCCTCTCTCTCCGCCAATGATTACTGGATACCCCGGTGCGGTATCCAGTAATTATTTATGGGATAGCTATTTGTGAACCACCCTCTCTAAGAACTATAATATTTACGCACAAAATTACACACACTTTTTGTTTTTTTATATGGGGCATTTAAAATACAAGGGTTACACTGGCTCCGTTGAGTACAGCAGCGCTGATGATTGCCTGCATGGCAAAGTGCTCGGACTCCCCGGCACGCTTATTTCGTATGAGGGCAAGAGCGTTGATGAAATTCGTCGCGACTTCGAGGGCGCCGTAGATGATTATCTGACAAGTTGCTCCGAGCGTGGGGTTGATCCGGCCAAACCGTTCAGTTGAAGATCCGCAGTGCGTAATTAGGGTTATAAAGACAGTCAAAACACCTATATACGCAACACGTGCCGTATGTTAAATCCAATTTCGGCACGTCGGAGTATGCTAACGAGCAAATTTCTGGGGGAACGGCCCCCATATAACGGACAGTCCGTCACTCAGCACTGCTACGAAGTAGTAGAGATAGAGCTGCTCGATTCTTCGAGCAGCTCTATCTTGGAGCCCACAGCGACTGACTTTGCACATCAGCCTACATATGGGATTGCAATTTTACTAAAATGAATTGAGAAATCCTACGATCCTGAGGCGAAAATTTTGGATGTTAGCGAAAAAAAGCGTGAAGGAGGCCATGCGTGTCGGAGAACTCATTGAGGGCTGGGGTGAAGGCGAGAGTGGAAAGCGGTCGCAACGAGTGGCTGACGCAGATACAGGTCGCCAACGCCGTGAGCAAAGGGAACAAAGAAAAAGTCAGGCTCTTATTGTCAGTCTGCAGATCAATCCCGCAGAGGCTGAGCGAATAGGCTTGGACCTTGATTCGGTGGCGAAGTTAGTGAATAATTTTGAGAATCCCTTCTGCCCCCCCCGTTTACAAGAAAAGACTTGGCAAATGCGCCAAGTCTTTTCTTGTTAAGCGGAAAGGCAGGGATTCGAACCCTGGGTACCCGCAAGGGTACAACGGTTTTCGAGACCGCCCCGATCGACCACTCCGGCACCTTTCCTCGGGTTTTCGCGGTGCAAAGTTACTAACTTTTTTTGATAGGCAAAATTTTTCTTCCGCTTTTTTTAGTAATTTCGCGCTTACAAACGCTAATCGTATTTTTAAGATGAAAATCGGAATTATCGTGGCGATGCGCAAGGAGCTTGACCTCTTGCTGCCGCTGCTTGAGGATATGAAAGAGCTGACCGTGGACGGTCGCGTGCTTTTCACCGGCCGCCTTGGCCATCACGAGCTGGCTGTGGAGCAGTGCGGCATCGGCAAGGTCAACGCTGCCGTGGGCGCCCTGGAGCTGATCCAGGCTTTCCTCCCAGACTTGGTGATCAACACCGGCGTGGCCGGCGGCACGGGCAGCGACGCCCGCGTGCTGGATGTGGTCCTGGCCTCCGGGGTAGCCTACCACGATGTGTGGTGCGGGCCGGAGACGCAGGAGGGCGAGGTGCAAGGCTTGCCCCGCGTGTTCCTGCCGGGCCGCGACGTGGAGCCTCTGGCCAAGGCCATCGGGGCCAAGACAGGCCTGGTGGTGTCGGGCGACATCTTCGTGTGCCGCATGGACGATTTCCGCCGCATCATGGCCCTTTGGCCCCAGGCCGCAGCGATTGACATGGAGAGCGGCGCCATCGCGCAGGTGTGCCACCTCAAGGGCGTGCCGTTCCTCTGCGCCCGCGTCATCAGCGACACCCCCGGCGAGGCCGACAACGCTGCGCAGTACGCCGACTTCTGGGAGCGCGCCCCCCGCGAGGCTTTCTCCGCCCTGCAGGCCCTGCTCCAGCAGCTCTGAAGCCCCCTCCCTCAATTTTTATGAACTATAACAACACACACATTATACATTATGGATATCAACGGACTTATCAGAGACCTGGCCTTCATCCTGCTCTTGGGCGCGGTGGTGACGGTGCTCTTCAAATGGATCAAGCAGCCTGTGGTGCTGGGCTACATCGTAGCGGGCTTCCTCGCCAGCCCCCACTTCGTCTATCTCCCTTCGGTCACCACGGAGGAGAACATCGAATTCTGGGCCCAGATCGGCATCATCGTGCTGCTGTTCTCGCTGGGCTTGGAGTTCAGTTTTAAGAAGCTGATGAACTCTGGCGGGTCGGCGGCCGTGACAGCCCTGATTATCATCACAGGCATGGTGTGCACGGGCGTGTGCATAGGCTACCTTATGGGCCTCTCCACCATCAACTGCCTCTTCCTGGGCGGCATGATGTCGATGTCGTCAACCACCATTATTATCAAGGCTTTCAATGACTTAGGTCTCAGGCAGAAACGCTTCACGGAGTTGGTCCTCGCTGTGCTCATCGTCGAGGACCTCTTCGCCGTGCTTCTGATGGTGCTCCTGTCGTCGATCGCCGAGACCAACTCTGTGGAGGGCGGTGAGCTGCTCTACAGCGTCAGCAAGCTGGCCTTCTTTCTCATCATATGGTTTCTCGTGGGCGTGTACGTGCTGCCATCTGCGCTCAACCGCTGCCGCCGCTTCCTCAACAGCGAGACGCTGCTGGTGGTGGCTATGGGCTTGTGCCTGGGTATGTCGGTGTTCTCCGTCTACTGCGGCTTCTCCCTGGCCCTCGGTGCCTTCGTCATGGGCTCTATCCTGGCCGGCACGAGCTACGCCGAGCGCATCGAGCATGTGGTGACGCCGGTCAAGGACCTCTTCGGAGCCGTCTTCTTCATCTCCGTGGGCATGATGGTGCGCCCCGAGATCATAGCGCACTATTGGGGCCCTATCTTGGCCCTGTCCGCCGCTGTGATCGTGGGCATGATCGTCTTCGGCACCTTCGGCATGCTCGTCACGGGCCAGACGCTGAGGGTGGCCATCGAGTCGGGCTTCTCGCTGACGCAGATCGGTGAGTTCGCCTTCATCATCGCCACGTTGGGCCTTAGCCTCGGCGTGCTCGACCCCACGCTCTACCCCATCGTGGTGGCCGTGTCGGTGCTCACCACATTCCTCACTCCCTACTTCATCAAGATGGCTCCGGGCGTGGCCGACACTCTGGAGCGCCACCTGCCCGCGCGCCTGAGCTTCCTGCTCGACCGCTACCAGCGCGAGGCCGCACGCGACAACGCCGAGCGCCGCGCATGGGTCACCGCTCTCAAGCGACATATCTGGACCACGGTGCTCTATTCCATAGTGCTCATCGCCCTGACCATACTCTCCAACAGGTACCTCCTTCCCTGGCTCACCGACAACCTCCCGGCCTGGAAGCAGGTCATAGGCATCGCGGCCACCCTCGGCGCTATGTCGCCATTCCTCGTGGCCTTGGTGGTACCCATCTCAAAGAGCAAAGACGAGGCCTCTGCTTCCAGCCCGCGCCTGATAGCTGCCGGCGTGCCAAGGATCGTGCTGTCGATCTTCCGTCTGCTGATCGCCGTGTGGTTCGTGGCCTTCGTGCTGTGGCGCTACCTGTCGTTCGGCTGGGGCTTCTGCGCGGCCATCGGCGTGGTGCTCATCGCCGTGCTGATGACGGCCCGCGGCGTGCGCGGCAGCATGAGCAAAATCGAGGATAAATTCATGGACAACCTCAACGAGCGCGAGCTCCGCCGCTCGGGCAAGAAGAACGCCGTGGTGGGCGACCTGCACCTGGCCTACATGCCCGTGGGCGACGGCTGTGACTTCGTGGGCATGCGCCTGCGCGACTCGCGTCTGCGTCAGCGCTTTGGCGTGAGCATCGCTAATATCACCCGCGGCCAGTCGTTCATCCCCATCCCCGGCGCCGACGAGCGCATCTTCCCCGGCGACGTGCTCGGTGTCATAGGCACCGACGAGCAGATTGCTGCCATGCTCCCCGTGGTCGAGGCTCGAAAGGCTGAGACCTCGCAGACGTGCGACGCCTCCGACTTCAAGCTCACCTCCGTGCTCCTCACAGAGGGCTCCGCTCTCGTGGGCAAAACTCCTGCCACCGCCGAACTCGCTGGCTACGGCGTGCTGCTCGTGGCCGTGCAGCGCGGCGACGAATACATTGACTCCAACCCCCAGCTTGTCTTCGCCCCCGGCGACGTGGTCTGGGTGGCCGGCGCCGCCTCCACCCTCGCGGGAGCTGTCTAACACATCATTAAAAAACACAATGCCGCGCGGCAAGGGCTCATCATCGAGCGCCATTGCCGCGCGGCTTGCGTGTGGTTTTATGTCAAACGATTAGGTGCGAGATCAGTTGCAGTGGCAGTCGCCGCAGCAACCCTTCTCGTCACCCTCGCCCTCGGCGCAGCCGCCGGAGCAGGAGCAAGAACCCTGAGTCTCCAGATGGAGCTCATCGTCGGTGGCGTCGCGCACGGTAAGCACGCGGCCTTTGAAGCGCACGTCCTTGCCGGCCAGGGGGTGGTTGAAGTCAAGGGTCACCTCGTCGCCGTCGATCTTGGTCACCAGACCGCTCAGACGGAAACCGTCGGCGGTGAGCATGGGCACATACTTGCCCACGGCCACTACCTCGGAGTCGAACTTGCCGTCGACCTCGAACATATCCTTGGGCAGAGTCACCACCTGCTCCTCCACGTGGGGGCCGAAAGCCTCCTCGGCGTTGGCCTTGACGTCGAACTCGTCGCCGGCCTTCAGACCGTCGAGCGCCTGCTCAAGAGGCACGATCACGCCGCGGGTCACGCCGAAGATGATCTGCTCCGGGTCCTCGGGGTCGCTCTGGTGGGCCAGAGCCTCGGTGCCGTCAGGCTCGACCACATAGAGGTCGTAGACCATCGACACATGCTTGCCAGGAATTACTTTTTCTTCCATAATAGTACTTTATTTAATGATTATTAATATGTTGCGTTCTATACAGAGACTTCGCGGGCGGGCGCTCCGCCGGCAGCCTCGTCTATCTATATAACAAAAAGCATGCCAAAAAAGATTTCCGCGGAGCCGCCGGCGAAAATTTTTGATAATTTTAGATTTAGTCCCGCGAAAATTTCATATCTTTGCATCACGGAATATTCCGCACCCCCTCCATAAACAGCAACACCTAATTCACATATCGATATGGAATTTCTTACAAATGAAAAACTGACCATCGTCGGCGCAGCCGGCATGATTGGCTCCAACATGGCGCAGACCGCTATCATGATGCGCCTCACCCCCAACATCTGTCTCTACGATCCCTATGCCCCCGGTCTCGAGGGCGTCGCCGAGGAGCTCTTCCACTGTGGCTTCGAAGGCGTAAACATCACCTTCACCTCCGACATCAAGGAGGCCCTCACCGGCGCTAAATACGTCGTTTCCTCCGGTGGCGCAGCCCGCAAGGCTGGCATGACCCGCGAGGACCTGCTCAAAGGCAACGCTGCCATCGCCGAGGAGTTCGGTAAGAACGTCAAGGCTTACTGCCCCGACGTCAAATTCGTCGTCGTCATCTTCAATCCCGCCGACATAACCGGCCTCATCACCCTGCTCTACTCCGGCCTCAAGCCCAGCCAGGTGACCACCCTCGCAGCCCTCGACTCCACCCGTCTGCGCAGCGAGCTCGCCAAGCACTTCAACATCGCTCCCGACAAGGTCGAGAACGCCCGCACCTACGGCGGCCACGGCGAGCAGATGGCTGTCTACGCCTCCACCGCCAAGATCGACGGCAAGCCCCTCACCGACATCATCGGCACCCCCGAGCTCACAGCCGAGCAATGGGCCGAGATCCAGCAGAAAGTCACCAAGGGCGGCGCCAACATCATCGCCCTGCGCGGCCGCTCCTCCTTCCAGAGCCCCGCGTACGTCTCCATCGAGATGATCGCTGCTGCCATGGGCGGCCAGCCCTTCCGTTGGCCCGGCGGCGTGTACGTACACAGCGACGGCTTCGACCACATCATGATGGCCATGGAGACCAAGATCGACACTACCGGCATCCACTACCAGGTAGTCGAAGGCACCCCCGAGGAGAAAGCTGCCCTCGAGAAGAGCTACAAGCACCTCTGCGAGATGCGCGACGAAGTCATCGAGCTCGGCGTCCTGCCCCCCGTTGACCAGTGGCACTCCATCAACCCCAACATCGACTAAACATAGTCTCCCCCCACCACTGCCATCCCGGCAGCCCCAATGCCCGAGCCCCCCGGCCCGGGCATTTTTTGCAGTATATCAACGATTTTTCCATGCGTTTCCCCCGATCGTAGCGCCGCACGGTCGGTGCGACCGCTTGAAAACGCCCACGACAACGCCCACGACGGGAATCAACGGAGCCCCGGAGGGGCGTGTTTCGGGAGCCGTGGGTTTTTAACCCACGGAATGCCAAGGTTTTAAATAATATACCCCCTCCCCGGCGAAGCTGGGGAGGGGGTTAGGGGGAGGGGGATTCCAGTAGCGTTTCAACCATGTCGTTATTGCGGCCGCTCCGACCGGTCCTACTATTCGCAGATTTTGTTTACGTTATCCATTGCGGCGGTCGCAACAAATTTG
>CAZSHV010000106.1:0-8753 GCA_964606815.1 uncultured Bacteroides sp. | reverse complement strand
AAGGGGGTTTTTTACAAAAAACTGCGATTAAGCGGCAGTTTTGCCCGGTTTTGGCCCTTTTGCGGCTCTTAGTTTCTGAGGCCGGGGTGGCGGGCATAGAGCAGGGTCTGCGCCAGGCCTCGGGCGGCGAGGTAGGCCACGAAGGCCAGCCATAGGCCGTGGTTGCCCCAGAGCGGGGTGAGGAAGCGCCACAGCAGGAAGAAGACGGCCACGGCGGCAAGCATGGCGAGGGTCATCTCGCGCGTGCGCGTCAAACCGGTGTAGATGCCGTCCCAGGCGAAGGCTGCGAATCCGGCTATGGGCACGGCAGCGGCCCACCACAGATAACGCCCGGCCTCTGCTACCACGGCTGCGTCGGAAGTCAGCGCTTTCAGTGCCACGTGCGCCCCCGCGCCGTAGATGACGGCGAAGACAACGGCCACGGCCACTGCCCAGCGCATCACGGACCCGATGCAGCGGCGCAGTCCGGCTTTGTCCTTGGCACCCGCATAGCGGCCGGCCAGAGCCTCGCCGGCAAAGGCGAAGCCGTCCATGAAATACGAGAAGAAGAGGAAGAGCTGCATCAGCAGGGCGTTGGCGGCAAGTGTGAGCGTGCCCTGCGCTGCGCCTGCGCGGGTAAACCACAGCGTCACGGCCACAAGGGCGGCTGTGCGCAAGAAGATGTCGGCGTTAATCGAGAAGAAGCGGCGTAGCTGGCGCCCGTCGGCCACGGCTCGCCATCCCGGCCAACGGGGCTTGTAGAGCTTCCAGGCTCGTATCAAACCCCAGGCAAGGCCAACGCACTGGGCCAGGACGGTGCCCATGGCCACGCCGCGCAGCCCCAGACGCAGCACGAAGACGAAGAACAGGCTCGCGGCGATGTTGGCCACGTTGGTGACGAGGGCCATCCACATGGGCGAGCGCGAGTCCTGCCTGCCCAGAAACCACCCCGAGAGAGCGTACATGCCGAGCACAGCTGGTGCGCCACCCGCCACGATATAGAAATACATGCGTGCCAGGCTTCCCGCCTCGGCGGGCGCGTCCATCAATAGCAAAGCGCCGCGACACACCCATGGAGCGGCGAGCCACAGGGCGACGGCGGCGGCGAAGGCCACCAACAACCCGCGCCACAGCACCACGACGGCGTCGTGCTCGCGGCCCGCTCCCACAGCCTGCGCGGTGAGGCCGCTGGAGCCCATGCGCAGGAAGTTGAGCAGCCAGTATACCATGTTGGAGATGCCGCTGCCCACAGCAATGGCTGCGATGAGCGTAGCGTCGCCGATGTGGCCCACGATGGCCGTGTCCACCAGAGCGAGCACAGGAGTGGTGATATTGGAGACAATAGCGGGGGCCGCGATAGCCAAGACCTCCTTGTTGAACTTCATTTGCTGGAACTATTTAGCGGTGAGTGCTGAGATATAGTTGTGAATTGCCACACCATCGACGGGGGCTGCGTCAGGGCCAGCATATATCACCTGCCTGGAGAGCGCCAGCCCAGGGAAGGCCTTGTCAAAACTAGCAAGGTTCTTAATAAAATCGGAATGGAATGTCGCGCTTGACTTTATCTCATAGCAATCATAGCCAGCGGCGCTTCTCACCATCAGGTCCACCTCCACACCGTTAGAGTCTCTGTAAAAATAGAGGTTTGGAGGCAGGTCCGGGTTGACCCTTTTCTTAAGGAACTCCATAATGATCATGTTCTCAAAAAGGTGGCCGCGCATCTTGTCGGTGTTCATACGTTCAGAGCTCTCAATCTCGAGCAAATAGGCAGCCAATCCGCAATCGGTGAAGTAGATCTTCGGACTCTTGGTGAGTCTTTTTCGTGTATTTTGGAAGAACGGCGGAAGCATGTACACTATGTAAGAAGCCTTAAGAGCACCGAGCCACGACTGGACAGTATTGACCGATATGCCTAATTCATTGGCTAACTCCGAGGCTACGAAAACAGATCCTATCCTGGCCGCACATAAGCGCACGAAACGCTGGAAAAGATCGAGGTCCTTTACAGCGAGCAGATCGCGCACGTCGCGTTCGAGATAAGTCTTTACATAGTTGGGATACAAAAGTCGAGGTATATTCTTTCCGCTCCAAATTGCAGGATAAAAACCATTGTAAAGATACACGTCGGGCGATGTCTGGGTATCACCTACTGCCGCGAGTTCGCTAATCGACAATGGTAGCATCTCGTGCACGGAAGTGCGACCGGCCAGTGACTGTGTCACCGTCTTCATTAGTGAAAATTGAGAGCTACCTGTAAGATAAAATTTGCTATCCGGCAACTCGTCAACAATTGTCTGGATATATGATAACAATTTAGGCAAGTGCTGCACTTCGTCTATGATCATTCCTGTTCGATGTGACATAAGGAAAGAACGCGGGTCAGAGTCAGCCCTTAAGCGTACATCCGGATCTTCCAAAGACAAATATGGCAAGGAAGGGAACATCTGGCGCAGTAGCGTGTATTTTCCCGCCTGGCGAGGTCCTGTCAAAGTCACGACGGGGAAATACTGCGACGCCTCGGAAATGGCATCGCCCATAGTGCGTGGTATAAAAAGAGTTTCCATGGATTTTATGTAATTTTTCAGTTGCACTGCAAAATTACATAAAAATTGCGGGTTTAAGAAATATCTGGTACGAGATTTGTGATGAGTTTGTGTCGTAGTGGGAGCTGACGTGGGCGGTGACGTGGGCGAAAGGTACTTGGGGACAGACAACCCGCCATTGGTTGAGGGCGATTTATTGTAATTTGACTCTTCGGGTCAACTTTTTGGGGCATCGGGCGTTTTAAAAGAAAAATTATACAGTTATGAATTTCAATCCTATTACAGCCATCAAGGAGCGGCGCAGCGTGCGCACTTTCGACCCCGACCGTCTTATCCCCGCATCTATTTTAGATAACATCCCGGCCATGATCGCGGAGACTCCGGCGCCGTTTCAGGCTCCGGAGGCAAAGTTCGCTGTGGTGACCTCGCGCCCCGATGAGGGTGTGAAGCTGGGCACGTACGGCGTGATATCGGGTGCAAAGCATTTCATAGCGCTGGCCACCCCGGCCATGTCGGAGGCTATCGTAGCCGCTTCGTTTCGCCTGGAGTCGGTGCTCTTGCGCCTTCAGTCCATGGGGCTGGGCTATGTGTGGGTGGGCGGCACATTCCGCCGCAGCGACTTCGCTCAGGCAGCCGAGCTGAGCTCTGAGATGACGATTCCTGTGGTGGTACCGATAGGATATGCAAAGAGCCCGAGGCTGCTGGAGCGCGTGATGCGCGCTACTTCGCGGGCGTCGTCGCGCAAAAGTTGGAGCGACCTGTTCTTCTTGGGCTCTCCCAAGCAGCCGCTCACGCCCGAACAGGCTGGGCGCATGGCCGAGGCCTTGGAGATGGTGCGTCTGGCGCCGAGCGACTATAACAGCCAGCCGTGGCGCGTGGTGGTGGACGGCGACAAGGCCTATTTCTACGGCCGTTATGACGGAGCGGACAACGCTATGAAAGACGTGGACATGGGTATAGCCTTGAGCCACTTCTCGTTAGCGCTGGCCCATGCGGGCGTTGAGCACGTAATCACCCCTGCTTCAGAGGTTGCCGCTCCCGACATTTCCGTGCCGAGCGACTGGCATTTCGTTGCCACCGTCACCCTCAATTAAGTGTCATCGGCGCTCAACGAAGTGGATCTCGTAGTCTTCGACGTTGCCGAAGAAGAGGCCACCGATGGTTTTGGACCCGTTGGGCTCGAGGATGACGGAAAAGTTGTGCCACTTCGGGTCGTTTTGCATCAGGAAGCGTCCGCCTACGATTAAGCGCGCGTCGAGATTGTTTTTTATAACTAACTCCGACTCAAATTCGCGACGAATCTGGGAGGTGATATACTTCTCGTATTTGCCTGTCCTGACCACGTCTACGGAGTTGACGGCCAGATAGTCAACTTTCCAATCGTCGCCGTCGGGCCCGAGCAGGTAGCGGATATCGGCATTGATCTTAAGCACCACGGCTCCGGGGTTCTCCTGCAGCATAAACAGGATGTTCGCATTGTATTCGTTTGACTTCGCGGAGTCGGAAAGGATTTCCACGCTCTGTATATAGCCGTCCTCGATTTCCTTGGGCTTGGTGCCGAAGTATCCGTCTTCGGTGTCCTGCCAGTTGCGTCCCACGAGGTCTGTCTTCATCTTTTCGGCGGAGGGCGTGGGCGGTATAATCGTGGCTATAAGTTTCTCAATCTCAAGGGGAATGGAGTTGATTTCCTCTTCTCCGGCGCCAAGGGTAGAGATATAGTTAGTGAAGGCGTTTTGGAAAGCGAGCTTGTCGGCAGGCTTCTTCGCGTATTTGTTCTGGAGCTTCAGCAGCTGCACTTGCGCTTGCTTCTCGGCTTCTTCGTAGCGGGCGTTGGCATCGTCGATGATTTTCTGTGCCGCCGCGCGTGCTTCGGCGCGGGAAGTGAAGTTGGCTGGGTTGAAGTCGCGGATAAATGCCTCGTAATTGTCTGATATAAAAGCCGAACGCTCGGCGTAGGCATCGAAATAGGCCTGCGCGGCCTTCTCGGCGTCAGATTCTGGCGAGCTGCACGCTGCGAGGGAGACGAGGCAGAGGAGCAGGGAAAGAAGTCGGAGTTTCATTTTACACATTATTTAATAGTAAGCGCCGCGGGTGGGCATCCGCGAAAATAGCTAAAAATTCTGAAAATTGGTCTGTTTTAGGCTATTTTTTACCGCAGGGGCGCTTAGACACAGAAAAATAGGGCGATAAAAAGGGTCGGGAAATTTTGCCAAGACGAAAAAAAGCACTAACTTTGCGCACGAATTCGCAATCTCTGGCAGCACAATATGCGGGCTGCGAATATTGCGGCTAATGTTAACATTATATTTATACGAAAAAATGGACCTGATTAAAATTGCCGAGAAAGCTTTCGAGTGCGGCAAAGAGCATCCCCAGTTCGGCCCTGGCGACACCATCACCGTCGCTTACCGCATCAAGGAGGGTAACAAAGAGCGTATCCAGCAGTACCGCGGTGTGGTGATCCGCATCTCGGGCGAAGGCTACAACAAGCGTTTCACCGTGCGCAAGATTAGCGACAACATCGGCGTGGAGCGTATCTTCCCCTACAACTCCCCCTTCATCGACTCAATCACCGTCAACAAATACGGCAAGGTGCGTCGCGCCAAGCTCTACTACCTCCGCGCCCTCACCGGCAAGAAGGCTCGTATCAAAGAGCGCCGCGTGGTCAACAAATAATTTCTCACTCACTAAAACACAGATTCAGCAATGAAACGCACTTATCAGCCCCACAACCGCAAGAGAGTGAACAAGCACGGCTTCCGCGAGCGCATGTCTACCAAGGACGGCCGCAAGGTCCTGGCTCGCCGTCGCGCCAAAGGTCGCAAGTACCTCACCGTCTCCGACCGTCTCGGCTCCAAGTAAGCCCATCACCCCCGCACCCGCAGCGGCGCGAGCATAATAGCACAAAGGAAGCAGCCCATCCCCGGGCCGCTTCCTTTTCCTTTTGCAGCAAGTGATTCCTTTTCGGGGGGGATCGTAGGGCCGCATCCGGTTGTTCGGTTTTCGAAGCACATAAAGCGTTGATAATGACGAAGTAAGGTCGCCACCTGTGGCGACTGCGGGGCCGGATAACATCAACAAAACCAGAGTATTGTAGGGCCGCATGTTCGATGCGGCCGCAGGTAACGACATGCGTGCGAATCATCTTCAGGTTGGCTTGGTGGATTGAGAAGGGGAATACTTATATGTGGGTATTGCCTGGGACGGGGATTTCGCGTAACTTTGCCGTGCGGTTGCCGCGGCCTCTCCTACGCCCCCCGCCATCGTATAACCCGATAATTCCTGCCAATGCGACTATCAGAACTGCTCACCGGCCAAGAAGGCATAGTGGTGAAAATCCTGGGCCACGGCGCCTTCCGCAAGCGCGTCATGGAGATGGGTTTCGTCAAGGGGCGCGAAGTGAAGGTGCTTCTGCACGCTCCGCTTAAGGACCCTATCAAATATTCCATAATGGGCTACGAGGTAAGCCTGCGCCGCTCGGAGGCTGAGCTGATAGAGGTGGTGCCTGTGAATCCTGCCGACTCTGACGCTGACATGCCGGCGGCCGAAGCTCCTGCCCACGGCCACCACGGGGCGCGCGAGCATAGCCGCCATATCAACGTGGCTCTGATAGGCAATCCCAACTGCGGCAAGACGTCGCTCTTCAACATTGCATCGGGCGCCAAGGAGCACGTGGGCAACTACAGCGGCGTGACCGTTGACGCAAAGAGCGGCCATTTCGACTACGGGGGCTACCGCTTCCATATCGTGGACCTGCCCGGCACGTATTCTCTGGCTTCGTATTCGCCTGAGGAGCTGTACGTGCGCCGGTATCTGAAGGATAAGACGCCGGACGTGATCGTGAACGTCATCGACTCGTCGAACCTGGAGCGCAACCTCTACCTGACCACGGAGCTCATAGACATGGACCGCAGCATGGTGATCGCCCTGAACATGTACGACGAGCTGCGCGCCAGCGGGGCGGCCCTGGCCTATGAGAGCCTGGGAGACATGATCGGCGTGCCGATGGTGCCGGTGGTTTCGAAAACGGGCGAGGGCGTGGACGCGCTCTTCGACACCATCATCCGCGTATACGAGGGTGAGCATGACGCGGTGCGCCATGTGCACGTCAACCTGGGCCCGGAGATCGAGAAGATGACGCGCGCGCTGATCGACGCTATCAAGAGCGACCGCCAGGTGTCGGCGCATTTCTCGCCCCGCTACATAGCCATCAAACTCTTGGAGCGCGACGCGGAAGCCGAGCAGATCATAGCCGGCTGCCCGAGCGCCAAGGAAATTTTGGGCTTGCGAGACCAGCTGCTCCAAGCCTACGCCGCCGAGCGGCCCGATGAGGACGTGGCCTCCACGATAGCCGCGGAGAAGTACGGCTTCATAGCCGGCGCGCTGGCCGAGACGTACACGCCGGGCAATGAGAGCCAGTTCACGCTGACGCGCGTGATCGACACGTTCGTCACGAGCAAGCTCTTCGGCTTCCCTCTGTTCTTCGCCATCATGTTCTTTATCTTCTGGGCCACGTTCTCGCTGGGCCAGTATCCGATGGACTGGATAGAGAGCGGCGTGGGGGCGCTGAGCTCGCTGGTGGGCCGCTGGCTGCCCGACGGAATGCTCAAGGATATGATAGCCGACGGTGTGATCGGCGGCGTGGGCGGCGTCATAGTGTTCCTGCCCAATATCCTGATTCTTTATTTCTGTATATCATTCATGGAGGACTCGGGCTATATGGCCCGCGCGGCGTTCATCATGGACAAGGTGATGCACCGCATAGGTCTGCACGGCAAGTCGTTCATACCTCTGATCATGGGCTTTGGCTGCAATGTGCCCGCCATCATGGCCTCGAGGGCCATAGAGAGCAAGTCGAGCAGATTGATCACAATCCTCATCAACCCGTTCATGTCGTGCTCGGCGCGCATGCCCATCTACGTGCTTCTGATCGGCACGTTCTTCCCCGCGCACCCCACGCTGGTGTTCATGAGCCTATATATAGCGGGCATCATCATGGCCATGATCACGGCGCGGCTGCTGCGGCGCTTCTATTTCAAGAAGGACGAGACGCCCTTCGTCATGGAGCTGCCTCCCTACCGCATGCCCACGCTTAAGTCCTCCCTGCGCCACACCTGGGCCAAAGGCCAGCAGTACCTGCGCAAGATGGGCGGCATCATCCTGGTGGCCAGCGTGATAGTGTGGGCGTTGAACTACTTCCCTCGCGGCGCGGAGCAGCCTACGCAGGGCGCCCCCCTGCCCGAGCAGACCGAGCAGACTGCGGAGCACACCGACAGCTACCTGCAGATGGCCGGCAAGGTCATCAACCCCGTCATGGCCCCGCTGGGCTTCAGCTGGCGCGCCACCGTAGCAGCGCTGGCGGGCGTGCCGGCAAAGGAGATTGTGGTCTCTACCCTCGGCGTGCTTTACACCAACGACGAGGCAGCCAGCGACCAGGCCCTTGGCGCTCGCCTGGCAGCCCCCAACCCCGCCACCGGCCGGCCCGACTTCACGACCACGGAGGCACTAAGCTTCATGATCTTCATCCTGCTCTACTGCCCGTGCATAGCGACGATCACGGCCATAGTGCGCGAGACGGGGTCGTGGCGCTACGGCGCATTCTCGGTAGTCTACAACACGGCTGTGGCATGGCTGTGCGCCTTCGCCGTCTACCGCGTGGCCCTGCTTTTTGGCTAATGCGTGGAATCCGCAGGCATAAGTCAAGAAAAAGTTGCAGAAATATTTCCCGCGTTCGGAATTATTGTATACCTTTGCCATAGACATTAATACCTTCTTTACCATAAACAAAACACATTATGGATATCAACAAAATCATGGCCGACCTGGAAGCTAAGCATCCGGGCGAAAAGGAGTATCTCCAGGCCGTACGCGAAGTGCTGCTCTCGGTGCAGGACATCTACAACCAGCACCCCGAGTTCGAACGCAACAAAATCATTGAACGCATGGTGGAGCCTGACCGTATCGTCACCTTCCGCGTGACCTGGCTCGACGACAAGGGCGAGGTGCAGAACAACATCGGCTACCGCGTGCAGTTCAACAACGCCATAGGCCCCTACAAAGGCGGCATCCGATTCCACGCTTCCGTGAACCTCTCGATCCTCAAATTCCTGGGCTTCGAGCAGACGTTCAAAAACGCTCTGACCACGCTGCCCATGGGCGGCGCCAAGGGCGGCTCTGACTTCTCGCCCCGCGGCAAGAGCGACCGCGAGATCATGCGCTTCTGCCAGGCCT
>CAZSHV010000105.1:0-8819 GCA_964606815.1 uncultured Bacteroides sp. | reverse complement strand
TCTGCTCAATGGCTGACCGCCTCAGCTTTAACATATTTTATGGGACAGGCTCTAAGAGCTCGGGCCACGTGCTCGCGGTCGTCGAAGTGTCGCTTCTCGGTGCCCACGATCTGGTAGTCCTCATGGCCCTTTCCGGCCACGAGCACCACATCGCCGGGCTGGGCCATGGCCACGGCGCGGGCTATGGCGGTGGCACGGTCTGGCTCCACGATGGCGCGGCCGCGATCGGCGGCGGGTATGCCCTCGAGCATCTGGGCGATGATGTCCATGGGGTCTTCGCTGCGGGGATTGTCGGCGGTGAGCACCACGGTGTGGCCCAGGCGTGCGGCAGCGGCGGCCATCAGAGGGCGCTTGCCGCGGTCGCGGTCGCCGCCAGCGCCGGTGACGGTGATGATGCGGGCGCCGGGGGTGATGACCTCGCGGATGGTGGCCAGCACGTTCTCCAGGGCGTCGGGGGTGTGGGCGTAGTCCACGATGGCGGTGACGCCGCAGTTGGTGAACGTCTGCATGCGGCCGTCCACGGGGCGCAGGGCGCTCAGGGCCTTGAGCACGTCGGCCTGCTCCCAGCCGCAGAGCCTGGCCGCGCCGTAGACGGCCAGAAGGTTGTAGGCGTTGAAGCGGCCGGTGAAGCGTGTCTCCACCTCGTGGCCGTCGATGCGCAGCAGCATGCCGTCCAGGCGGTCTTCCACCACGGCGGCGGTGAATGTGGCCTGCTGGCGCAGGGAATATGTGGCTTTACGAGCCGGGGTGTTCTGCAGCATCACGGCGCCGTTGCGGTCGTCGGCGTTGGCCAGGGCGAAGGCCGAGGCGGGGAGGGAGTCGAAGAAGCTCTTCTTGGCGCGCAGGTAGTTGTCGAATGTGCCGTGGTAGTCGAGGTGGTCTCGTGTGAGGTTGGTGAACACTCCTCCGCGGAATCTCAGGCCGGCGATGCGGCGCTGGGCGGCGGCGTGCGAGCTAACCTCCATGGCGCAGAATGTGCATCCGGCCTCCACCATGCGCGCCAGCAGGCGCTGCAGGGAGATGGCGTCGGGCGTGGTGTGGGTGGCGGGCACCGCGAGGGTGTCGACGCGGTTGACCACGGTGGAGAGCAGGCCTGCCTTCTCGCCCAGCATGCGGGCCATCTGGTAGAGCAGGGTGGCTGTGGTGGTCTTGCCGTTGGTGCCGGTGACGCCCACCAGGGTCAGCTTCTCGGATGGGTAGCCGAAGCGAGCCGCGGCGATCCATCCCAGGGCCTCCGCGCTGCTCTCTACCACCACCCAGGCCACGCCCTCGGCGGGCTCGGCGGGCAGCGTCTCGCACACCACGGCTGCCGCCCCGGCCTCCACGGCGCGGGGTATAAACGTGTGGCCGTCGACGTTGACGCCGCGCTCGGCCACGAAGAGATAGCCGGGAGCCACCTGGCGCGAGTCGGCGGTGATGTCTGTCACCTCGGTGTCGAGGCTGCCCACCACGCGGGGCGCGGGGTTGATGCGGGCTATGAGGTCGCGGAGTTTCATTATATAATGTCGGAATTTAGGGAGTATGCTATTTAGTGGTGAAAGTGACGCGGACAGTAGCTCCTGGCTTCACCGCGGTGCCGGCGGCGGGGCTCTGGCTTATGGCGTAGCCCACGCCGGAGATTTCGCCTTTGAGGCCCGCGTCGCTCAGAGCTTTCAGAGCCTGGCGCACGCCCAGGCCGCGAAGGTCGGGCACAGTGCCGGCAGATGTGGCCGAGGGCAGAGAGAGGTGCTTGGTCACGGAGGCAGCCATTGCCGCCTTTGCCATGGCGCGCGTCTCGGGGTCGGCGGCATAGAGCACGGGGGCCGTGCTGGAGGCGTCGCCTTTGCCATCGGCGCGGAAGTCGGTGTTATTGTCGAGCATGCCGCGCGCGTGCATCTTCAGGGCTATGTTCTTAAGCACCATGCCGGAGGTGGTGCCGGCTCCGCGGAAGGCGGGGCTGGGGTTGGAGATGAGCACCATGCAGGTGTATTTGGGCATCTCGTAGGGGAAGAATCCGCAGAATGCCAGGCGGTAGTGGCCCTCCAGGTAGTAGGCGGGCTTGATGACCTTGCCCGTGGCGGTGTCGCGCACGGCGGGCATGGCGATGCGGGCGGTGCCAGTCTTGCCGGCTATCTCCACCACGTCGCTGCGCACGCTCTTGGCTGTGCCGCCTTCGCCCCACACCACGTCGCGGATCATCTTGCGCAGCAGGGCGGCGTTCTTGGGGCTGAGGATGCTGTCGCGCACGTAGCTAATCTTGCGCTCCTCGCGGCGCCCGTCGGGGTAGATGATGGCCTGCACCATGCGCGGGCGCACGAACTTGCCGTCGTTGGCAATGGCGTTGTACATGGCGCACGTGTAGAGCGGGGGAATCTCCGTGGAGTAGCCGTAGACCATGCGCGAGAGCGACACGCGGCCGCCAGCCTTGGGGTCGACGGTGGGCACGTAGGGCGGACGCTCGCCGGCCATGTCGGTGTGCAGGGTGTCGAAGAATCCGATGTGGCGCAGGTCCTCGCGGAAGTCGTTGAGGTGGGCGTCGTCGTAGCGCGGGGCCAGCAGCTTGGTCATGCCGATGTTGGAGGAATACTCGATGAAGCGGCTCACTGGCAGGGCGGCCGGCGAGTGGGAGTCGCGTATGGCCGAGCCGCCGGCGTAGGCGTAGGCTCCGCCTATGGGGTAGACGCGCTCCACGGGGAAGGCGTAGCCCTTGTCCATGGCCACGATCATCGATATGGGCTTCATCACCGAGCCGGGCTCAACGCCCTGCAGGGCGTAGTTCATGGCCTCGATGTATTTGCCAGTCTTTTTGTCGCGGTCGAGGTTGGAGATGGCTTTGATTTTGCCGGTCTCCACCTCCATGAGTATGCAAGTGCCCCAGTCGGCCTCGGTCTTGACGAGCATGTCCTGCAGCTCGCCCTCGACGATGTCTTGCATATCGATGTCGATGGTGGTGTGCACGCTCGCGCCGTCGACCGCGGGGCGGTCCACTCGCCAGCGCACGTTGTGTGTGAGCTGTGTCATGCGGGCGGTGCCTAACTCGCCGAAGAGTATGGGGTCAAGGGCCTTCTCCAGGCCGGAGTATCCGCGCAGCACGTCGGTGCTGTCGCGGCGACGGGCTGCGCCCTGGAATTTGGGCGTGCGCACATAGCTGCAACGGCCCACGCTGCGCTTGGCCATCTGGCCGTAGGGCGTCACGCGCACCTGGCGCGTGGTGTAGTGCAAGCCGTGGGTGTATTTCTTCTTATACTGGTGGAAGTAGGGGAAGCCGAGTATGCGCTGATAGTCGGCGTAGGTGGCGTCCTTGAGTATCAGGTGACTCTGCTTGCGCTTGTCGCGGGTGGTGGTCTTGCTCAGCGGCTCTGCCAGGTATTGCTTCCATCCCTGCTTGTCGCGGATGGGGTAGTAGTGGGCCATGGAGTCGCAGAGGCTGTCGAGGTCGGCCACGAAGGTCGAGTCCTTCTTGGCGCTGGTGCGGTAGTCGAGATAGATGGTGTAGGCGGTGACGTTGGTGGCCAGCACCGTGCCGTCGTCGGCCAGGATCTCGCCTCGGTTGGGCAGAGCGAAGTATACGCGTTGAAGCACAGAGTCGGCCTTCATGTTCCACTTGTCGGCGTGCACCACAGTGGTGTTGAAGAGCGACCATACGATCATAGCGGCCAGGAATGAGATGCCCACTGACACCAGGCCGTAGCGCCAGAAGATTTGCGTGCGTTTAGTCTTCATCGTATTTGATTGAGAAAGGGGGTTGGTCTTGTACTTTCAGTCCCAGGCCCATGCTGTCCACCATGTGCTGCATCACCGACTCGCGGATGCGCGAATGGTAGGTGCTCTGCTGGCGTATGCTCTCGGAGCGCACGCGTGCCAGCTCGCTTCGCAGCTCGTCGATAGTCTCGAGGCGCGTTTTGCATTCGTACTGGAACGATATGTAAAAAATCAGGCATGCCACAGCGAAGACCATCAGGTATTTGTACCTGATGAAGAAGGCGCTGGTGATCACGTCGCCCAGGAATATCTCCAGCGACAACTTGCGCACTCCCTTGCCGCCCTTCGCGTCGGGGGCGTGTGTCTTTTTCTTCTTATCGTCTTTGCTCTTTGCCATTATAGTTTCTGGGCTGTGCGCAGGCGCGCGCTGCGGCTGCGGGGGTTGGCCTCCACCTCTGCGTCGTCGGCCACGGCTCCTTTTGCGTTCAGGGGCTTGAGGGGCGAGCTGGAGCGGCCGAAGATGTCTTTGTCCTCTCGGCCCTCGAAGTTGCCCGAGCGCATGAAGTTCTTCACCAGGCGGTCTTCAAGCGAATGGTAGGTAATCACGCACAGGCGTCCGCCGGGCGCGAGCATCTCTGTGGCCTGCGAAAGCAGGGCGCGCAGGGCGCTCATCTCGTCGTTCACCACTATGCGCAGGGCTTGGAAGAGCTGAGCCATCTCCTTCTTGCGCTGCTTGGGCGAGAGCAGAGGCTCGGCCACGGCAGCGAGCTGGGCGGCTGTGGCTATGGGCTGCTTGGCGCGCTCTCGGATGATGGCCGCCGCCAGGCGGCGGCTCTGCTTGAGCTCGCCGTAGGTGTAGAGCCACTGCGCGAGCTCCTCCTCGCCGCAGCTCTCGATCAGCTGCGCGGCGGTGCGTCCGCCGGCGCGGTTCATGCGCATGTCAAGTGGCGAGTCGAAGCGGAAGGAGAATCCGCGCTCGGGGTCGTCGAAGTGGTGGAACGACACGCCCAGGTCGGCCAGCACGCCGCTCATGGTGCCGGGCTCCTGGCCGTAGTAGCGTAGGTAGTTTTTGAGGAATCGGAAGTTGCCGTTGATCATCGTCACCCTTGGGTCGGCGATGGCGTTGGCGTCAATGGCCTCGATGTCGCGGTCGAAGCAGTAGAGGCGGCCCTTCGGACCCAGCTCTGCCAGGATGCCGCGCGAGTGGCCGCCGCCGCCGAAGGTGGCGTCGGCGTAGGCGCCGTCGGGGTCTGTGACCAGGGCGCTGACCGTCTGTGGCAGCAGGGCAGGGATGTGGTATACCGTTTCTGGCATGGCGAGGGGTGGAGAAAGGGGTGATAATGAGGGGTTTGGCCGGGGAGCATGGATGCCGCTCTTACAAGCGCAAAGGTATGAAAAATGTATAACGTTTGCAACGGCGCGAGCAAATAATTTGCAAAAGTTATCAACATTTTTCAATTTAAGGGGTAAAACGCTGATTTTTAGCCGCGCTGCCTTTTGCAATTGTAAATCATCGACAGCCGCTTATGCTCCGAGCCGCCACCGATTGCCATGGTGCAAAAAAGCCTCAAAAATGTGCTAAATTTCGCATTTTTCGAGTCGTTGATAATGGTGCAAAAAATAGCGCGAAAAAATTAAATAAATATTTCCTTAATTCATTTCTTTGCCGTAAATTCGCGGACAAATCAGCCCCTCCAGGCTGCGTTGTTTTAGGTCTTACTTTAAATCTTCTTTCGCTTCGTCTCCGCCATGATTCTCGTCTTCGTGCTGCTGTTCCTCCTGGGCTATCTGGCCATTGCGCTTGAGCACCCTCTGAAGGTCGACAAAGCCGCCTCGGCCCTGCTCCTGGGCATGCTGCTATGGGTAGTCTATGCCTTCTTCTCCGCTTCGCTCATCCCCTTGCTCCACCCCTCGGAGCTGGCCCATTATATCGAGGCCAACGGCCTGCAGGGCAGCACGCTGGCCCAGCAATGCCTGTCGTTCATGCTCAACCACCAGATTGTCGAGGCCCTGGGCGACATCACCCAGACGCTCTTCTTCCTCATCGGCGCCATGACCATCGTCGAGATCATCGACGTGCACGAAGGCTTCTCCGTTATCACCGGCAAGATCACCACCCGCCGCAAGCGCCTGCTGCTCGTGGTGGTGTGCGGAGTCACGTTCGTGCTCTCGTCAGTGCTCGACAACCTCACCACCACCATCGTCATGATCATGCTGCTGCGCAAGATCATAGCCCACCGGTCCGAGCGCTGGCTCTTCGCCAGCATGGTAGTGGTGGCGGCCAACACCGGAGGCGCGTGGTCGCCCATCGGCGACGTCACCACCATCATGCTCTGGGTGAAAGGCAACGTCACCACCGGCGCCCTCATCACCTACGTGCTCCTGCCCAGCGTCGTGGCCCTGCTGGTGCCGCTCGTCGTCGTTGGGCGCCGCTTGTCGGGCACCGTGGTGTCGCCCACCATAGCCCGCACCGGCCAGCCCGTGGCATCGCTGCATGAGCGCCGCATGATACTCTTCCTCGGCATCGCGGCCCTGCTCTTCGTGCCCATCTTCAAGTCGCTCACCCACCTGCCGCCCTTCATCGGCGTGCTCTTCTCGCTGGGTGCGCTGTGGGTCTACACCGAGTGCTTCTACAACGCCAAGAAGCTCGAGAAAAGCCGCGAGCTGCGCGTCAGCACCGTCGTCAAGCGCATCGACATGAGCACCATCCTCTTCTTCTTCGGCATCCTCATGGCCGTCAGCGTGCTCCAGATCTCGGGCATCCTGGCCATGGCCGCGCGTTGGCTCGACACGAACGTGCACAATGTCTACATCATCAACGTGCTGCTTGGCTGCATGTCGTCGATAGTCGACAACGTGCCCCTGGTGGCGGCGGCCCAGGGCATGTATCCCATCGCGGCTCCCGACGCCGTGGGCTACGCGGCCAACTACGTCGTCGACGGCACCTTCTGGGAGTTCCTCTCATACTGCGCTGGCGTGGGCGGCAGCCTGTTTATCATCGGCAGCGCCGCGGGCGTGGTGGCCATGGGCATCGAGAAGATACCCTTCGGGTGGTACATGCGCCGCTTCACCCTCGTCATCCTCGCCGGATACCTCGCCGGCGCCCTCGTCTACATCCTCGAGGCCGAAGTCCTCAAGCCCCTGCTGTGACGAATTTACCACCGCCGAGGTGGTAAATTTGGAGATTGGTGGTAAATTTGCTATCTTTGCGCTAAAATCACTATGCGTATGAATCCCGATAGCATCATGGCCCGTTGGGCGGCCCTCCAGCCTCTGAGCATGGAGGATGAGTTGCGTCTGCATAACAAGTTTATGCTTGACTTCAACTACAACAGCAACCACATAGAGGGAAATACCCTCACCTACGGCCAGACCGAAGTGCTCCTGCTTTTCGGACAGGTGATGGGCAGCGCGCCAATGAAGGATTTCGAGGAGATGAAGGCGCACAATCTCTGCCTCCGCGTCACCCTTGACGAGGCTGCAGCAGGACGGCCTCTCACCGAGACGTTTATCCGCGGACTGCATGGCATGTTGCTTCGGGAGGACTATGACGTGCCCGTCAAGTCGCCGTCGGGCGTCGTGACATCCTACACCGTGCACGCCGGGCAGTACAAGACGCGCCCCAATTCAGTGATCACGTCCTCCGGTGCTATGTTTCACTATGCTACGCCCGAGGAGACGCCCGCGCTGATGGCCGACTTGGTGCAATGGTACAACGAAGCCGATGCATGCGGTGCCCTGAGTCCCATAGAGCTGGCCGCAATTTTCCACTACCGGTATATTCGTATTCACCCCTTCGAGGATGGCAACGGGCGCATCGCGCGACTTCTCGTAAATTTCATCCTCCGCCAGCATGCTTGGCCGCTTATGGTGGTAAAGACAAAGAACAAACAGGCTTATCTTAACGCTCTGGCGCAGGCCGACGCCAACGTTGGCCCCGTGCCCAGCGACGGCGCTCATGCCGAACTGGCAGCTATCAAGCCGTTCGTCGACCATATGGCGGCCATCCTCGCAGCCGACGTGGAGGCGTATATGCAGTTTCTTTCCGCAGGCAGCGAGTCTACATGGTGGCACGAGGGCGAAATCGTACGTTTCTCTACACCTGCACCTGGACGCATCCTTGAGCAGCTTCAGGCTCAACCACTTATCACACTCGACGCACTCGCCAAGGCAGTAGGCATCAATCGCTCTGCCGTGCAGAAGCATCTCGCCGGCTTGGCTGCGAAAGGCCTTATAGTCCGCCCCGAAGGCAAAAAGCGAGGTTGGATAGTCCTCGCCAAGAACACCGCCTCGTTCAGCCGCTGAGACACAGTTCCAAAATTTTACCACCGCCGAGGTGGTAAATTTGGATATTGGTGGTAAATTTTGTTGTGCCGCCGATAACGTCCGCGATGCGAATCAAATAGTAGGGCCGCAAATTTGTTGCGGCCGCCGAATCTCCTGACAATTAAATTATTATGAATTATGTTATCGCGAAGTGCTTGGCGGAGCCAAGTTATCGCGCCAGCGCTTGCCCTTGGCAAGAATTATGCATTCTGCATTACCTTAACACCCTGCCGGAGTGCTCGTAATGCGACTGCCAATAGGGGTCGTCCATGCGGCTGACGATGACGCCGCGGCTGGTGGAGGCGTGTATGAACTCCCCGTCGCCCGCGTAGATGCCCACATGAGCCACCTGTCCTCGCCGCGACCCGCAGAAAAACACCAGGTCGCCCGGCCGCGTGGCCTTCAAGTCGCACCTGCGGCACCATTGGCTTTGCTCCGCCACCGTGCGCGGCAGAGCCACGCCTGTGGCCCGCTGGTACACCTCCATCACCATTCCCGAGCAGTCCGTGCCCTCGTGCGTGTGGCCTCCGTAGCGGTAAGGCACGCCCATCCAGCGGCGAGCCTCGCGTAGCACCTTGCCCGCGTCGCCCGATGGGAGGGAGGCGGGGCGTTGCGGCTTGTCAGAGCTGTGGCCATGGTGGGGTTTGCGCTGCTGATTCGTCTCGGTATAGTAGACATCGTCCGTGTACCCGAGGGCCACCTTCTTGGGGTGGCACGAGCACAAGAGCGCGAGGACGAGCAGAGGCAGCAAGCGGATTAGTTTCATACGCCCAAAGGTACGGCCTTTTCCCGTGTCCGCCAAGCCCCGTAAA
>CAZSHV010000104.1:0-9022 GCA_964606815.1 uncultured Bacteroides sp. | reverse complement strand
CTGGAACATCGACCAGAAGCCGTGGTTCATGTGGAACCACAGGGCCACGAAGCCGATGATGTAGACGATGGGGGTCCAGATCTGGCTGAAAGCGGCCTGGAGGAACAGAGTGCCGAACTCGGGAGCGGCGTCCACGCCGTCAACGGTGGCTGTGCTGCCGATCAGCTCCTGGTATTGCATCTTGTACCAGAACTGCATCAGGTGCACCACCAGGAAGGCCAGCACCACCAGACCCAGCACCAGCATGTTCTTCGACGACCACTCCACCTGGGCGGGGCGGCTCTCCACGTCGTATCGGTCCGCGCCGCGGGCAGCGCGGTTCTGCACCGTCAGCCATACGGCGTAGATGATGTGGATGATGAACAGCGCTGCCAGGCCGATCGAGGCCACCAGCGCATACCAGTTGGCGCCCAGGAACATGCAGACCTGATTGTAGGCCGCAGGCCACAGCAGGGCCACAGAATTCATCAGCACGTGAAATGTTACGAATAGGACCAGACAGACGCCCGTTAAGGCCATCACGAACTTACGCCCTATAGATGAGCATGTTAACCACATAAATAGATGATTTTGTTTAGAGATTATTGTGAATTTAGTTTCTTCAAGGCTAATTTCAGCGCAAAATTAGGTAAAAAAGCGTTAGCAAGCAAAAATTAAGGAATTATTTATTTAAAAATTTTAAGCTATATAAATAATGTGTACGCCTTCCTCGCCGCCAAGCGCTGGCGCGCAGGGACGGAAACTTGCAATTTTTTACCTGTAATTTTGAAATTTCTTTAAATTTGTTTGGCTGTTTGGTTAATAATTGCTACTTTTGCGCCGTTTTTCGCAACAATTTTTGTGATAGGTATAATTTCTAATCCCCTTTCGCGTATGAAAAGATTCTTTACTCTTTCGCTCGCCGCTGCTGCCGTTCTCTCTGCTGCCGCCGGCGCGCCCCGCGAGCTTCGCACCGTGAAGCCCACCCTCACCCTCGAGCAGGCTCAGGCCAAGGCCACAACCCTCAAGGCCCGCGCTCAGGTCAAGAAAACCAAGGTTGCCGTCCCCGCTTCCCAGACCGCCGCTACCCCCATGCGCGCCGCTGGTGAGATCGGCGACTACACCACCCTCTGGACCAACGTCTTCGACTTCTGCACCAAGGGCTCCCTGGCCGCTCCCGTGGCCCTCCCCCAGGACGACGAAGGCTTCATCCCCGAGAGCACCATCGGCGCCGCTAACTACGGCTTCGGCGGTGTCGGCCTCTACGACGCCGGCGATAAGTGCCTCCTCGTCAAGTTTGCAGAAGGCACCAAGTACGGCTTCCTCTACACCCCCGACCTCCCCAACGCCAACTGCGCCGTAAGCATCACCTTCGACGTTCAGCTCGTGGAGGGCACCTCCGAATCCGATGAGATCGACGTGGTGCTCTGCGACTACGAAGGCTACGAGACCTCCTATGACAAGGTCATCACCGGCAACGACTGGACCACCATCGCATGCGTCTTCGACGCCTCCGAGTATGCCAAGGACGCTCCCCTCTACTTCCAGATCTACGCCTTGGACGAGGCCGACATCCTGATCCGCAACCTCACCGTCGAGACCGCCGAGATCGAGGTTGAGCCCCTCGAGCCCCTGGGCGACATCACCGGCCTCGACTTCACCCGCGCTGCCGACGGCGCCCTCGAGTTCATCTGGGACGCTACCCCCGGCGCTAACCTCTACGTCGCCAACATCGACCGCATCCATCCCGTGACCGCCGGCGAGACCCTCGCTGTCATCGACGCTGACTTCTCCTCCGTCGAGAGCGAAGGCACACTCGACGAGCCCGAAATCACCGACATCTACACCGAGGTTCCCCAGCTCCCCGGCGCCACCGTCTACCTCCCCGCCACCATCCCCGGTGCTATGGGCGTACAGGACAACTGGATCTACGCTTGGCTCATGGGCCTCTACGCCGAGGTGCAGACCGGCTTCTATGACCTCAGCGCTGCCAAAGACGGCAAGGTGACCTTCGAGGTCGAGGCATGCTCCGGCACCGGCCCCCTGCTCCGCGCCGGCATCTTCGCCTACGACGAGACCGAAGGCAAATACGTGGCCGTTGACATGTACACCTCCGCCACCACCGTCGGCCGCGACTTCGCCAAGTACGAGTTCACCCTCTCCGGCGCCACCGACGACTGCGCATTCCTCATCTTCCCCGACCTCGTTGACGAGAACGACGAGAACGACCACAACCTCTTCTTCCGCTCCATCAAAGCCACTATCGCGTGCGAAAGCGACGGCGAGGTCCGCCTCCCCGTGCTCTCCGAGCAGACCGAGGACACCGGCGTAGTGGTTGAGAGCGCTCTCGTGGTCGAAGGCGACACCTACGTGGCCAACGTCACCGCCTACCAGCTCGACGACGACGACAACGTCGTTGACCGCAAGACCTCCGACGACGTCTACCTCGAAGTGCCCGCCGGCATCGCAGACGTCATCGGCGACATCAACAACGGCACCGCCCGCTACTTCAACCTCCAGGGCATCGAGATCGCCAACCCCGCCGCTGGCAGCATCTACGTCCGCGTAGCCGACGGCAAAGCCACCAAGGTCCTGGTGAAGTAATCCCCCCTGCACATACAGCACCCCATCCAATCCCCCTCCGGCCCAGCCGGCGGGGGATTTTTATGCAATCTTTCATTTGTAATAACGCTCCACAAAACGTTGGCCATCTGGATGTAGGGACGCTTTTGAGCGTCCGCCAAACGACGTTCATTCGGAGGCCATGCCTCCGCACGTAGGGCTGTACCACGGTGCAGCCCCTAACGTCATGGTTGCCAGTCAATTGTAGGGTCGCCACCTGTGGCGACCGCAGCAATGGATAACATCAACAATCTATGCCGCAAAACGTTGAGTATCTGGAAGTAGGGGCGCTCGGCCCGAGCGTCCGCCTAAAGACGTTCATTCGGAGGCAATGCCTCCGCACGTAGGGCTGTACCACGGTGCAGCCCCTAACGTCATGGTTACCAGTCAATTGTAGGGTCGCCACCTGTGGCGACCGCAGCGATGGAAAACTCAATTCCATCCGATGTAGGGCCGAACGGTCGGTTCGGCCGCAACAACGCACAATGTGAGCCTTGCATCCTCATCCCTTTTCACCAACTATATTTGACGATTTCTCGCTTTTTTTAGCTAAAAGGAACAAAATCCCACCCCATTTTTGGCCGTTTCTGCAAAAAAATGTAACTTTGCCCCGATATTCGTGAATTTTTCATGCTTGCGGCATGCCCGCAGGGTTACTTTTTCTTTCGCTGATGAAATGTAATCTTTTGCTTCTCTGCACCCTCCTCGCCCTCGCCTTCACATCTTGCGTCAAAGACGAGCTTCCCAACGCCGAGTGCGACATCATCGCCGCATACCTCCCCGGCGACATCCTAAACGGCGATCCTATAGTCAAAAACACTGAGGTGGAATTCCACGTCCTCCTCGGCACTGAGGTCACCGCCCTCGCCCCGCAGTTCGACCTCACCCCCGGAGCCACCATCGTACCCCCAAGCGGCACCGTTCGCGACTTCTCCACACCGCAGACCTACGTCGTCACCTCCGAAGACGGCAACTGGCACAAGACCTACACCGTCTCTGTCACCGACGACTTCGAGGACAAACTCATCTACATCTACAAGTTCGACAACGTAGAGCAGAAAACCACCGGCACCTACTCCTACGACATCTTCGTTGAGCTCGGCGCCGACGGCGACAAGCTCTGGGAATGGGCCACGGCCAATGCCGGTTTCGCCATGAGCGGCGTGGGCAAGACCCCCAACACATTCCCCACCTACCAAGGCACCACCGAGACCGGCCGGAAATGCGCCGTGCTCCAGACCCTCTCCACCGGCTCTTTCGGCGAGCGCATGAAGAAGCCCATCGCCGCCGGCAACCTCTACACCGGCACCTTCAAGACCGCCACAGCCATCACCAACCCCCTCGGCGCCACACACTTCGGCGAGGGTCGCACCTTCTACCGCTACCCCATCTATTTCCGCGGCACATATAAATACACCGCAGGCCCCACCTTCGGCGAGATGGGCGCAGATGGCAAGCTCGTGCCCGTGCCCGGAAAGCAAGACGAATGCAACATCTACGCCGTCCTCTTCCGCAACGACGTCAAGGACGCCAACGGCAAAGTCGTGGGCTACCTCGACGGTAACAACGTCCTCTCTGCCGACAACCCCGCCATCGTGGCCACCGCCGAGATCAGCGCCGAGCAGCGTCTCACCACCAACGGCTGGATTACCTTCGGCGTCCCCTTCATCCTCCGCCCCGGCAAGGACATTGACCCCAAAGACCTCGCCGACGGCAAATACAACCTCACCATCGTGGCCTCCTCAAGCCGCGAGGGCGACTTCTTCAACGGCGCCATCGGCAGCACGCTGATGATCTCGCAGCTCGAACTTTATTGTGTCGACGAAAAACCCGATTACACAGAATGAAAACCCTCCGCAGATTCCTCCTCGCGGCCCTGCTCATGTGCGCCCCCGCCATGGCCATGGCCGACGTCCCAGAGGCCAAGGACGGCCCAAGCCGCAACTTCCACCCCATGGACTTCCTCGCCTCCTTCGACTACGAAGTGCAGGCCGGCCTCAACTTCGGCGGCGCCTCGCCGCTCCCCCTCCCAGCCGAGATCCGCAAAATCGAAGGCTTCAAGCCGGGCCTCAACCTCATGCTCGGCGCCAAGGCCGTCAAATGGATCACCCCAGAGTCGAAATGGGGCGTGGGCGTGGCCCTGCGCTTCGAGACCAAGGGCATGACCACCGACGCATCTGTCAAAAACTACGGCATGGAGATCATCGACAACGGCGCCCGCGTCGCAGGCCGCTGGACCGGTAAAGTGCACACTCGCTACAAGTCCTCGCAGTTCACCCTCCCCATCACTGCCGAATATCGCTTCAACCGCCGCTGGAGCATGTGGGCCGGCCCCTACGTGGCCCTGGCCATGGAGAACACCTTCGACGGCTACGTCCATAGCGGATACCTCCGCGAGGGCGACCCCACGGGCGAGAAAGTCGTCTTCGAAGGCGACTCCCAAGCCACGTACGATTTCAGCGACAACCTCCGCACCTTCCAGTGGGGCCTCACCGTAGGCGGCTCGTGGGTGGCCTATAAGCACCTCACCGTCAACGCCAACCTCGCCTGGGGTTGCGAAGGCATATTCAAATCGTCGTTCAAGACCGTCACATTCTCCATGTATCCCATATTCCTCAACTTCGGCTTCGGATACAAATTCTGACACAACACTCTGATAGTAAATCAAATCACATATTTCCTATGAAAAAGTTTTACGTAACACTCGCGGCTGCCCTCGTGGCATCCCTCTCCGCCACTGCGCAGGAGCAGCTGCCCAACGCCGGTTTTGAAGACGGCTGGACCGACTGCGTCCCCTGGACTTCAAAAGGCGACACCAAGACCATCGGCACCACTCCCTCTCCTTGGACTATAGCGCAGGTGATTGGCATCAGCGGCACTGGTGCGACCCAGGTCGGAGAAAAGGCCGAGGGCTACGAGTCTGCCTCCGCTGTCAAAGTATACAATTCCCCCAACTCTACCCTGTCATCCCAGATCGTGCCCGGTTACGTTACCCTCGGCACCACATGGTCTACATCCGTCATGGGTTCTAAGAGCGACGGCGGCACATTCGGCGGCATACAGCTCACTTCCCGCCCCGAGTCCATCACCTTCATGTACAAGCGCACCCACGATGCCCAGTACGACGCTGATGGCACCGAGCCCGCTACCGTGGTGGCATACCTCTGGAAAGGCACATTCACCCAGAAGGATGTCCCCGCAAACATCGTGCTCTTCGGCAACCCCAAAAAGGTCAATATGGAGAACCGCGACCGCAATATCCTTGGCATGACCACTTTGCAGGGCGGCGCTGTCACCAAGACCGACGATGCCGAGCTAATCGCCAAAATCGACTATCAGATCACCGGCGACGCCGAGGAGTGGACAGAGCTCACCATCCCCTTCGAGTATGTCTCCGATGCCACACCAGAGATGTTCAACGTCATCTTCGCTGCCGGTGACTATTGGAAAACCTCCCCCAAGCGCGGCAATTCCCTCACCATCGATAACGTCCGCCTCAACTACCCCGCAGAGCCCGTGCTCGTCGGCTCTTACTCCGGTAACCTCGTCATCAACATGATGGGCAACTGCCTCAACCCTGACGACGACACCCTCTACGACGTCCTCTTCTACGAGGCTGCCGACGGCAAGTGCGACCTCCGCCTCCCCAACTTCGCCCTCACCGATATCGGCGTCATCGGCGACATCGCTGTCGAGAACGTATCCATGACCACCGACTCCGAAGGCAAAGTCACATACCTCGGCCATAAGACCGACCTCGTGCTCCTCGACGGCGCAATCTACGCCGACGTCGACTGCAACGGCGTCTCCTCCAACGGCCACCTCTACATGGACATCAACGTCACATGGAAGATGAACTACGACCCCGCCGACCCCACTGCCGAATATGAGGCAGTGCCCATCGCCGTGGCCTTCTCCGGTCTTACCGGCGAAGAGGCCACCCTGCCCACCCTCTACCTCGTGGCCGACGGCGCCGAGGAGTACATCGACGCAAACAAGTTCACCTATGCCGACGGCAAATACACCATCGAGGTGAAGTCCATCCCCGAGAACTTCCGCATCGAGGGCGAGAACGGCATGCCCGTCTTCGGCGCTATCGAGGCCGAGCCCGCCGAGGCCCCCGCACGCGCTGCTGCCAACAGCCTCGCAAGCCTCAACGCTCGCCTTGGCTCCAAGACCCCCTTCACCGGCTCATACACCCTCGGCGACGAGAAGAACTCCTTCGTCCTCTCCTTCCCCTGGGACGGCAAAGCCACAAGCATCGCCTCCGAGCTCAGCGAGAAAGTTGTCTCCGGCATCGCTGACATCACCGCCGGCGCCACCGACGCTCCCGTCTACTTCAACCTCCAGGGCCAGCGCGTGGCCCAGCCCCAGAGCGGCCTCTACATCGAGGTGCGCGGCGGCAAAGCCACCAAGGTTGCCCTCTAAGCATCGCTAAGCGAGGCATCCCCTCGCCATATCCCCATAGGGCTGCGCCTCCACGCGCAGCCCTTTTCCATTCAACATATTTGCCGAAATTTCTTGCATGTGCCGAATTTTTCGTACCTTTGCGCCAATAAACCAACACTTTCATAGCTTATGAAAAAACTTCTACTCCTTTTCGCCGCCATCCTCGGCATCTCCGCCGTCGCCTCCGCGCAGACATCCGTCTATCAAGGCACACTCGTCATCAACATGATGGGCGAGACCCTTAACCCCGACGACGACACCCTCTACGACGTCGCCCTCACCGACAACGGCAACAACACCTGCGACCTCAAGCTCGCCGACTTCGGCCTCCCCGCCCTCGAGCTCAAGCTCGGCGATATCGACGTCGAGAACGTTGCTATGACCACCGCCGCCGACGGCACCATCACCTACAAAGGCTCCAAAGCCGGCATGCGCCTCGTCCCCGAGGGCGGCACGGATGAAGACGCCATCGTGGCCGACGTCAAGTGCGACGGCACTTCCAAAGACGGCGTCCTCGACATGCTCATCACCGTTGAGTGGATTATGAACCCCACCGACCCCGACAGCGACCGCGTGCCCATCGAGGTCACCTTCAAAGGCAAGCTCACCTCCGGCATCGCCGCCATCGCTGCCGATAGCGACGCCCCCGTCTACTACAACCTCCAGGGCATCCGCGTGGCCCAGCCCACCTCCGGCCTCTACATCAAGGTCGCTGGCGGCAAAACCACCAAAGTCGCCCTCTGATCCTCCCTCTGGATAACGTATCACTTATCACTTCACAAATCGGATTCCGCGATTAGGCGGATTCCGATTTGTGATTTTTTTTTAACGAAAAAATTTTGCCGAAATCAAAATAATTCATAATTTTGCAACGGATTTGCGCACTGCGCATTCCGCCAATTCTAATATCATTACTCACTTTAAATTTTTTATTGCATGAAAAAAATTTTACTCTTTCTTGCTGCTGTTCTGTCTGTGAGCACTATGGCTCTCGCCCAGGACTTCTACCTCATCGGTGGCTTCAACGGTTGGGCTACCAGCGACGCTGCTTGCAAATTCGAGGCTAAAGGCAACGGCCTCTACGAGCTCACCTACAACGGTACCCTCACCACCGGCTTCAAGGTCAACGACGGCACTTGGAGCAACGACGAAATCAACTTCGGCTCCAACGGTTCCAAGCTCGTCAAAGGCGAGCCCTACACGATGGGTGTGGGTGGCTCTACCGGCAACATCGACATCGACGGCGCTATCGACAACCCCAAGCTCGTCCTCAACGTTAACGACATGACCGCTCCCGTCCTCACCATCACCGGCGAGGAGGCTGAAGTAGAAATCGGCTACCAGCTCTGGGGCTCCTTCACCGGCGGCGACTGGTTCGGCCCCGAGTTCGAGAAGGTTGCTGACGACGAGTGGACTGTCTTCGTTGAGTGCACCGCTCCCGGTGAGTTCGGTATCAAAGAGCTCGGCAACGGCGCTCAGACCAACTGGCTCGCTGGCGCTGCTGCTGGCATCGTGATCGGTGGCGACAACACCGGCATCGAGCTCGTGACCGTTGACACCCAGAACTTCCAGATCATGCCCAACGCCGCTGGCTACACCATGACCCTCCACCCCGTCACCATGACCCTCGACGTGAAGGTTGGTGAGTCTGGCATCTCTGACATCACTGTCGACAACGTCGCTCCCGTCTACTACAACCTCCAGGGCGTGCGCGTGGCTAACCCCCAGAACGGCCTCTACATCGAGGTTCGTGGCAACAAAGTTGCTAAAGTTGCTCTCTAATCCAGACGCAAACACCTAACGGGGCTCCCGCCCCGACACCCCAAGGGCTGCACCATCCGTGCAGCCCTTTTTTCGCCCATGAGTTCATTCGGAGGCAACGCCTCCGCACGTAGGGCTGTACCACGGTGCAGCCCCGATAACATCCTCAAAACCACCATATTGTAGGGCCGAACGGTCTGTTCGGCCGCGA
>CAZSHV010000103.1:0-9047 GCA_964606815.1 uncultured Bacteroides sp. | reverse complement strand
GATAACATCCTCAAAACCACCATATTGTAGGGCCGAACGGTCTGTTCGGCCGCGAAAACATTCGGGCACAAGACCGCCTGTAGGGTCGCCACCTGTGGCGACCGCGGCGATGGATAACATCCTCAAAACCACCATATTGTAGGGCCGCATGTTCGATGCGGCCGCGATAACACCCATGATAACAACGAAGCCCCGGAGGGGCGCGATTCGGATGCCGTGGTTTTTTAACCTACGGAAAAACCAGGCATTTATAATACATTCCCCCCTCCCCGAAAATCGGGGAGGGGGCCAGAGGAAGAGGCAATACTTTATTTTATTCCCATTGAGGGCGTTCCCCCGTATCTGACGTTCCCGCCGGCGCTCCGACCACCTGACCTGCAATTCTCTGATATTGTTGACCCCTCTTGCGCGGGCGGCATTTTTTCTGTAAATTTGCACTGCAATAAACCGTTCGTTTCATCAAACGCTCGGCACAAACCCAATCCTCTGACTATCATTCCTCTCACAATGCCACAGATAGAAATCAACGAAGTATTCAACGCCCAGCGCGTGCTCGCAGGCGTAGCTCGCCACACGGCCCTCGTCGCCGCCCCCAAGCTCAACCCCGACGCCGACGTATGGCTCAAGACCGAAAACCTCCAGCTCACGGGCTCCTTCAAGCTCCGCGGCGCCTACTACAAGATATCTCAGCTCTCCCCGGAGGAGAAAGAGCGCGGCGTCATCGCCTGCTCGGCCGGCAACCATGCCCAGGGCGTGGCCCTCGGTGCCACGCACAACGGCATCAAGTCGCTGATCTGCCTCCCTGCCGGTGCCCCTATCTCTAAGGTCGAGGCCACAAAGGGCTACGGCGCGGAGGTCTGCCTCGTGCCGGGTGTCTACGACGACGCCTACGCCAAGGCCCTGGAGCTGCAGAAGGAGCACGGATACACCTTCGTCCACCCCTTCGACGACCCCCTCGTCATCGCCGGACAGGGCACTATCGGCCTGGAGATACTCGCCGACATGCCCGACTGCGACGCCGTCATCGTGCCCATCGGCGGAGGCGGACTCATCTCCGGCGTGGCCTTCGCCCTCAAGACGCTACGCCCGGAGATCAAGGTCTACGGCGTGCAGTCGGCCGGCGCCGCATCGATGGTCGAGTCCATCCGCGAATGTTGCATCAAGCACCTCGACAGCGTCTCAACCATCGCCGACGGCATCGCCGTCAAGGAGCCTGGCGTCAACACCTTCGAGATGGTGCGCAAATACGTCGACGAGGTCGTCACCGTCACCGACGGCGAGACCGCAGCCGCAATCCTGGCCCTGATCGAGCGCCACAAGCTCGTGGCCGAGGGCGCGGGTGCCGTCGCTGTTGCCGCGGCCATGTTCAACAAGGTGCCTATCAAGGGCAAGAAGGTGGTCTGCCTGGTCAGCGGTGGCAACATCGACGTCAACACCCTCAGCCGCATCATCACCCGCGGCCTCACCAAGAGCGGACGCAACTTCACCTTCTCCATATCCCTCGACGACAAGCCCGGACAGCTCTCCGGCGTCTGCTCCGTCATCGCCAAGATGGGCGGCAACATCCTCGCCGTCAACCACGAGCGCATCAAATCAGAGCTCGACATCAACGGCTGCTCCATCCGCGTGGAGCTCGAGACACGCAACCACGACCATATCAACCAAATCCGCGAGGCCCTCAAAGCCGAGGGCTACAAGGTAGAAAACTAAAAAATGGAAACCATTCCCAGCTTTACCATAGACCACACCCGCCTGCAGCCGGGCATCTACGTGTCGCGACGCGACGCCGTGGGCGGCGACACCGTCACCACTTTCGACATACGCATGACGGCACCCAACCGCGAGCCGGCCATCGCCCCCAACGCCATCCACACCATCGAGCACCTCGCTGCCACATACCTCCGCAACCGCGACGATTGGAAGCACCTCGTCATCTACTGGGGCCCCATGGGATGCCTGACGGGCAACTATTTCATAGCCCGAGGCGAGCTCCAGCCGGAGGATATACGCCAGCTCATGATCGACACCTTCGACTTCGTCGCAAGTTTCGACGGCGAGGTGCCGGGCACCACCCCCGATGCATGCGGCAACTGCCTGCTCCACGACCTGCCCATGGCCCGCTGGTACGCCGCCCGCTACGCCCAGCGCCTGCGCGACGATTTCCACAGCTCCTATCCGCAGCTCTAACGCCCCAACCCTCAGGATGCCTGCCCGATCATTGTTCCTGCGCGCCGCCTGCGTCCTCGTCGCCTACTTGGCGGCTTTCATGGCCCATGCCGAGACCCCCGCGAGGGTGGCTCTGGTCACGTGCTACCCTGGCGAGCAGGTCTACGAGCTCGACGGCCACACGGCCCTGCGCGTCACCGTGCCCGACGGCCCGGACGTGGCCGTCAGCTACGGTCTATTTGATTTCTCAAGCCCGAATTTCCTCTACCGTTTCGTCAAGGGGGAGACGGACTATATGGTGGGCGCCATGCCCTGGCAACCCTTCCTGGCCAGCTATGCCGCGGCAGGGCGCACCGTGGTGGAGCATGAGCTCGACCTCGACTCGGCCCAGACCGCGCGCCTGCTTGAGCTGCTGAGTGTCAACCTCTTGCCGCAAAACCGCGTATATCGCTACAACTACGTCAAGGACAACTGCGCCACGCGCCCGCTCCGCATCGTCGAGCTGGCCGTCGGCGACAGCATCCTGCTGCCTCCGCCGGCCCGCGTCCCCGCGGACCTCACATTCCGTAAGGCCATGGAGGCCTACCACGCCGACTATCCATGGTATCAGCTGGGCATCGACCTAGCCCTGGGCTGCGGTATAGACTACCCGATCAGCCCCCGCGAGGCGGCTTTCTCGCCCATGTTGCTCGACGGCCAGCTCTCGGGCGCGCATACCCCCGACGGCCGACCAATCGTCAAATCGACATCCGTGCTGCTCGAGTGCCCCTCGGCCACGCTCGGCCCCACGCCTTGGCCGCTGCGCCCGGGGCCTGTGCTATGGTTCGTGTCCCTGCTCATCGCCGTGGCCTGCTTCCTGATGGCGCGCCGCGGCTGCGTCTGGAGGTGGCTCTACTGCGTTTTCTATTCCATCCTCGCCTTGGCGGGGTGCCTGTTGGCCTTCTTGGTGCTCATCTCGACCCACGAGGCCACCAGCCCCAACTTCCTGCTGCTCTTCTTCAACCCCTTCTGCGCCCTGCCTGCCATTTTTATTTGGTTAAAAAAATGCAACAGCGTGGTATTTTGGTACGAAATTGCTAATTTCGCGGTTATAATCGCGGGTTGCGTGTCATGGCCGCTCACCGGGCAAGCCTTCAATGCGGCTTTGGCCCCGGTGCTGGTCGCCGACGCGCTGCTCGCCCTAACGTATATCTACACCTACTGCGCCGCGCGCGTTCATTCATAAAACTCTCATGCGTAATCTCCGCGCCCATTCCCACGCCGTTGCCGTTGCCGTGCTCGCCACCCTAGCAGCCGCCACGGCCGTGGCCCAGCCGCGCCTGCTCGTGGGCATCGTGGTCGACGGCCTGGAGCAGGAGTACATCGACCTGCTGCGCGGACAGTTATCGCAGGGGGGCTTCAACCGCCTGATCCAGGACGGCGTCACCATCGAGAGCGCTGACTACGGCACGCCTCTCGACGCCACCGCCGCCACGGCCCTGCTCTTCACGGGCGCCGAGCCGGACGCCAACGGGGTAGGGGCCGCGACCGTCTTCGACCGCTCCACGCTCCGCGCCGTGCCCGTGCTCACCGACGCCGAGGCAATGGGCAACTTCACCACCCAGACTTTCTCGCCCCGCGCGCTGATGGTCACCACCATCGCCGACGAGGCTCGTATCTCTGGCGCCGGCGTCACATATGCCTACGCCGTGGCCGCCGACCCCGCACAGGCTGTCATCATGGCCGGCCATGCGGGCAACTCCGCCATTTGGCTCAACGACGCCACAGGCAACTGGGCCACGTCCACCTACTATTCCGAGCCCCCCTCCCTGCTCGGCCGCCGCAACCGCATGGAGCCCATAGCCCATAGGCTCGACACCATGCAGTGGACGCCCATGGCCGCCCCGAGCGCTTATCCCGGCCTGCCGGACCACCTCACGCGATACCCCTTCCGCCACGTCTTCCGCGCCGGAGGCCCGCAGAGCGTGCGCATGTTCGCCGCTTCGCCCATGGTCAATGCGGAGATCACCGACGTGGCCGAGGAGCACCTGCGCTCCCTGCAGCTGGGCCAGCACGACGGCGCCGACATGCTCGGCATTGCCTACTCCCTCCGCCCTTACCCCTACACCAAGACCGCCGAAAACCGCCACGAGCTATATGACGCCTATCTGCGGCTCGACCGCGACCTGAGCCGCCTTTTCGCGGCTGTCGACAAGGCCGCTGGCAACGACGGCGCGGTGATTTTCCTTTCGGGCACGCCTCGCCCCGGCCGCCGCGGCCGCGACGACGATAAGTGGCAGCTCCCCTACGGCGAGTTCTCGGCCCGCCGTGCCATGTCGCTGCTCAACGTATACCTCATCGCCCTCCACGGCAACGGCGAGTGGGTGCAGGGATACCACGACGGTCAGTTCTACCTCAACCATAAGCTCATAGCCGAGCGCGACCTCGCCCCCGGCACCGTGCGCGCCGAGGCAGCCGAATTCCTAGGCCGAATGTCAGGCGTGCGCGACTCGCGCAGCCTCGACGCCATCCTCGCCGAGGGCTCTGCCCTGGCCCGCAACATCGTGGCCTCCAACGCCGGCGACGTCCTCGTCACCGTGCAGCCGGGCTGGCAGATTATCGACGATTTCAACTCTCCCTCCTCCTCTTCCCAGCCCGCCCAGGTGGCCGCCGCGGGCCTGAGCACGGCCGTGGCCTATCTGCTAATCCCGGGTGCCGAGCCCGCCACAATACAGGGCACCGTCGACGCACGAGCCATCGCGCCCACCGTGGCACGCGCCCTGCACATCCGCTCGCCCAACGGAGCCACTCTCCCCCCGCTGCGCCTGAAGTGACCCTTCGCTTCGGCTCGCGAGCTGTTTCCACATTTCCCATTTTCGTAATCAATATACCCCTATTATATAATGTCATTCCTTTCCGTACTTAAAAAAATATTCGGCGACAAGGCCTCGCGCGACAACAAGGCCCTGGAGCCCATCGTGCAGCAAATCGAGGCCCTCGAGCCTGAGCTCAAGAAGCTGTCTAACGACCAGCTGCGCGAGAAAATCGACGAGGTGCGCAAGCAAATCTCCGACGCCACCACCCCCCTGGAGCAGGAGAACGCTGACCTGCGCGTGAAAATTGAAAACACCCCCTACGAGGAGCGTCAGCCCCTCTGGGACAAAATCGACGAGAACGAGAAGAAAATCCTCGACTCCATAGAGGACCTTCTCGAGAAGAACCTCCCCATAGTCTTCGCCACCGTACGCGAGACGGCCGCGCGTTTCGCCGCGAGCGAGACCATCGAGGTCACTGCCACGCAGATGGACCGCGACCTCGCCGCCCAGGGCCGCGACTTCGTCTCCATCGAGGGCGACAAAGCCATCTGGCGCAACCACTGGCTGGCCGGTGGCACCGAGATCACCTGGGACATGGTCCACTACCGCGAGCAGCTCAAGGGCGGCATCGTCCTCACCCAGGGCAAAATCGCAGAGATGGCCACCGGTGAGGGTAAGACCCTCGTGGCCACGCTCCCCGTCTTCCTCCGCTCGCTCTCCAAGCGCGGCGTGCACGTGGTCACCGTCAACGACTACCTCTCCAAGCGCGACTCCGAGTGGATGGGCCCCCTCTACATGTTCCACGGCGCTACGGTCGACTGCATCGACAAGCACGAGCCCAACACCCCCGAGCGCCGTGCCGCCTACCAGTGCGACATCACCTTCGGCACTAACAACGAGTTCGGCTTCGACTACCTGCGCGACAACATGGCCCTCAGCCCCGAGGACCTCGTGCAGCGCAAGCACTACTACGCCATCGTCGACGAGGTCGACTCCGTGCTCATCGACGACGCCCGTACACCTCTGATCATCTCCGGCCCCGTATCCAAGGGCGACGACCAGCTCTTCGACCAGTTCAAGCGCAACGTGCAGAACGTCGTCGAGGCTCAGCGTCGTCTCTTCGTCGCCACCTTCAACGAGGCCAAGCGCAAGCTCGCCAGCGATAAAAAGGAAGACCAGACCGAAGGCGCCATGCTCCTCTACCGCTGCTACAAAGCCCTGCCCAAGAACAACGCCCTGATCAAATTCCTCAGCCAGGAGGGCATGCGCAACGTGCTCCTATCTGCCGAGAAGCGATTCCTGGACAACAACCAGGCCGAGATGCCAGTCGTCACCGACCCCCTCTATTTCGTCATCGACGAGAAGAACCGCACCGTCGAGCTCACCGATAAGGGCATCGACGAGCTCACAGGCAGCTCCGAGGACCCCGAATTCTTCGTCCTCCCCGACATCGCATCCCAGCTCTCAGCCCTGGAGGAAATCACAGACCCCGAAGAGCGCGCCAAGAAGAAAGACGAGCTCATGCAGAACTATGCCGTGAAGTCGGAGCGCGTCCACACCGTCACACAGCTCCTCAAGGCTTACACCCTCTTCGAGAAAGACGTTGAATATGTGATTGACGACAACAAAATCAAGATCGTCGACGAGCAGACGGGCCGCATCATGGAGGGCCGCCGATATAGCGACGGCCTCCACCAGGCCATCGAGGCTAAGGAGAACGTCAAGGTGGAAGCCGCCACGCAGACCTTCGCCACCATCACCCTGCAGAACTACTTCCGCATGTACCACAAGCTGGCCGGTATGACCGGTACGGCAGAGACCGAGGCCGGCGAGTTCTGGGAAATCTACAAGCTCGACGTCGTCTCCATCCCCACCCACCGCCCCGTGGCCCGCGTCGACCTCGAAGACCGCGTGTACCGCACCCGCGCTGAGAAATACGACGCCATCATCGACGAGATCGTGCGCCTCCACGCCATCGGACGCCCCGTGCTCGTCGGCACAACCTCCGTCGAAATCTCCGAGAAGCTCTCCAAGATGCTCCAGATGCGCCACATCGACCACAACGTGCTCAACGCCAAGCTCCACGCACGCGAGGCCGAGATCGTGGCACTCGCCGGCCGCAAAGGCGCCGTCACCATCGCCACCAACATGGCCGGCCGCGGCACCGACATCAAGATCAACGAGGAGGTGCGCAACCTCGAAGACCCCGATATCACCAAAGACAAGACCGTCGGCGGCCTCGCCATCATCGGCACCGAGCGCCACGAGAGCCGTCGCGTCGACCGCCAGCTCCGCGGCCGTTCCGGTCGTCAGGGCGACCCCGGCTCCTCCGTCTTCTTCGTCTCCTTCGAGGATCCCTTGATGCGCATGTTCACATCCGACACCGTCCTCAAGGTGCTCGACAAGATGAACTGGGAGAAGGGCGAGCCTCTGGAGCACTCCATGCTCTCCGGCGCTATCGAGAAGGCACAGAAGCGCGTCGAGGAGAACAACTTCGGCATCCGCAAGCGCCTGCTCGAGTATGACGACGTCATGAACAAACAGCGCACCTACATCTACTCCCGCCGCCACAACGCCCTCATGGGCGAGCGCATCGGCGTGGACATCATGAACATGATAGGCGACGCCGTCGAAAACCTCGTCATCACCTACGAAGCCCCCAACGACTACGACGACCTCAAGACCGAGATGATGCGCGTCCTCACCATCGAGCCCCCGTTCACCGAGAAGGAGAACGCATCCATGAGCCGCGAAGAGAAAATCAAGCTCATCTATAACGCAGTCATGGACACCCTCAACCGCCGCAGCCAGGAAATGAAAGACGTCCTCGCTCCCGCCGTGGCCCGCGCTGTCGAGGCCGGCGAGACTGGCGTGCGCAACGTCCCCATCACCGATGGCCGACTCATCTTCCCCATCTACTTCGACCTCGAAGAGGCAAATCGCACAGGCGGCGAGAGCATCATCAAAGAGTGGCGTAAGAAAGTAGTCCTCGCAGTCATGGACGAGCTCTGGAAGGAGCACCTCCGCGAGCTCGACCAGCTCCGCCAGTCCGTGCAGAACGCCAGCTACGAGCAGAAAGATCCCCTGGTGATTTATAAGGTAGAATCCTTCCACCTCTTCGAGGCAATGCTCTCGCAGCTCAACGGACGCGTGGTGTCCACCCTCATGCGAGGCAAGCTCTACATCCCCCAGCGCCCCGCAGCACCCGCGCCCCGCCCCGACAAAGAGCTCCCCGAGGACAAGGGCCCCGTCAAAGAGCGCCGCAGCTCAGAGCCCGAGATCAGCCGAGCCATGCCCCCCCGCCGCCGCACAGGCCAGGACTACAAGACATCCAAGGCCACACTCCCCAGCGAGGAAGAAGCACAGCGCCGCGCAGCAGCGGCCCCCCAGGGCCAGCGCGAAGCAGCCATGCCCGTGCGCAACTCCGGCCCCCGCATCGGCCGCAACGACCCCTGCCCCTGCGGCTCCGGCAAGAAATATAAGAACTGCCACGGCCGCGGCCTCTGATCCACAGCTCCAACCCACACCCACCACTACGCCCCTGACGGACACCCCGCCAGGGGCGCTTTTTTGACAGGATGTAGAGCCGCAAATCTGTTGCGGCCGTCAATGCCGCCAAAGATTAGAAGCGAATCGTAGGGCCGAAGCGGGCTGTTCGGCCGCAAAAACGTCCGCGACAACACCAACAAAGCTCCGGAGGAGCGCGTTTCGGAAGCCGTGGATTTCAATCCACGGTCCAGACGCGCCCTCCCTCCTTCCTCTTCCCCCTCCCCGCAACGTGCGGGGAGGGGGCCAGGGGGAGGGGCGAATACGCATTAACGCGAACGATGCGAATCCTATTGTAGGGCCGCAAATCTGTTGCGGCCGAATGCCGCCATATAATGTTGACTGTCCGCGATAACGTCCATCGCCGCCCACCCCCCATATTCTATGACCGCATGTTCGGTGCGACCGCTATAACCATAAAACGATGACTACCAGTATGTAGGGACGCCCGTGCGTCCGCGAAAACACACTCAATGGATTACGCACTCACGTAGGGCTGTACCATGGTGCAATGCGGTTCAAATAAGGGCTCTGATTGAT
>CAZSHV010000102.1:0-9074 GCA_964606815.1 uncultured Bacteroides sp. | reverse complement strand
ACGACCTTGCCAAGGTCGGGGTCGCGGGTTCGAGTCCCGTTTTTCGCTCAAAGCTGAAAAGCCTGTAATGTCCGGATGGCGGAATTGGTAGACGCGCTACTTTGAGGGGGTAGTGATCATTAGATCGTGTGAGTTCGAGTCTCATTTCGGACACTTTCGCAAACTGCAACTGATTGATTATACAATCGGTTGCAGTTTTTTTGTGTCTATGTGCGTACGTGTATTTCGAAAGGTATAAGGGCCGGACGATTGTTTCGTACACCAGACGTGGATAATTATGCGTTATGCATTGTTTTGCCCGTAGGGGCGGCGATAATGTCGTCGAGGGTGAATTCGTGGATGATTTTGCAGAGTGGTTTGGCGGCCGAACCGACCGTTCGGCCCTACAATTCGCTGGTGTTGAGTGAGGTATCACTTATTGCGGTCGCCACAGGTGGCGACCCTACAAGTGGCTGGCAGTGAGTACGTTATCGGGGGCTGCACCATGGTACAGCCCTACGTTGGTGCGAAATCCATTGATGGAGTTTAGCGGCCGAACAGACCGTACGGCCCTACAATTCGCTGGTGTTGAGTTTGGTATCCCTTATTGCGGTCGCCACAGGTGGCAACCCTACAAGTGGCTGGCAATCTGATTGTTAGGGGCTGCACCATGGTGCAGCCCAACGTGGGTGCGAAATCCTTTGTGGGTATTCGGTGGACGTACCGACTGTTGGTCCTACAAATCGCTGGTGTTGAGTGTGGTATACCTTATTGCGGTCGCCACAGGTGGCGACCCTACAAGTGGCTGGCAATGAGGGTGTTGTCAGGGGTCTGCTCCATGGTACAGCCTACAAGAGTGCGTAATCTATTGAGGGAGTTTGGCGGCCGAACAGACTGTTGGGCACAAGTTTGTGGGATACGCTGGCGATGGTCTGTCCTAAAATAGGCACTATTATAAAGGTGCGCGGCCGATCATTATGAACAGCCGCGCATCGTGTTGATTGAAAGTTGTGTTATTCTATGCCGAAGAGGTGCTGGACTTCGGTGCGGAGGTAGGGCATGCGCAGGAGGTAGTGGCAGGGGTTGTGGGGGTGGAAGACGGCGAGGCAGCAGTGGCTGACGTTGATGCCGTATTTGCGCTCGAGGATGTAGCGATAGATGCTTACCTGCAGGGCGTAGTGCCAGTAGGTGGTGTCGGGCACATGGGATATGGGCGCAAGGGCGGTCTCGCCGTAGCGGTTCTCGGTGATGGGGATGCCGCAGCTCACGAGCTTGTCGGAGCGTTTCCAGTCGATGATGGTGAACTGGCCTTTGGAGCAGTCGAGGAAGTCGATGGTGCCCGCCACTCCGAGGTCTTCGTCGTAGACTGCCCACTCGGTGCGGTAGGGGTTGAGAGTATGACGCGCGGCGAACTCTTGGAATAGGCTGTATGTGGGGTCGCCGACTGCCTCGGGGTCGGGGTCGCCAAGGTAGTAGCGCTCGATGCGCTGGTGCATGAGGGTGCCCTGGTCGCGCGCGAGTTCGGCCTTCTGCTCCCACTCCTGGAGCACTTCCTTCTCGGTCATGTTGCGCTTAAGTGCGACTTTCGGAGCCCATAATTTAGCGTCGAATTTCGTGAAGCTATCCTCCACCACGCTTGTGACTGGGCGCAGCTCGCGCCCGCGGAAGAGGTAGGTATGATCCTCGGCGCGGAAGGACAGCTCGGCGTCGCGGGGGTGGGCATTGGTTTGGTTGAAAGAGTTCATATGGGGGTGTGGTAGTTAAATCCGCGAATGAGGGTGATAAGGTCAGTGACGCCGTAGAGGAGGGCCAGGGCGCCGTACATGGCATTGATCACCGCGCCTGTGTCGCTGGAGCCATAGTGGAGCACGATCCAGCCGAAGAAGAGCAGGAAGCCCAGACCGATGAGCGTGCAGAGGCCGGCCATGACGAAGTTGAAGATTCTGAGGGCTTTCTCTCCGCGGGAGGGAGGGGGTAGGAGCTCGCTGTACGAACGGTAGGAGCGCACCTCGGCAAAGCGGCGATAAGCCTCGGCCATATTGCCCTCGAGCGGAGGGATGGAGCCAGCCTGGAGCAGGGAGCGGTAGGCGGCGTTGGCGCGGTGGGTCTGCTTGCCGGCTTGGTAGGCGAAGAATGCGAATATCAGAGCGATGATCCACTGACCGGCCAGAGCAATGCATACGGTGGCCACTGTCATATATATGAACGATGCGGCGGAGAGCCATAGCTGACGGCGGCGCATGTCGCACAGACGGCTGAAGTCGCCCGTGTAGTAAATCTCGAGGAGGCCGTTGATGTCGCGGCGCCAACGCATTTCGATGGGCTCGCGCCAGAGCGAGGAGACGCCGCGGCTGAGCAGGATCACCACAGCGAAGGCGGCAAAGAAGGCGTAATGCTGCAGGACGGCGATGCCTGAAATGCCGATTAGCAGATAGGCGGCGATCCAGAGCACGAAGTAGAAGCTGTAAATCATTTTGCGGGATATAGAGAAATGTGATATATAGATTGTGTGCAGACCGGGGTCGAGCGGTCACTGCTCGTCGATAATCCACTGTGCCTCTTGCTGCAAGGCGCGGGCAATTGAGGCAGTGAGCGGGCAGCCTTTGTTCGCTTCGGCCTGGGAAGCCCAAAGAGCCTCGCGGGGGAACTGGCCCACGAGGTTGAAGTATAGGCGCAAGCCGGTGTATCGGGCCATGTCGTCGGGGCTCGCCGCGAGCTCGGCTGCGAGTTCCTTGGCCCATGGGACGCGACGCAGCAGCTTGAGGCACAGCACATCTGCCACCTCGGTGGACTTTGCCTCCGCGGCCCACTGGCGGGCGAGCTCGGGGGTTAGAGCCTCCAGGGGCATGAGCATGGGGGCTATTAGCATGCTCTCGCGGGCATCGGTGTCGGCCCATAGCTCGGCGGCGAGCTCGGCGCTGGCGGGTAGCTGGGCTGCGATGTCGGCGAGCTGGGGGAGGTTGACGCCCATGATCATGCGGAATGGGCTGCCGCCCTGGCGCAGGGCATCGGCCACCACGCCGTTGCGCATGGCGTAGATCAGACGCTTGGCCAGCAGAGCGTCGGGTGTGTGTGGTTGGGGCATATATAAGCGGGAAGGTGTGATGAATGGTTGATACCATGCGCCACAGGGCGGCCGGCCCCCCTGGCGGAGCAGGGGCGCCGGCTGCCGGGATGCGGCGCGCGTGGCGGAAGAGAGATGGGAGTGTTTATTTGTCCTTCTTCTTCTCCAGCTGGCGCTCGATGGCCTCGAGGCAGAGGTCGATAGCCTCCTCGAAGGTGTCGGCCACCTTGGTGGCTACGAGCTCGTCGTGGGGCGGGCAGGCGATTTTCACCACGGCCTCCTTGTTCATGGCCGTTTCGGGCTTGACGACTTTGAGGGTGACGTCGGCCACGGTAGCGTCGGTGTAGTGACGAGCCAGACGGTCGGCTTTCTTGTTGATGAAGGCCGTGAGGCGGTCTGAGATGTCGAAGTGGATGGCTTGAATTCTAACTTCCATGGTTTCCTTCGGTTTTATGCGCACGGGGGTGCGCGAGTTGATAATTATGTTGAATTTCGCTGATGGATATATGCGTGTATATCTGAGTGGTCTCGAGCGACTGGTGGCCCAGCAGCTGACGCACCGCGTTGAGGTCGGCGCCGGCGGACAGCATCTCTGTGGCGAAGGTGTGACGCAGCACGTGCGGTGATCGGCGCGGGGAGGTGACGCGGCCGTCGAGCTGGGAGCGCACCGCGTGGCGCACCTGGTCGTAGGTCATGCTCACGCCCTTTTCGGTGACGAAGAGGGTGGGGGATGCCTGCGGCAGCTGAGAGCGCAGGCCGCGGTAGTTGTCAATGAGCGCGGCGAGCTCGGGGCCGAAGGGCACGATGCGCTCCTTGCGGCGTTTGCCGAGCACCTTGAGCATGCCGGCTCGGGTGTCCACGTCGCGGTCGAGCAAGCCGCACAGCTCGCTGGCTCGTATGCCGGTCTGATAGAAGGTGTGGATGATCAGGTGGTCGCGCACGGCTGTAAAGTCGTCGGGCGCGGGGGCGTCGTCGAGCACTCGCTCTATCTGCTCGCCGGGGATCACGGCGGGCAGCTCCTTGGGCAGGCGGGCCATAATAAGGTCTGTAGCGGGGTTGGCCTTAAGGCCGTGGCGCTTCATCATGAATCGGAACAGGGCCCTGAGGGCCGATGCCTTGCGGCGTAGGCTGCGGGGGCTCATGCCGCGGGCGGCAAGCGAGGCTATCCATTGCCGCAGGTCGGAGGTGGTGACATTGTCGGCGCGGAGCTCTTGCGGCTTCCCCCCCGTGGCGAAGTCGGCCCACTGGCGCAGGTCGCTCTCATAGGCTGCGAGCGAGTGCGGCGAATAGTTGAGCTCGGCGCGAAGGTATTGGAGGAAGTCGTCGATGATCATAGTGTGCTTTTTTGATCCTGTCCCATAAAATCTGTTAAAGCTGAGGCGATGAAATCTTTCACTGATTGAAATATCTTAATAAAATGAATTAATTTAACTTGTAAATTTCCTATGTTTCGCATCTCTTGGGTGCTTTTGAAGCCGCCGCTCGGTCACAATGCGCCGGCATTGCTCCCTCCCGCCGCCTCCAAAATCCCTCCAAGATATGCGACCTCAGCATTAACATATTTTATGTGACAGGCTCTTATTACAATGCACGAAATTAGCGAAAAGTTTTGTGAAATGCAAGAAATCTCGAATTTTTCGCGTATCGGCCGGCGGGAGGGGGTGCATGGCGCCTGCGAGCCCAGTGAGTGTAGACGGCAAAAACCCCGCTGGCGCGGCCTGAGGGGCAGCGGGCGGGGCTTTATGATGTCGGAGGCGCCAAAGGCCTGGAAAGGCTGTGGCGCGGCGGCTTGAGCGGGGAGATTTATTTCACCTTGTCGGTGAGCTCGGCGCCGGCCTTGAATTTCACGACCTTGCGTGCGGGAATCTCGATGGTGGTTTTGGTGCGGGGGTTGATGCCGGTGCGGGCAGCCTTCTCAGAGACGGAGAAAGTGCCAAAACCGATCAGGGCTACTTTGTCGCCTTCTGCCAGAGCAGCGGCCACGGCCTCAACAGCAGCGTCGAGGGCCTTCTTCGCGTCAACTTTCGAAATCTCAGCCTTGGCAGCGATAGCGTTGACGAGTTCAGTCTTGTTCATAAAAATTAGTGTTTGGGATTTGATGGTTAGATTTCACGCAAAAGTAAACAATAAAATCCGAATAATCAACAAAAAGTCTTAAAATTTTTAATTTTTTTCATCTATAGCGCTTTTTCCCAGCGATTTTGTCCTAAAACAGACCTTCACAGGCTATAAAGGCCTGAAAAACCGAGCAAAAAGCCTTCGTGAAACTGGCATTGATAAAGTGCGCGCGGGGTTGAGCGGTTGGCATTTTTTTCGTACCTTTGCAGTCGAATTCCACACACCCCCGTAACGCCATCTCATGGACATCAACATAGAACAGATCAGCGTGGACGCCAGCCGTGTCAACCAGCCCGTCAACTTCGACGCGCTGCCCGTGCTGGCCACGCGCAATCTCGTGCTCTTTCCCGATACCACCACCTCTGTGGCCCTTCGGCGCGACGCCGCCGTGGCCGTGGCCGAATACTGCGAGGCCCACCACACGCCCCTGGGCGTGCTGTGCCAGAAGAGCCAGGAGGTGGAGCATCCCGCGCTGATGCGCGACATGTACCGCTTCGGCGTGGTGGCCGACGTGCTCAAGGTGCTCGAGTTGCCCGACGGCACCAAAAGCGCCATCGTGCACAGCCGCATGCCCTTCCGAGTGGTTGGCAACGCGCAGTCGGCGGCAGACGGCATCATGTGCGCCCACGCCGTACCGATCGTATATGACGAGGGCGAGGAGCTGGAGACTGACGAAACATTCCGCGCCTCGGCCGAAGCCTGCGTTAAGCTCGCCGTAAAGATACTCTCAACCCAGGGCGATATCTCGGCGGCCGCCGGGGCTGCCCTGCAGACCATCGACGACCCCCTTGCTGCCGTGCACACCGTGCTTTCCAACTTCCCCTTCACCACGGAGGAGAAGATGCGACTGCTGCGCACGCGCTCTTCTCGCCACCGCGTGGAGCTCGCGCTGCGGCTTCTGCTCGTGTCGGAGCAAAAGGCCAACATCACCAAGGAGGTGATGGACCGAGCCCGCGCCGAGCTCAACGACCAGCAGCGCCGCATGTTCATGCAGCAGCAGATCGAGGTGCTACAGCAGCAGCTCTACGGCGATGTCTCTGACGATATCGCCGATTTGCGCCAGCGCATGGACGGCCCCGACAGCATGCTCCCAGCCACCGACACCCGCGGCGTGCGCAAGACCATAGAAAAGGAAATCAACAAGCTGGAGCGCATCAGCCCCCAGAGCCCCGACTACTCCGTGGCCTACAACTACCTGGACATCCTCCTTTCCCTGCCCTGGGACCGGCGCAGCCCGTTGCCCGACCCCGACATTCCCCCCGCGCGGCTCATAGCCGACGCCCGCGAGATGCTAGACCTCGACCACGCAGCGATGACCAAGGTCAAGGAGCGCGTGCTCGAGCAGCTGGCCTCCATTATCCACAACCCCGCGTCCAAGCTGCCCATACTCTGCTTGGTGGGCGCTCCCGGCGTGGGCAAGACTTCGCTCGGCCGCTCCGTAGCTGCCGCCCTGGGGCGTAAGTTCCAGCGCGTGTCGCTGGGCGGACTGCATGACGAGAGCGAGATCCGCGGCCACCGTCGCACGTATATAGGCGCGATGCCTGGTCGAATCATCGACGCAATAAAGCGCGCCGGCACGCTCAACCCCGTGATCATGCTCGACGAGATAGACAAGGTGAGCTCCGACTACAAGGGCGACCCCGCCGCCGCCCTGCTCGAGGTGCTCGACCCGGAGCAAAACTCCCGCTTCCACGACAATTATGTCGACATCGACTTCGACCTCTCCAACGTGCTCTTCATAGCCACGGCCAACACCCTTTCCACCCTCTCCCAGCCTCTGCTCGACCGCATGGAGGTGGTGGAGCTCTCCGGCTATATCCCCGAGGAAAAGGTGGAGATAGCCCAGAAGCATCTGCTGCCCAGCGTGCTCTCCGACCTCACCCTCGAGGCCACCCCGGAGGATGCGCCCTTCACCATAAGCCGCGGGGGCGTGCTGGCCATCATCGACGGATACACCCGCGAAAGCGGTGTGCGCCAGCTGCAGAAATGCCTGGCTAAGATTGCTCGCCGCTATGTTATGGCCTCGCTCAGCGATGAGGACTTCCCCAAAGTGGTCGAGCCCGAGCACCTGCAAAAGCTGCTCGGCACCGCGCCCTTCACCCCCGACATGTACGAGGGCAACGACATCCCAGGCGTGGTCACCGGCCTGGCCTGGACTGCCGCGGGCGGCGAGATCCTGCTGGCCGAGGCGGCCCTCTCGCCCGGCAAGGGCAATGTCATCTCCGCCACGGGCAACCTGGGCGACGTGATGAAAGAGTCGGTCTCCATAGCCGCCAAGTGGGTCAAAGCTAACGCCGCTACCTATGGCGTGGACCTTGAGATGCTTGAGAAGAACGACCTCAACATCCACTTCCCCGAAGGCGCCATCCCCAAAGACGGCCCCAGCGCCGGCATAACCATAGCCACCGCCATACTCTCGCGCCTCACCGGCCGCCGCATGCGCGAGCGCACAGCCATGACGGGCGAGATCACCCTCCGCGGCCGCGTGCTGCCGGTGGGCGGAATCAAAGAGAAGATCCTGGCCGCCAAGCGCGCCGGCATCAACACCATCATCCTCTCGCAGCGCAATCGCAAGGACGTGCTCGACATCGAGCCCCGCTACACCGAGGGCCTGACTTTCTGCTACGTCGACACCATGGACGACGTAGTCTCCGCCGGCCTGCTGCCCCTCCACTAATAATATTATAGTATATAGGAACCAACACGCCACATACAATGCAAAAAATCATCATCCTCGACTTCGGTTCGCAGACCACGCAGCTCATAGCTCGCCGCGTGCGTGAACTGGGCACATATTGCGAGATTGTGCCCTACAACAAGCTCCCGCAGGACGACCCCGACGTCATAGGCGTCATCCTCTCCGGCAGCCCCTTCTCTGTCTACGATCCCAAAGCCTTCACCACGCCTGTGGCCGACATCGTGAGCCGCTACCCCGTGCTGGGCATATGCTACGGCGCCCAGCTCATGGCCTATCAGGCAGGCGGCAGCGTGGAGCCCGCGCCCTCGCGCGAGTACGGACGCGCCATCCTCACGGTCGTGAGCGACTCTGACCCCCTGACGCGCGGCATCGCCCCCGGCGCGCAGGTGTGGATGAGCCATGGCGACACCATCACGGCTCTCCCAGCGGGCTTCAGCGTCATTGCCAGCACCGACTCCGTGCCTTGCGCCGCGTACCGAGTAGAGGGCAAGCAGGCCTGGGGCGTGCAGTTCCACCCGGAGGTATTCCACAGCGAGTGCGGCCTGGACATACTGCGCAACTTCGTGGTGGGCATCTGCGGCTCGCAGTGCGCCTGGAGCGCGGCGTCTTTCATCGACACCACCGTTGAGCAGCTGCGCCAGCAGCTGGGCGATGATAAAGTGGTGCTCGGCCTCAGCGGTGGCGTTGACTCCTCCGTAGCCGCCGTGCTGCTCAACCGAGCCATCGGCCCTAACCTCACCTGTATATTCGTTGACCATGGCATGCTCCGCAAAGACGAGTTTGCATCCGTGCTTCGCGACTATCAGGGCCTCGGCCTCAACGTCATTGGCGTGGACGCATCGAAGAAATTCTTCTCCGAGCTCGCCGGTGTCACCGACCCCGAGCGCAAGCGCAAGATCATTGGCAAGGGCTTCATCGATGTCTTCGACGCCGAGGCCTCGAAGCTCACCGACGTCAAATGGCTGGCTCAAGGCACCATATATCCCGACTGCATCGAGAGCCTGTCTATCACCGGCACCACCATCAAGAGCCACCACAACGTGGGCGGCCTCCCCGAGCGCATGCACCTGCGCCTGTGCGAGCCCCTGCGCCTGCTTTTCAAAGACGAAGTGCGCGCCGTGGGCCGTGCCCTGGGCATGCCCGAGCATCTGATCACGCGCCATCCCTTCCCCGGTCCCGGTCTGGCCGTGCGCATCCTCGGCGACATCACCCCCG
>CAZSHV010000101.1:0-9085 GCA_964606815.1 uncultured Bacteroides sp. | reverse complement strand
CGATGGGGTAGCTGACGCGGGTGTTCTCGGTCACGCTCTTGTCGGTGAAGTCGATGTGGCCTTCAGCGTCGACGGTGACGTTCTCCAGCAGGGCGTTGCGGCGGATAGCGCCGTAGATGTCGGGCTCGCTCTCTTTGTCGAGGTTGATGACCTTAGCGTAGCAGCCGCCCTCGAAGTTGAAGACGCCCTGGTCGTCCCAGCCGTGCTCGTCGTCGCCGATGAGGAGGCGTTTGGGGTCGGTGGAGAGGGTGGTCTTACCGGTGCCGGAGAGGCCGAAGAAGATGGCGGTGTTCTCGCCGTTCATGTCGGTGTTGGCGGAGCAGTGCATGGAAGCGATGCCCTTGAGGGGGAGGTAGTAGTTCATCATGGAGAACATACCTTTCTTCATCTCGCCGCCGTACCAGGTGTTGATGATCACCTGCTCGCGGGAAGTGAGGTTGAAGACCACAGCGGTCTCGCTGTTGAGGCCGAGCTCAGCGAAGTTGGTGAGTTTAGCCTTGGAAGCGTTGTAGACGATGAAGTCGGGGGTGAAGCTCTCGAGGTCCTCGGCGGTGGGACGGATGAACATGTTGGTGACGAAGTGAGCCTGCCAAGCCACCTCGACGATGAAGCGGACAGCCATGCGAGTGGCCTTGTGGGTGCCGCAGAAGCCGTCAACGACGTAGAGCTTCTTGCCGGAGAGTTCCTTCACGGCGAGGTCGCGGCAAGCGGCCCAAGCCTCCTCGGAAGCGGGCTTGTTGTCGTTCTTGTATTCGGGGGTGGTCCACCATACGGTGTTCTCGGAGGTAGCGTCCTTGACGATGAATTTGTCTTTGGGGGAGCGGCCGGTGTACACGCCGGTCATGACGTTAACGGCGCCGAGCTCGGTGTTCTGGCCTACCTCGAAGCCTTCGAGGGTGGGGAGAGTCTCGTCAGCGTAGAGCTCCTCGTAAGAGGGGTTGTAGACTACGTCCTTGACATCGGTGATGCCGTAGGAGGCGAGGTCGGCTTTCACGCCAGCGAGGCGGGCCTTCTTGATTTCTTCAATTTTGCTCATGATAAAATTGTGAAATAAATATGGGTATTTGTATGTAATTGTCTAATCTTTAAGTATTTGCGCAATGTGCGAGCACAGCCCGTCCATTATACCGCAAATACAACAGCAAAGTTACTGACTTTGTTCAAAATTTCCGAGATTTTATAAGGAAATTTTTCCGTATTAATTATTTTTAAGGAATGCCGTTAACACTGCGGCGAGCCCGAGGCGCGGGGCGCCGGGGGCTCGCCGAGGATATGATTAGAAGCGGAATCCGGTGGAGATGATCAGAGAGCTGTTGTGGTCGGTGAGCTTCATCTGGGGTGCCTGCACGCCGGCGTAATTGGTGAAGGCGTGGTAGCGGCTCTCGCGGTTTTTGTAGGCGTAGGTCATGTCGATGTACCAGGATTTGTAGCGGTAGCCGAGACCTGCGGTGATGTAGCTGGTGGTTTTGTCGAAGCTGTAGCTGGGGTCGGTGCCGGAGGTGAAGACCTCGATGTTGCCGTCGGCGGCTTCGGCTTTGACGTTGGTGGTGCGCACGTTGTAACCGGCGCGGACGCTGAACTGGGGCGTGATGCGATACTCGGCGCCGAGGCGGATGTTGGACGAGCCTTTGTAGTAGTTCTTGACGTCGGTGTTGATGTAGGGGTCGTCGGTGAAGTCGTAGGCCCAACCCCAGGCGTCGTATTCGGGGGTCTTGGCCTTCATGCTGCCGTAGGCATCGTATTCGTAGTCAAGGCTGATGATGGCCTGTGTGCCGATCACGCCTGCAACGCCCACCATCATCTTCCAGGGCTGGTGCAGACGCCAGTCGAAGCCGGCGATGTCGGTCTCCTCGTATCCCGCATAGGGGTTGACGCTGCTCTGGGGGGCGTTGGGATTGTAGTAGCTGTAGTCGATGTTGCCGTCGTAGCCCTGGGTGAGCTTGTACCAGGTGGGGGTGTGCACGGCCAGACCGATGCGCAGCTCATTGACGGGGCGGATGATGACGCCGAGCTTCATGTTCCAGCCGCTGCCGGAGATGTTCTTGCGGTTGTTGAGGGTGAAGCCGGCGTCGCCGGTGGTGTAGCCGGTGTTGATGACGTTGCGGCTGTCGTGGGGGTCTTTGGCGAAGGTGGGCACGCGCGCTCCCTCAAGGCTCTCGCTGTAGGTGGTGTAGCGAGTGTAGTTGATGTCGGTGATGCCGAAGTCGATACCCCAATAGACCACATTCTCGATGTTGCCGCCCAAGGCAATGTTGTACTCGTCGATATAGCCCTTCTCGACCACGTCGTACATTGCGTCGCCCACGGTGCCGTTCTGGCCCAGGCCGGTGTATGTGTCGCCGTTGGTGGGGTTGGCCAGATATGACGAGTAGCCCAGGATGCTGATCCAGGGTGCGTCGGAGTCGAGGTAGGGGTTGTAGCCCATGCCGAAGTTCATGTCGGCGGGGTTGATGCCGTCGGTGACGGCGGCGATGTAATTGGAGAGCGACGAGGGCGCGGGGTTCATGTAGCCTCTGTAGGCGCGGTCGAAGCTGGTGAGGCGGCCGTAGCTAACGCCCCAGTTGAAGGTCTTCAGGGCGCCGTCGAGGTTGGTGGCGCCGATGTAGCCGATGTTGTTGCAGAAAGCCTTGGTCTGGGAGTTTTTGGACACATATCCGGGGCCGGCTATGGGCTGCGTCTTGGTGTTCTGGAAGTCTATGTCGAGCGTGGCGCCGAAGTCGCTGCTGCGGTAAATGCCGATACCGCCGGGGTTCTGCGACAGGGTGGAGAGGTCACCGCCGAGTGCAGTGAACGCGCCGCCCATGGCCATGAATCGGGCGGTGCCTTTGAAGTCGGGCTGAGACACCTGCATGGCGTCGACAGCGCTTTGTGCCAGCGCGGCGGCGGGAGCTGCTGCGGCCGCGAGCGCGAGAAGGGTTTTTCTCATATGCTTGGTTGGGTAGTTATGTTTCTTAAATTGGGAAAACGAATCTTATACGTTAACGTCTGCCGCGGCCGCCGCTGCTGCCATGGCTGCCGCCTCCGTGGCTGCCGCCGCTGTAGCTGGAGCGGGAAGACGAGCCGGAGCTGTAGCTCGAGCGCGAGGACGAGGAGCCGGAGTTGTAGCTCGATCGGCTGCTCTGGCTGGAGCTGGAGCGGGTGGTGGTGGAGTTGGAGGACGACGACGAGCGGCCGCGAGTGCTTGTGCCGTAGCTCGTCGAGGAGCCGTTGGAGGTGGATGTGCCGTAGCGGCCTGTGGAGGTGCTCTGACCGCGGCCGGTGGATGTGCCGGTGGCCACGTTGGTGGGCGCGGGGTTAAGGTTCACGGGGCCGGAGACGCCGGCGGAGGCTCGGCCGCGGCCCATGTTGCCGGGGCGAGTGGTGCCGGTGGGCGTGGCGGATGCCGACGCGCTGCCGGGGCGCGAGGTGCCCGTGCCCATGTTGCCGGGGCGACCGGTGCCCATGTTGCCGGGACGGTTAGTGCCCGTGGGGCGAGAGGCGCCGCCGTAGGCGGGACCTACGGGACGCGAGGAGCCGGCTCCGGTGACGGGGCGATAACCCCACGCGGGGCCGTGGCCGGGATGATAGCCAGGACCCCAACCGGGAGCGGGACCCCAACCGGGACCCCATGTCGGGCCCCAACCCCAGGAGGGTCCCCAGCTCCAGCTCGGGCCCCAGGAGATAGACCAGCTGGGTCCCCAGCCCCAGGAGTACCAGGGGTCGTAGACGCTCCAGCCGTAGTTCCAGCTCCAGTCGTACCAGGGGCTGCCATAGCGCCAGTACCACGACGAGGGCCAGGGCGAAGTGTTGACCACGTAGATATTGACATCCTGCGCGGGCTGCTGGCTATAATAATATGTGGCGAGGTCGGGATTGTCGGTGGCCGAAATCACGTCCGCGTCGTGGAAGCGCTCTATGCGGCGCGTGTTGGCGAAAAGGTCGGGCGTGATGGAGTCATAGGCCACGGTGTCGGTGACCAGGAAAGCGCCGTGGCGGTTGTACGCGTCCACGTCGAGCGTCGAGCCCGTGTTGACTTGGTAGAAATCGGCAGGCGCGTAGTTACCCACGGTGTATGTCGAGGCCGAGGAGGCGGAGTAGGAGGTGGAGGTCTTCTGCTTCTTCTCCGTTTTGGCCTTGGCGGGCTTGTCGGGGTTGTAATAAAGGTCGTCGTAGTCCTGAGCCGCGGCCAGTGCGGGCATGGCGGCCAGAAGGAGGAGGGCAATGTATGTTTTCATCTTTGTCATAAGTATGTGTGAATAGTGTGGCTTCTATTAGCGGCTTTAACCTTTGACTGCCGCACAGCCTGAAAGTTTAAACAAAGATACTGCAAATTGCTTGAATCGCAAAATTTTACGCGAAATTTTGCTAAAAAAGGCGGCAGGGGCGCCTGTGTGCGTTGCCCTGCCGCGGGTATGGAGAGAGAGAAGAGAATGAGTGTCACTTGTTCTCGATGGGCTTCATCTCGTAGCCGGCGATGGCCACGGTGAATCCCCAGTAGATGAAGGCGATGGATACCAGGAAGCTGGTCATGAACTCTACGGAGGTGAATCCGCTCTCAAGGAAGAAGTAGCCGATCACGCACTCCAGGATACCGTTGATCAGACCGAGCACCCAGTAGCGGCGACGACGGCCGCATGCCGAGATTATCGACTCGATACCCCAATAGAAGAAGAAGAAGCTCATGAAGTAGGGGAAGACGGCCTCGCTGAGAATCACGCTGCGCACCAGCATGAAACCGATGAACATGTTAAGCACGCCGCCTGCGATCCACCAGCCCCAGCCTGCGGGGCGGTTCTCGCCGGAGGCCACACAGAGCTGCACGATGCCGGCCAGCACAAGCAGCCATCCGAATATCTGCGACGCCACGGCATAGCCTGCGGCGGGCCAGAACCAATATGCGAAACCTCCGAGCACTAACAGGAGGCCAACTACGAGGACCAGCCACCACCAGCGGCTCTGTCCATAATAACTTACGGCTTTCATAATTAAATAGTTTTATAGGTTGTGTTTTGTTGAAGTGATTATCTAAATGAAAGATTGCACGTCTCCGCCGCCCTATGCGGGGCTTTCGGGGCGCTTTGTAATTAGAACGCCCGCCCTCCGAGAAAGTTCAGATTCCAATTCACAATTCATAATTCACAATTCATAATTCATAATTCTTGGCTCCGCCAAGCGCTTGCGCGATAACATAATTCAATTCACAATTCATAATTCACAATTCATAATTCATAATGTATATATGGGGCTGCCAACCCTCCCTTCTCGTCTCCTCCGATATGCACGCCCAAAACATCTCGCTCGAAAAAAATTTCATATGCCTTCTGACTTTTCTCGCGCTTGGGTTGTTATATGGGTAGACGCCGCCCCTGATGCGCGTCCGTTTTTTTCTCACGTTTACACTATTTATTACTATGGACATAGCCAACAATATTCTCGAGACTATCGGTCGCACCCCCATGGTGCGCATCAACCGCCTTAACCCCAACCCCGCCGTCAATATCTTTGCCAAGCTTGAGGGCTTCAACCCCACGGGCAGCATCAAAGACCGCATCGCCGTATCCATGATCGACGCCGCGGAGGCCTCCGGCGCCTTGCGCCCCGGCAAGACCATCATCGAGCCCACGTCGGGCAACACGGGCATAGGCCTGGCCGTGGTGGGCATCGTGCGCGGATACCCCGTGGAGATTGTGATGAGCGAGGGTGTCTCGATCGAGCGACGCAAGATGATCCGTTCCTACGGCGCGAAGGTGATCCTCACCCCCGCCGAGGAGGGCACCGACGGCGCCATTCGCCTCACGCGCCGGCTCGTGGCCGAGAATCCCGACAAATACTACATGCCCGACCAGTTTGCCAACGCCGCCAACTATATGGCCCACTATAAGCGCACTGCACTCGAAATATGGGAGCAGACCGGGGGCAACATCGACTATCTGGTCTGCGCCCTGGGCACATCGGGCACCATCATGGGCCTCTCCAAATTCCTTCGCGCTCTGAAGCCCGACATCAAAGTGGTGTGCGCCCAGCCCGTCAAGGGCCACTACATACAGGGCCTGAAGAACATGGAGGAGGCCATCGTCCCCGCCATCTACGATCCCACCAAAATCGACATACAGCAGATGGTGCACAGCAAGGAAGCCATCGAGATGGCGCGCCGCATCATCGCCGACGAGGGCATATTCGCCGGCATGAGCAGCGGAGCCGCCATGCTCGCCGCGGCCCGCACAGCCGCGCAGATCGACGGCGGAAACATCGTCGTCGTCTTCCCCGACCGCGCCGACAAATACATCTCCACCGTCATGTTCGACCCCTACAACGCATAATTCACGCCGCAAAACTTGCGCGCTTGCGAAACAATGCTTAACTTTGCAGCCGCCATCGGCACAATCGGGGCGTAGCGCAGTCCGGTAGCGCGCCTGGTTTGGGACCAGGTGGTCGCAGGTTCGAATCCTGTCACCCCGACCTTCACCCCTATCCCCCAGCCTCCCACCACACGGGAGGCTGGCTTTTTTTTGTACCCGGCACTTTGCCCAAGAGCCAATTTTTCATTACCTTTGCACACCCCCCCCCACACAAAACCATTTCATTATCGCTATAGCAATGTCAACCAGCACACAGCAGAAACAGGAACTCTTCAAAGCCATTTGGAAAATCGCCGAAGACCTGCGCAACTCCGTGGACGGCTGGGACTTCAAATCCTACGTCCTGGGCATTCTCTTCTACCGTTTTATCTCTGAAAACATCACCGCATATGTTAATAATATGCAGCGCGAAGCTGGCGACCCGGACTTCGACTACGCCTCCATGCCTGACGAGTTGGTAATTTCCGACAATGCGGCCAAAGAAGATATAATCAAGGAAAAAGGCTTCCTTATCCTCCCCTCGCAGCTTTTCTGCAACGTGCAGCGCCGCGCAAAGGACGACCCCAACCTCAACCTCACCCTCTCCTCCATCTTCAGCGCCATCGAGGCATCGGCCATCGGCACCGAGAGCGAGGACGACCTCAAGGGCCTATTCGCCGATATCGACACCAACTCCAACAAACTCGGCGCCACCGTAGACAAACGCAACGAACAGCTGGCCAAAATCCTCGACAACATCGGCAGCATCAACCTGCGCGGCGACTACCAGGACAACCAGATCGACCTCTTCGGCGACGCCTACGAATACCTCATGGCCATGTACGCCTCCAACGCCGGCAAGAGCGGCGGCGAGTACTACACGCCCCAGGAGGTCAGCGAGCTGTTGGCGCGCATCGTCAGCCATGGCCGCCACTGGGTCAACAAGGTCTACGACCCCGCCTGCGGCTCGGGCTCGCTGCTGCTGAAGTTCGCCAAGGTGCTCGGCGCCGAGAATGTCAAAGACGGATTCTTCGGTCAGGAGCTCAACATCACCACCTACAACCTCTGCCGCATCAACATGTTCCTGCACAATGTCCCTTACAACAAGTTCGACATTCGCAACGGCGACACCCTCCTATCTCCCCTCCACTCGGCCTTCGAGCCCTTCGACGCCATCGTCAGCAATCCCCCCTACTCCACCAAATGGCCCGGCGACGACAACCCCCTGCTCATCCACGACGAGCGTTTCGCCCCTGCCGGTGTGCTCGCCCCCAAGAGCAAAAGCGACCTGGCCTTCACCATGCACATGCTCGCTTGGCTCTCCACCGAGGGCACGGCGGCCATCGTCGAGTTTCCCGGCGTGCTTTACCGCGGAGGCAAGGAGCAGAAGATACGCCAGTACCTGGTAGACAACAATTATGTCGACACCGTCATTCAGCTCCCCGTCAACCTATTCTTCGGCGTCACCATCGGCACATGCATCATTGTGCTCAAAAAGTCGAAGCGCGACAACCGCACGCTCTTCATCGACGCCTCGCGCCTGTTCGTGCACGAAGGCAACAAGAACAAGCTCTCGCCAGAAAACATCGAGGCCATCGTCCGCGAGTACGCCGACCGCGAAGTCATCCCCCACTTCTCGGCCCTGGTCGACAACGCCGACATAGCCGCCAACGGCTACAACCTCTCCGTCAGCTCATACGTCGAGGCCGAGGACACTCGCCCGCAGACCGACATCCGCGAGCTCACCCAGCGCATAGCACGCATCGTGGCACGCGAGAACGAGCTCCGCGCCCAAATCGACGCTATTGTCAAAGAGCTTGACCCAGACCTGCTATGAGCGACAAAGTGTCTATTCGCTTCTTCGGCGACCGCCCCGTGCGCGCCGTCTGGGACGAGGCAAACGCCAAATGGTGGTTTTCCGTCCTAGATGTGGTGGCAATCTTCAACGCCGAGGACGACTATACCAAGACGCGCAACTATTGGAAATATCTCAAGGGCAAACTAAAAAAAGAGGCGCCCCAGTTGGTTAGTGCCACTAACCAACTGAAGCTCCGAGCAGCCGACGGCAAATTATACCTTACTGATGCTCTCGACGCCGAGGGCGTGCAACAGCTTGCCAAGCTCATGCCGCGCAACAAGGCTATGGGATTCCTCGATTGGTTCACCTACAGCGAGCACACCATCGACGGTCGCAGCCGAAAAAAGGCCTACGACCTCTTCGAGTCCGGACTGCTGAAAAAGCTCGAGCCAGGCAGTCTAAAATGCCTCCAGCAGATTCACGCCTACATCTTCGGCGGTCTATACGACTTCGCGGGCCAGATTCGCCGCAAGAACATATCCAAAGGCGGATTCACCTTCGCCAACTGCATGCACTTCCCCGCCACTCTGCAGATGATTGAGCGAATGCCCGAAACCACATTCGACGAGATTCTCGACAAATACGTCGAGATGAACGTTGCCCACCCTTTTATGGAGGGCAACGGACGCAGCACGCGCATTTGGCTGGACCTTATGCTCAAACGCTCGCTCAAGCGTTGCGTCGACTGGAGCCAGATTGACAAAAACGAATATCTCGCCGCCATGCGCGAAAGCGTCGCCGACCCCGCCCATATCAAGGCTTTGGTTGAGTCCGCGCTGACAGCCCACATCGACGACCGCGAGATGTTTATGAAAGGTATCGACTATTCCTATTATTACGAACAAAACGACTGACACCGACATGAGCAAGCTAAAAGAACTAATCGACCGCCTTTGCCCCGACGGGGTGG
>CAZSHV010000100.1:5973-9206 GCA_964606815.1 uncultured Bacteroides sp. | reverse complement strand
TAAACTGACGTAGGAGCAATCCTACCACGAGTTCGAATCTCGTCCTCTCCGCAAATTGAGCCGAGCATATTTGCTCGGCTTTTCTTTTATCCCCACTCTACCCCCCAATATTAAACTGCATAGACGATATCTGTCGTGGCTTCGCCGTATTTGCTGGCCTTGAACTTGCGCCCTATGGTCAGGAAGTCCTCGCTCAAAGGCATGTTCTTTACATACTTGTCGAAGTCCTCCAGCTCGCCGCTCACCGCCGCGTTGGCCATGTTGCTCATCGCGTCGCCCCCCGTCAAGCCCTCGATAGGCCCGAACAGAGCATGCACCGCCGCGTCTTTCCACATCTTACGCTTCTCGTCATCGTTCGCGCCGAATATCAGATACGCCGCGTACGGGCCCAGGTTCCACAGCCACTCCAGCAGGTAGCCGAACGTCCCCACCCTCAGCAGGTCCTTGCGTATCTGCCGGTTGTAGCGCGCGCTGGCCGCCTTCTCGGCCTTCGCCCGCTCGTCTGCAGTCGCCCCGTCGGGGTCCACGCCCCAGTCGCGTAGTATCTGCTTGGCCATGAACGCCACGCTCTTGCTCCGCTGTCCCGGCGTCAGCAGGTTGCGGTTCAGATTCCTAGCCGCGTCGAACGTCTGGCGCGTGTAGCTCATCGACGCGTTGCGGAATATCGACATCAGCGTGTTGTACCACGAGTGGTCCACCTGCATCATCGACAGGAACGGCGACTCGGACGACTGCTGCGTCTGGTTGAACAGTATCGTAGCGTCTTGCTTGGCCCGCTTCTCGGCCATGTCGGCCGGGTAGCCCTCTTTCAAGTATTGCTTCAGACGCGTCTCGTAGATGGCCTTCGCGCCTATCGCCACCGTCACCGCGTCCACGAAGGCGTTGGGCGTCATGCCCACACGCGCCGCCATCTCCACCACGCGGTTGCGCCAGATGCTCCAGTCCTTCTCCGTCTTCAGCAGCTGCGGGTTGCCGCTTATGCGCGATCGCCAGCGCTCGCGGAATATCGGCAGGTTCTCCATGCTCCACTTGAACGCCGCGTAGGGGTTCGCCACGCTCTTGGCTATCGCCGCGGCGCTCACCTCGGGGATGTACGCAGGTGCCGACAGCAGCTGCTTAAGAGCCGTGAACACGCGGAAGCTCACCTTCGCCGCCGTCACACCCTTGGCGAAGTTCACCGCGCCCGTCTCCGCCGCGCCCCGCTTGGGCTTGTACTGGCCCGCCACCACAAGGCACAGGTCGTTGAACTTATCCCACAGCTTCTTCCCCGCCCCGTAGGCCGTCGTCATGTTCTGCACCTGGTTGCGGAAGCGCTTGTACGTCCGCAGCACGTTCAGGTCGCGGTTCCACTCGGCGTACGCGTTCCAATGCTCCATCTCGGCCACATGGTCCAGTATCACGCTCAGGGCGTTCGCACCCGTCACGTCCAGCGCCAGACTGTTGTGGCGGCGCTTCACGATGGCCCCCGTCTTGGTCATTATGCCCCCCTGGCCGCCCTGGCCGTTGAGATCGTCCTCGGTGTCGACGCGGGCGTTAGCCAGTATCTTCAGCGGGAAGTAGTTCTCGATCTCCGCCATCGACGCCCCGAACATCCGCTCGTGCGTGGCGTTGTACTCCTTCCTCGCCTGCGGCAGGAACTCTTCCTGCAGCCAGTCGGCCAAGGCGCGGTAGCGGGGGTCTAATGCCGCCTTTATCCTGTCCATAGCCGCCTCGTCTATGCCCATGCGGCGCAGCTTAACCATGCCGTCCGTCATCTTGTCCACCATGTAGATGTACATCAGATTGCCCTGCGTCAGCTCGTGTGGCCGCATCTCGCCCCCGTCCATGAACTCCACCTCCAGCTTCGGCAGCTTGCCGTCCCCCAGTATCAGGTCGCCCCAGCTCTTGCCCTTGCCGAAGAGCTCCGCGGCCTTGGCGTCCAGGGCGGCGTGCTTGGCCTCGACGCCACGCAGCTCTTTCTCGCGGCTCTCTTCCCAGCCGCGCATGAAGCGGTTCCACAGATACCCCTCGCCGCTCGCGCTCTTGTTGCCGAACACGCGCAGCATCTGGTCGAAAGTCCCCAGGGGCGCCAGAAGCACCTGCGCCGCCCAGCTGTTCATCAGCTTGCCCAGGCGGCTGTCCTTGCGGTGCTCCATGGCCGGGCGCCCCTCCATGTCGCTGTTGGCGTTGTGCTGTATCTCGCGCACGTGCTCGGCCTGCGCCTCGCGGAAGGCTTTCGCCCGCTCCTGGCTCTCGGTCACGTGGCCCCCCACGCGCTCGGCCAGATCGTACGCCGCCTGAGCGCGCTTTATCCGCTCCTTGCGCATCTGCTCGCGCAGAGCGTCCTCTATCGAGTTGTACGCGTCCCGAGTTATCCGCCCCGCCTTAAGGTCGGCCTTCGCGTCCTTCAGGTCCTGTCGCATCCGCGCCTCGTCGGCCTTGCTGTCCGTGATGCGCTCGGCGTACTCCCGCGCCAGCTCCAGGCCCGTCAGCTCAAGCGCCGCGTCGGCGCTCACATCGGGGTCGGGGTCGCTCAGACGGTTCTGAGCGTCCCAGATGCGGTCGTCGAGGTCGGCCTCGCGCATGTCCAGGCCTTCTTTCATAGCGTCCATCAGCTTCACGCCCTGGATGTCCAGGCTACCCTGCACCTCCACGCCCCGGCTGTCCGTGCGGCTGCCCCGCTCTTTCATAGCCTCGCCCAGCTCCCACTCGCTCTGACGCACCTGGTTGTCAACCATCACGTCCACGATCTTCTCCACCTGCGCCCCGATGTCCTCCATCGCCGTCGCGTCCCGAGCCGCCGCCAGCAGCTTCTTCACCTCGCTGTCGCGCAGGTCGGGCAGGTAGCCCTGCTCTATCAGCACGCGCGCCAGGTCGGTCACGCGCTTCACGGTCGTGCGGTCGAACACCGCCTGGGCGTTCATAGCGTCCGTCACCTGGGCCTCTACCTTGCGGTCAGCCCCGGCGAACTTCGTCGTCGTGCCCTTCTTGTTGCGCATGTCATGCACCAGCTTCTGCAGGTTGTCTATCACGGCCCTGCGGGCGTCGGCCTTCACCTGCGCGTCGCCCTGCTGGAACTGCGCCAGCCGCAGCTGCGCCATCAGCCTGCGGGTGTCCAGGTCCAGGCTCCCGGCTTCCCACAAATCGTCCGTCTCCCCACCGCGGTAGCGCAGATTGCCCCCGCCGCCGTCGCCGCTGCGGTTCTCACGCGCCTTGCCCGTGCGGTCCACGTACTCGCCGCTGGTCAGCAGGTC
>CAZSHV010000100.1:0-5873 GCA_964606815.1 uncultured Bacteroides sp. | reverse complement strand
CTGCGCTCGCGCATCGTGCCGTCATCAAGCCCCAGCTCGCGCCGCTTGGCAGCGTCGCGGGCGCGGTCCACGTAGTCGCCGCCCTCCCGCAGCCGCTCGTGGCTCCGCCAGAGCATGTACCGCAGCTCGTTGTCCCCAAGCTTCACCCACTTGGGCAGCTTCAGACTCCCCAGGAATTCGTTTATCAGCTCCAGCACCTTGGCCTTGAGCTTCGCCCAGATGCCCCGCTCGGCCCGCGTGAAGTCCTCGAAGCCTTTCTCCGCCAGGCGCCCGAAAAGCTCGTCAACGGCCTCGCGCCGTGCCTCGCCCCAGCCGCGGGCGGGGTCGCGCTGGAAGCGGCGCGTCGTGTCCTCGTCTATCTCGCGCTTGAGATCGTCCGTCAGATGCTCGTACACCTCGTCGCAGAATTGCCCGTAGCGCTCCTCGCCGCCAGCCATCTCGCGCAGGCCGCGGTGAGCCACCACCTCGTGAAGCACCGTCTCGGCCACGTCCTCCGCGTCGGCGTGGTTGCCAACCACCACCACAACCTCGCCCGTGCGGGGGTCGTAGTAGCCCTTGGCCCTGCGCATGCGCCGCTCCACATCCTTGTTCTCGTGCGTCAGCTCCGCCGCGTCCTCCACTATGCGTATCGGCGTCTTCAGCCTGCGCCCCATCTCCTCGGCCTGCCCCCGCTTGGCCTCCATCGTCGTCTGGCTCATGCGCTGGTGCTGGCCGTTGATGGCCGCTATGTCGGCGTCGGTCACGTACTCGGCGCGCCCGTAGCCCGCGCCTTCCTTCACCGTGCCGCTGGCCCGCTCGCTTATGGGCACCCCCAGCTTCTCCAGCTCGGCCCGAAGCTGCGGAGTCACCACGTTGTAGGGTATCTCGATGCCCGTCCCCCGCAGCTGCTCGGCTATCATGGCCGCCACCTCGCTGTGGGGCACGATGCGCACCGGCCGGTCGTAGCGGGATAGTATCACCCTGCGCGCCTTGCCCTGCGACGCCAGCTGGCCGCTCACCGTCCCGCTGTGCCACGACATCTCGCCCACGCCGTCCTTCGCCATCTCCGCGCGGTAGCCGCTCGTCAGCTCGCTCTGGGGTATCTCCACCTCCACTATCACAAGGTTCGGCCTCGTGTGCGCGCTCGTGAACTGGTCGTTCAGCACACCGCGGCTCGCGTGGATGTAGGGGTTGTACGCCACTCGCAGCGTCCCCTTGCCCTGGCCCTTGTCTATGGTCACGTAGCCCTGCTCCCTGCCGTCGGCCCCTGTGCGCGTGCCCTTTATCATATCGGGGTTCTCCTCGGCCTGCTCCATTGCCCCCAGCTTGATCTGGGGAGTCTCCTTGCCCCCCACCTTCGCAGCCATCGGGGAGTACAGCTTGCCGTCTATCAGCTGCATCGTGCGGTACGCCTTTACCACCCGCCCCTCGGCGAACTCCCGGCGCACGCCCTCGTCCTCCACCTCGCGGTAGCGCATGCCGCCTTCCGACGCCCCAGCGCCGTAGCCCGCATCGGGCTCCCACAGCATTCCCTGCTCCGCCGCGCTGCTCGTGCGCCGGCCCTCAACGTTCACCACGTCCATCAGACCCACGCGTCCGTACGATTTCATCCTCCCGCGCAGGTCGCGAAGCTCATCCCCGCGCTCCTTCCGCACAGGCACGTAGTTGTTGAAGCGCTCGTTGTACTCACGCTCTATTCGCTGCGCCAGCTCGGTGTCCGTCTGCATCTTCTCCCGTGCCCACTCCTGGAAGTCCTGGCGTATCTCGTCTATCTTCGCCATGCACGCGCGGCTCGCGTCCGCGTCGGTCTCCGACGTCGTCGCCCCGCCGCTGCGCACGCTCTTGCGCACAGGTAGGCGCCGTCTTGAATCATACTTCACATCACCTGCCCAATTACACCGCAAATTATCTTCATCAATTTATCGTACTTCTTTGGCTCGTATAGCACTTGTATCCACAAATTATCAACTATCTCCTTCGCCACAAGCACATCTATAGCTCGATTGTATTCATCCGCTTGCTCGCAAAGCCTTTTCGCATAGGATATATAATCCTCGCCTTTGACAAGGCTTCGACTTGCTAATACCTGTCGGCTGTGATCTACAAGTTCGCGAAATCCCGCGAGCAATACCTCTCTTCGCTGGGTATGCTGCTGCTCAAGGTAATCAAAATATATTTCCTTCAGCTCCTTAAGATATTCCGCCAAATCGGCCTCCTCAACACAAACCTTCAATCGGTAAATATCAAGAGCCTCAAATTTATCTGTTTGACAATTCAGCCCGAACACACAAGAATCAGACTTTGAATAATCGATTTCATCTTTTGCTGTGAGAACGAACTTCCCTCTGACGACAAAATAAAAATCCTTGTCTCGTGTCTTTACTAAATATATTTTCCCATCCTCGGAATTAACAAAATCTTCAATGCTCCTCCCGCATTTAACAATATTATATGTCAAATACGAAAATAACTGGTCGCTTATAGGTCTCATTTTAATTTATGCCAATTGTCTTCAAACGTTCTAAACAATTCAATTGCGTTCGCCCTTGTCTCTGGCGAAGTAAAAGAATCGTCGCTTAACAAACTCTTGAGGATTTCGCGCTTGAAATACAAGCCAGGCTTTCCATTGAAAAAATCCTTTCTCTTGTCTCGTGTTCGGTCGCGTTGCCATCCTCCATAATGGCCATTCCATACATAGCCGTAGTCTACTCCATTCCTTAAAACATCTAAGTAATCACCGAGACCTTTATCCGTGCTATAAGTTCTTATATGCTCGAAAAGCTCATTAATGAAATCGCCATCCTCCCAATTACTCGCCAACACGGAGATATCACCCGAAAGATTAATGCGGCTGTTCGCCTTATCTTGTTTTTCCTTCTCGGCCCTTTTTTTGCGCTCTTCCTTTTCCCATTCCGCATATAAATCAGAGTACGCCTTATCCTCCTTGGCATAGATATCTTTCAACGCATTCGATAAAAAAGGAAACGTGCCGCGCTTGTTCCCTCCGCCCTCGATGCAGCTTATCATACTCGGCGCTCCCGTCATCGAAAAAAACAAATTCGAAAGCGACATCAACCCGTCTCCAACAGACGCGATTATCCTTTGCGAGCGTCGTTTCTTTGCCTCTCGCGCTTTCTCTTCTTCCGTCTTTGGCTGAAAACCGCGCGCAGGCGTTCCATCGGGCGAAATTCCGCTATTATCCGCTGTAGCTTCCTCATTCGCCACCTCTTCGACCTCATTTTGTGCGTTCGCGGTACTAGCATCGTTTTGAGCATTCGCAGTACTCATCACGTTGCTTTCGTCAACGCTGATATTTGGTTCTTCCGAGCCGTTTGTATTTTGTTTATTATCTTCCATGTCGCGAATATCACCATTGCCACACATTTGCAAACTTTATCTTTTGAAAAACACCCGCTATTTATATTTCCGCGAATCAAATTGTAGGGCCGCTTCGTTGCGGCCGCTGCGGCGCAAAGGATGCGAATTGTAGGGCCGAACGGTCGGTTCGGCCGCGATAACGTCAACGAAAACACCCGCCTGTAGGGTCGCCACCTGTGGCGACCGCCGCAAAGGGATAACACCCTCGCAGCCAACATATTGTAGGGCCGCAAATATGTTGCGGCCGCGAAAACGTCAACCATACCCACCATGACGCGGTGCAAATTGTAGGGCCGAACGGTCGGTTCGGCCGTGACAACATCAGAGACGAGAAGCGAATAGTAGGGCCGCAAATTTGTTGCGGCCGCGATAACGTCAATGACAACGTCAACGGAGCCCCGGAGGGGCGGGTGCAATGGTAGCCCCGGGTGAAAACCCGGGGTTTGAACGCCCTCCCAATAAAATTCCCCCTCCCCGCAACGCGCGGGGAGGGGGTCAGAGGTGGGGCAAACGATTACGCGTCCGCAACAGCATACGTTTACACGCTGCTATTCGCTTATACGTGTTGCCGGTTGTGTGTTTTCACTATTTGTTCTGATTTTGACGCAAGCTCTATATAAATACCAAATTTCGGCTTTGTAATCATTCAGTTGTCCCCAAATGGTTGTAAACTTCTTCAGGGCCTCCATTGCTGAAGTGTCCGCAACAGCATGCGTTTACAAGTTACTATTTGCTTATGCGTACCGCAGCTTCGGCTGTTGCAATCATTTAATGTAATTACAGCAAGTGTAAAATAAATACCATAGTTCGGTGCGGTAGTCTTTCAGCAGTCCCCAAATGGTTAAAACCTGCTTCAAGGCTATCATTGCGCTCTCGTCCGCCACTAAGCGCCCATTTTCATAGCGTGTTTTGGGCTTGGAGCTGGTTACCGCGTCCACGAGGCTGCGTATTCCAGATTCGTGAATATCCCATGCTGTAAGCTCATCCGCAAGTTCATGAATACGGTCTAAAATAAAGTTCGCGGTTGCTTCTTCGTCCATCGTGCCGTCATTAAATATCAAACCGTAATCACGCGCGGCGCGCACGAGCAGTTCGCCGAAGTCTGCAAACTTTGAGCGGGTGTCAGTAGAGTTCTTTTGCATAATAAAAAAGGTTTTCTAACTCTTCTCGCCAAAGAATTAAAAACACTGCTGCAAAGCATATGTCAGTTGAGATAGAAAACCTTATGATTCTGTATCTTTGCAAAACAGTATTATATATAAATTCTTGGCGAGAATCTGCGCAAAATTAACCCGCAAAATTCTACTACGCAAAAATTCCGTGTTAAAAATTGCTAACACCGCAAATTTAATCACATAGGCCGCCCACCTCCAGCTCATCCACCTCGCTCCTCCGCCCCTGGCTTTACCCTACCCGCGAGCTCGCTCGAGCTCTTCCGTTCTCGTCACATCCTCCATCATCTGCGTGGCCGCGTACAGGCTCTTCAGATGCGGGCGTATCGCGTCGCCCAGCTCCCCGACCATAGCCTCGGCGTAGTCGGCGAAGCGGCGCACTCCGCCCTTCAGCAGAAGGTACGTCATCTGGCACCCCGCGCTCAAAAGCCGCGGGTCCATCGGCTTGGGCGCACCGTAGCCCGCATCGGGCTCATGGGCCGCGTCCGCGCCTTCGGGGCCGTCACCCCCCAGCAGCGAGCGCATCTGCTCGCGCAGCGCGTCGAACGCCGCCGAGTCCTCGTCCTTAACCCACTTGCTCCGCCCCCTCGGCTTCTGCACAGGCTTCTCGGCGGGCTTCTCCGCACCGCGCGGGTTCTCACCGGCCGCTCCGCCCGCTGGCGGGTCTTTCGGGTCCTTGGGGGTCTTCTCCCCGCTCGGCGCTTCGAACTCGCCGCCATCGCCGCCGTCCTCATTCTCGCCTCTGCCGCGGCCCGTGCCATCGGCCGCGCCATACCCCGCCGCGTCGCGCTCGGCCTGGCGCATCTCCTCCGTGGGCTCGACCTCGGCGTTCCTTTCGGCTCGCTCGGCCTCGTAGCCGTCCTTGTCCGCCTCCAGGCCGCGGCTCGTCTGCTCGCTCTCGCTGCGCGCCATGTCGGCCTCTCGGTCGGCCTTGGCGTCGTCCGCCGCTGCCGCCGCGCGCTCCAGCTCCTCGGCCTTCGGGGCTTCGGGAAGGCCGCGCCCAAGGTCCTCAAGGCTCAAGGGAGCCTCGTCCGCCAGCTCGTCCTCGCTCTTGCCCAGCACCTCCTCGGCCAGGGCGCGCGCGTCCTCCTCGCTGCGCATCAAAAAGCCCCCGCTGCCCTTGTCGCGCCAGCCATTCATAGCCCGCGCCTTCGCGTCGATGGCCTTCAGCTCCTCGGGGCTGAAATCCCGATCGAAGCTCACAAGATGCATATCCAGCCGCTTGCCCCGCTTGGTCGTGTACTCCTTCGGCTTTATAGTGTACCCCGCAGGCTTCTCCGCAGGCTCACCACCCTGGATTTCACCATTCGGGCTTCCCCCTGCTGTAGGGTCGCCACCTGTGGC
>CAZSHV010000099.1:267-9496 GCA_964606815.1 uncultured Bacteroides sp. | reverse complement strand
CAATCAGAGCCCTTATTTGAACCGCATTGCACCATGGTACAGCCCTACGTGAGGGCGTTATCCGTTGAGGGTGTTGATGCGGACGCACGGGCGTCCCTACATACTGGTAGTCATCGTTTTATGGTTATAGCGGTCGCACCGAACATGCGGCCATAGAAATGGAGAGTTGTGGGCGGCGATGGACGTTATCAGGGACGGTCAACATTTTATGGCGGCAATCGGCCGCAACAGATTTGCGTATTGTGGCGGTCGCCACAGGTGGCGACCCTACAATTGGCTGGCAGTGTGGTTGTTATCAGGGGCTGCACCATGGTACAGCCCTACGTGAGTGCGTAATCCATTGAGTGTGTTTTCGCGGACGCACGGGCGTCCCTACATACTGGTAGTCATCGTTTTATGGTTATAGCGGTCGCACCGAACATGCGGTCATAGAATATGGGGGGTGGGCGGCGATGGACGTTATCGCGGACAGTCAACATTATATGGCGGCATTCGGCCGCAACAGATTTGCGGCCCTACAATAGGATTCGCATCGTTCGCGTTAATGCGTATTCGCCCCTCCCCCTGGCCCCCTCCCCGCACGTTGCGGGGAGGGGGAAGAGGAAGGAGGGAGGGCGCGTCTGGACCGTGGATTGAAATCCACGGCTTCCGAAACGCGCTCCTCCGGAGCTTTGTTGGTGTTGTCGCGGACGTTTTTGCGGCCGAACAGCCCGCTTCGGCCCTACGATTCGCTTCTAATCTTTGGCGGCATTGACGGCCGCAACAGATTTGCGGCTCTACATCCTGTCAAAAAAGCGCCCCTGGCGGGGTGTCCGTCAGGGGCGTAGTGGTGGGTGTGGGTTGGAGCTGTGGATCAGAGGCCGCGGCCGTGGCAGTTCTTATATTTCTTGCCGGAGCCGCAGGGGCAGGGGTCGTTGCGGCCGATGCGGGGGCCGGAGTTGCGCACGGGCATGGCTGCTTCGCGCTGGCCCTGGGGGGCCGCTGCTGCGCGGCGCTGTGCTTCTTCCTCGCTGGGGAGTGTGGCCTTGGATGTCTTGTAGTCCTGGCCTGTGCGGCGGCGGGGGGGCATGGCTCGGCTGATCTCGGGCTCTGAGCTGCGGCGCTCTTTGACGGGGCCCTTGTCCTCGGGGAGCTCTTTGTCGGGGCGGGGCGCGGGTGCTGCGGGGCGCTGGGGGATGTAGAGCTTGCCTCGCATGAGGGTGGACACCACGCGTCCGTTGAGCTGCGAGAGCATTGCCTCGAAGAGGTGGAAGGATTCTACCTTATAAATCACCAGGGGATCTTTCTGCTCGTAGCTGGCGTTCTGCACGGACTGGCGGAGCTGGTCGAGCTCGCGGAGGTGCTCCTTCCAGAGCTCGTCCATGACTGCGAGGACTACTTTCTTACGCCACTCTTTGATGATGCTCTCGCCGCCTGTGCGATTTGCCTCTTCGAGGTCGAAGTAGATGGGGAAGATGAGTCGGCCATCGGTGATGGGGACGTTGCGCACGCCAGTCTCGCCGGCCTCGACAGCGCGGGCCACGGCGGGAGCGAGGACGTCTTTCATTTCCTGGCTGCGGCGGTTGAGGGTGTCCATGACTGCGTTATAGATGAGCTTGATTTTCTCTTCGCGGCTCATGGATGCGTTCTCCTTCTCGGTGAACGGGGGCTCGATGGTGAGGACGCGCATCATCTCGGTCTTGAGGTCGTCGTAGTCGTTGGGGGCTTCGTAGGTGATGACGAGGTTTTCGACGGCGTCGCCTATCATGTTCATGATGTCCACGCCGATGCGCTCGCCCATGAGGGCGTTGTGGCGGCGGGAGTAGATGTAGGTGCGCTGTTTGTTCATGACGTCGTCATACTCGAGCAGGCGCTTGCGGATGCCGAAGTTGTTCTCCTCGACGCGCTTCTGTGCCTTCTCGATAGCGCCGGAGAGCATGGAGTGCTCCAGAGGCTCGCCCTTCTCCCAGTTCATCTTGTCGAGCACCTTGAGGACGGTGTCGGATGTGAACATGCGCATCAAGGGATCCTCGAAGGAGACGAAGAAGACGGAGGAGCCGGGGTCGCCCTGACGACCGGAACGGCCGCGGAGCTGGCGGTCGACGCGACGGCTCTCGTGGCGCTCGGTGCCGATGATGGCGAGGCCGCCGACGGTCTTGTCTTTGGTGATATCGGGGTCTTCGAGGTTGCGCACCTCCTCGTTGATCTTGATGTCGGTGCCGCGGCCGGCCATGTTGGTGGCGATGGTGACGGCGCCTTTGCGGCCGGCGAGTGCCACGATCTCGGCCTCGCGTGCGTGGAGCTTGGCGTTGAGCACGTTGTGGTCGATGTGGCGCATCTGGAGCATCTTGGAGAGCTTCTCGGAGATTTCGACGGAGGTTGTGCCGACGAGCACGGGGCGTCCGATGGCGTGGAGGCGCACGATCTCGTCGATGATGGCGTCGTATTTCTCAGCGCGGGTGCGGTACACGCGGTCTTCGAGGTCGACGCGGGCCACGGGGCGGTGGGTGGGGATGGAGACGACGTCGAGCTTGTAGATTTCCCAGAACTCGCCGGCCTCGGTCTCTGCCGTACCGGTCATACCGGCCAGCTTGTGGTACATGCGGAAGTAGTTCTGCAGGGTGATGGTGGCGAAGGTCTGCGTGGCGGCTTCCACCTTGACGTTCTCCTTAGCCTCGATGGCCTGGTGGAGGCCGTCGCTATATCGGCGGCCCTCCATGATGCGGCCCGTCTGCTCGTCGACGATCTTGATTTTGTTGTCGTCAATCACATATTCAACGTCTTTCTCGAAGAGGGTGTAAGCCTTGAGGAGCTGTGTGACGGTGTGGACGCGCTCCGACTTCACGGCATAGTTCTGCATGAGCTCGTCTTTCTTCTTGGCGCGCTCTTCGGGGTCTGTGATTTCCTCCAGGGCTGAGAGCTGGGATGCGATGTCGGGGAGGACGAAGAATTCGGGGTCCTCGGAGCTGCCTGTGAGCTCGTCGATGCCCTTATCGGTGAGCTCGACGGTGCGGTTCTTCTCGTCGATGACGAAATAGAGGGGGTCGGTGACGACTGGCATCTCGGCCTGGTTGTTGTCCAGGAATCGCTTCTCGGCAGATAGGAGCACGTTGCGCATGCCCTCCTGGCTGAGGAATTTGATCAGGGCGTTGTTCTTGGGCAGGGCTTTGTAGCAGCGGTAGAGGAGCATGGCGCCTTCGGTCTGGTCTTCCTTTTTATCGCTGGCGAGCTTGCGCTTGGCCTCGTTGAAGGTGGCGACGAAGAGACGACGCTGAGCCTCGACGACGTTCTGCACGTTGCGCTTGAACTGGTCGAAGAGCTGGTCGTCGCCCTTGGATACGGGGCCGGAGATGATCAGAGGTGTACGGGCGTCGTCGATGAGCACGGAGTCGACCTCGTCGACGATGGCGTAGTAGTGCTTGCGCTGCACGAGGTCCTCGGGGCTGAGGGCCATGTTGTCGCGCAGGTAGTCGAAGCCGAACTCGTTGTTAGTGCCGAAGGTGATGTCGCACTGGTAGGCGGCACGGCGCTCGGGGGTGTTGGGCTCGTGCTTGTCGATGCAGTCGACCGTAGCGCCGTGGAACATGTAGAGGGGGCCCATCCACTCGGAGTCGCGCTTGGAGAGGTAGTCGTTGACGGTGACCACGTGCACGCCGCGCTTGGAGAGCGAGCGGAGGAAGACGGGGAGCGTGGCCACGAGGGTCTTACCCTCACCGGTGGCCATCTCTGCGATTTTGCCCTGGGTGAGGACGATGCCGCCCTTGAGCTGCTCGCGGTAGTGGACCATGTCCCAGGTGATCTCGGTGCCACCGGCCAGCCAGTGGTTGCGCCAGATGGCTTTGTCGCCCTCGATGGAGACGAAGTCGCGGCCCTGGGCGGCGAGGTCGCGGTCCATCTGCGTGGCAGTGACCTCGATGGTCTCGCTCGCGGCGAAACGCGCGGCCGTCTCGCGTACGGTGGCGAAGACTATGGGGAGGTTCTTCTCGAGAAGGTCCTCTATGGAGTCGAGGATTTTCTTCTCGTTCTCGTCGATTTTGTCCCAGAGGGGCTGACGCTCCTCGTAGGGGGTGTTTTCAATTTTCACGCGCAGGTCAGCGTTCTCCTGCTCCAGGGGGGTGGTGGCGTCGGAGATTTGCTTGCGCACCTCGTCGATTTTCTCGCGCAGCTGGTCGTTAGACAGCTTCTTGAGCTCAGGCTCGAGGGCCTCGATTTGCTGCACGATGGGCTCCAGGGCCTTGTTGTCGCGCGAGGCCTTGTCGCCGAATATTTTTTTAAGTACGGAAAGGAATGACATTATATAATAGGGGTATATTGATTACGAAAATGGGAAATGTGGAAACAGCTCGCGAGCCGAAGCGAAGGGTCACTTCAGGCGCAGCGGGGGGAGAGTGGCTCCGTTGGGCGAGCGGATGTGCAGGGCGCGTGCCACGGTGGGCGCGATGGCTCGTGCGTCGACGGTGCCCTGTATTGTGGCGGGCTCGGCACCCGGGATTAGCAGATAGGCCACGGCCGTGCTCAGGCCCGCGGCGGCCACCTGGGCGGGCTGGGAAGAGGAGGAGGGAGAGTTGAAATCGTCGATAATCTGCCAGCCCGGCTGCACGGTGACGAGGACGTCGCCGGCGTTGGAGGCCACGATGTTGCGGGCCAGGGCAGAGCCCTCGGCGAGGATGGCGTCGAGGCTGCGCGAGTCGCGCACGCCTGACATTCGGCCTAGGAATTCGGCTGCCTCGGCGCGCACGGTGCCGGGGGCGAGGTCGCGCTCGGCTATGAGCTTATGGTTGAGGTAGAACTGACCGTCGTGGTATCCCTGCACCCACTCGCCGTTGCCGTGGAGGGCGATGAGGTATACGTTGAGCAGCGACATGGCACGGCGGGCCGAGAACTCGCCGTAGGGGAGCTGCCACTTATCGTCGTCGCGGCCGCGGCGGCCGGGGCGAGGCGTGCCCGAAAGGAAAATCACCGCGCCGTCGTTGCCAGCGGCCTTGTCGACAGCCGCGAAAAGGCGGCTCAGGTCGCGGTCGAGCCGCAGATAGGCGTCATATAGCTCGTGGCGGTTTTCGGCGGTCTTGGTGTAGGGGTAAGGGCGGAGGGAGTAGGCAATGCCGAGCATGTCGGCGCCGTCGTGCTGGCCCAGCTGCAGGGAGCGCAGGTGCTCCTCGGCCACGTCGGTGATCTCCGCATTGACCATGGGCGAAGCGGCGAACATGCGCACGCTCTGCGGGCCTCCGGCGCGGAAGACGTGGCGGAAGGGGTATCGCGTGAGGTGGTCCGGCAGGCCGGGATAAGCGCTCGGGGCGGCCATGGGCGTCCACTGCATGGTGTCGAGCCTATGGGCTATGGGCTCCATGCGGTTGCGGCGGCCGAGCAGGGAGGGGGGCTCGGAATAGTAGGTGGACGTGGCCCAGTTGCCTGTGGCGTCGTTGAGCCAAATGGCGGAGTTGCCCGCATGGCCGGCCATGATGACAGCCTGTGCGGGGTCGGCGGCCACGGCGTAGGCATATGTGACGCCGGCGCCAGAGATACGAGCCTCGTCGGCGATGGTGGTGACCATCAGCGCGCGGGGCGAGAAAGTCTGGGTGGTGAAGTTGCCCATTGCCTCGGCGTCGGTGAGCACGGGCACGGCGCGGAGCGTGGAGCGGTCGAAGACGGTCGCGGCCCCTACCCCGTTGGCGTCCGGCTCGGCGCCCGTGAAGAGCAGGGCCGTGGCGGCGGTGGCGTCGAGAGGCGTGCCGTAGTCAGCGCTCTCGATGGTGACGCCGTCCTGGATCAGGCGGTTGAAGCCCCCCTGCGATAACTGTCCGCGCAGCAGGTCGATGTACTCCTGCTCCAGGCCGTCGACCACGATGCCCACGAGCAGGCGCGGCTGGGCCACGGCCGTGGCGGCTGCTAGGGTGGCGAGCACGGCAACGGCAACGGCGTGGGAATGGGCGCGGAGATTACGCATGAGAGTTTTATGAATGAACGCGCGCGGCGCAGTAGGTGTAGATATACGTTAGGGCGAGCAGCGCGTCGGCGACCAGCACCGGGGCCAAAGCCGCATTGAAGGCTTGCCCGGTGAGCGGCCATGACACGCAACCCGCGATTATAACCGCGAAATTAGCAATTTCGTACCAAAATACCACGCTGTTGCATTTTTTTAACCAAATAAAAATGGCAGGCAGGGCGCAGAAGGGGTTGAAGAAGAGCAGCAGGAAGTTGGGGCTGGTGGCCTCGTGGGTCGAGATGAGCACCAAGAAGGCCAACAGGCACCCCGCCAAGGCGAGGATGGAATAGAAAACGCAGTAGAGCCACCTCCAGACGCAGCCGCGGCGCGCCATCAGGAAGCAGGCCACGGCGATGAGCAGGGACACGAACCATAGCACAGGCCCCGGGCGCAGCGGCCAAGGCGTGGGGCCGAGCGTGGCCGAGGGGCACTCGAGCAGCACGGATGTCGATTTGACGATTGGTCGGCCGTCGGGGGTATGCGCGCCCGAGAGCTGGCCGTCGAGCAACATGGGCGAGAAAGCCGCCTCGCGGGGGCTGATCGGGTAGTCTATACCGCAGCCCAGGGCTAGGTCGATGCCCAGCTGATACCATGGATAGTCGGCGTGGTAGGCCTCCATGGCCTTACGGAATGTGAGGTCCGCGGGGACGCGGGCCGGCGGAGGCAGCAGGATGCTGTCGCCGACGGCCAGCTCGACGATGCGGAGCGGGCGCGTGGCGCAGTTGTCCTTGACGTAGTTGTAGCGATATACGCGGTTTTGCGGCAAGAGGTTGACACTCAGCAGCTCAAGCAGGCGCGCGGTCTGGGCCGAGTCGAGGTCGAGCTCATGCTCCACCACGGTGCGCCCTGCCGCGGCATAGCTGGCCAGGAAGGGTTGCCAGGGCATGGCGCCCACCATATAGTCCGTCTCCCCCTTGACGAAACGGTAGAGGAAATTCGGGCTTGAGAAATCAAATAGACCGTAGCTGACGGCCACGTCCGGGCCGTCGGGCACGGTGACGCGCAGGGCCGTGTGGCCGTCGAGCTCGTAGACCTGCTCGCCAGGGTAGCACGTGACCAGAGCCACCCTCGCGGGGGTCTCGGCATGGGCCATGAAAGCCGCCAAGTAGGCGACGAGGACGCAGGCGGCGCGCAGGAACAATGATCGGGCAGGCATCCTGAGGGTTGGGGCGTTAGAGCTGCGGATAGGAGCTGTGGAAATCGTCGCGCAGGCGCTGGGCGTAGCGGGCGGCGTACCAGCGGGCCATGGGCAGGTCGTGGAGCAGGCAGTTGCCGCATGCATCGGGGGTGGTGCCCGGCACCTCGCCGTCGAAACTTGCGACGAAGTCGAAGGTGTCGATCATGAGCTGGCGTATATCCTCCGGCTGGAGCTCGCCTCGGGCTATGAAATAGTTGCCCGTCAGGCATCCCATGGGGCCCCAGTAGATGACGAGGTGCTTCCAATCGTCGCGGTTGCGGAGGTATGTGGCAGCGAGGTGCTCGATGGTGTGGATGGCGTTGGGGGCGATGGCCGGCTCGCGGTTGGGTGCCGTCATGCGTATGTCGAAAGTGGTGACGGTGTCGCCGCCCACGGCGTCGCGTCGCGACACGTAGATGCCCGGCTGCAGGCGGGTGTGGTCTATGGTAAAGCTGGGAATGGTTTCCATTTTTTAGTTTTCTACCTTGTAGCCCTCGGCTTTGAGGGCCTCGCGGATTTGGTTGATATGGTCGTGGTTGCGTGTCTCGAGCTCCACGCGGATGGAGCAGCCGTTGATGTCGAGCTCTGATTTGATGCGCTCGTGGTTGACGGCGAGGATGTTGCCGCCCATCTTGGCGATGACGGAGCAGACGCCGGAGAGCTGTCCGGGCTTGTCGTCGAGGGATATGGAGAAGGTGAAGTTGCGTCCGCTCTTGGTGAGGCCGCGGGTGATGATGCGGCTGAGGGTGTTGACGTCGATGTTGCCACCGCTGACCAGGCAGACCACCTTCTTGCCCTTGATAGGCACCTTGTTGAACATGGCCGCGGCAACAGCGACGGCACCCGCGCCCTCGGCCACGAGCTTGTGGCGCTCGATCAGGGCCAGGATTGCGGCTGCGGTCTCGCCGTCGGTGACGGTGACGACCTCGTCGACGTATTTGCGCACCATCTCGAAGGTGTTGACGCCAGGCTCCTTGACGGCGATGCCGTCGGCGATGGTTGAGACGCTGTCGAGGTGCTTGATGCAACATTCGCGGATGGACTCGACCATCGATGCGGCGCCGGCCGACTGCACGCCGTAGACCTTGATCTCCGGGCGTAGCGTCTTGAGGGCGAAGGCCACGCCGGAGATGAGTCCGCCTCCGCCGATGGGCACGATGACGGCGTCGCAGTCGGGCATGTCGGCGAGTATCTCCAGGCCGATAGTGCCCTGTCCGGCGATGACGAGGGGGTCGTCGAAGGGGTGGACGAAGGTGTATCCGTGCTCCTTCTGCAGCTCCAGGGCCTTGGCGTAGGCGTCGTCGTAGACACCCGGCACGAGGCAGACCTCCGCGCCGTAGCCCTTTGTGGCCTCGACCTTAGAGATAGGGGCACCGGCAGGGAGGCAGATCAGCGACTTGATGCCGTTGTGCGTGGCACCGAGGGCCACGCCCTGGGCATGGTTGCCGGCCGAGCAGGCGATGACGCCGCGCTCTTTCTCCTCCGGGGAGAGCTGAGATATCTTGTAGTAGGCGCCGCGGAGCTTGAAGGAGCCCGTGAGCTGGAGGTTTTCGGTCTTGAGCCATACGTCGGCGTCGGGGTTGAGCTTGGGGGCGGCGACGAGGGCCGTGTGGCGAGCTACGCCTGCGAGCACGCGCTGGGCGTTGAATACTTCGTTGATTTCTATCTGTGGCATTGTGAGAGGAATGATAGTCAGAGGATTGGGTTTGTGCCGAGCGTTTGATGAAACGAACGGTTTATTGCAGTGCAAATTTACAGAAAAAATGCCGCCCGCGCAAGAGGGGTCAACAATATCAGAGAATTGCAGGTCAGGTGGTCGGAGCGCCGGCGGGAACGTCAGATACGGGGGAACGCCCTCAATGGGAATAAAATAAAGTATTGCCTCTTCCTCTGGCCCCCTCCCCGATTTTCGGGGAGGGGGGAATGTATTATAAATGCCTGGTTTTTCCGTAGGTTAAAAAACCACGGCATCCGAATCGCGCCCCTCCGGGGCTTCGTTGTTATCATGGGTGTTATCGCGGCCGCATCGAACATGCGGCCCTACAATATGGTGGTTTTGAGGATGTTATCCATCGCCGCGGTCGCCACAG
>CAZSHV010000099.1:0-167 GCA_964606815.1 uncultured Bacteroides sp. | reverse complement strand
TCGCGGCCGAACAGACCGTTCGGCCCTACAATATGGTGGTTTTGAGGATGTTATCCATCGCCGCGGTCGCCACAGGTGGCGACCCTACAGGCGGTCTTGTGCCCGAATGTTTTCGCGGCCGAACAGACCGTTCGGCCCTACAATATGGTGGTTTTGAGGATGTTATC
>CAZSHV010000098.1:0-9645 GCA_964606815.1 uncultured Bacteroides sp. | reverse complement strand
AGACCAACAAGCGCGTCAACGCCGGCCTGCTCACCTACCCCACCCTCATGGCCGTCGACATCCTCATACAGCGCGCCACCAAAGTGCCCGTGGGCAAAGACCAGGAGCAGCACCTGGAGCTCACACGCCGCTTCGCGCGCCGTTTCAACTCGTTCTATGGCGTGGACTATTTCGCCGAGCCGCAGAACTTCAACTTCGGCACTGCCGCCATCAAGGTCCCCGGCCTGGACGGCAGCGGCAAGATGGGCAAGAGCGAGGGCAACTGCATATACCTCATCGACGAGCCTAAGGCCCTGCGCAAGAAGGTGATGCGCGCCGTCACCGACGAAGGCCCCAAGGAGCCAAACTCGCCCATGGCCCTGCCCGTGCAGAACCTCTTCACCCTGCTCGAGCTCACCAGCAAGCCCGAGGTGGTGCAGCAGTTCCGCGACGCTTACGCCGACTGCAGCATCCGCTACGGCGACCTCAAGAAGCAGCTGGCCGAGGACATCCTCGCCGTCACCACACCCATCCGCGAGCGCATCAACGATATCCTCGCCGACGAGGATTATCTGCGCCGCGTGGTGCGCGATGGCGCCGAGCGTGCCCGCGTCCGCGCCGCCGCCACCCTGCGCGATGTCCGCGAGATCATGGGCATCAAGGGTTTCTAACTGCCATCACCGTTCAAGCTCCCACCTCTATGGATAAAGACAAGCCCATCCTCGTCACCGGCGCCGACGGCTTCATCGGCTCGCACCTCACCGAGGCTCTGCTCGCGCAGGGCTACCGCGTGCGCGCCCTGGCGCAGTATAATTCCTTCAACTTCTGGGGCTGGCTCGAGGGCGTGTCCCACCCAGGCCTGGAGGTGGTCACCGGCGATGTCCGCGACCCCAACCTCTGTCGCACCATATGCCAGGGCGTTGGCACTATCTTCCACCTCGCTGCCCTCATCGCCATCCCGTATAGCTACGTGGCGCCGGACTCTTACGTCGACACCAACATCAAAGGCACGCTCAACATGCTGCAGGCCGCGCGCGACTGCGGCGCCGACCGCATCGTGGTCACATCCACCAGCGAGGTCTACGGCACCGCCCTCTACGTGCCCATCGACGAGAAGCACCCCCGCCAGCCGCAGTCGCCATATTCCGCCACCAAGATCGGAGCTGACGCCCTGGCCATGAGCTTCTACAACTCCTTCGGCCTGCCCGTGGTCATAGCCCGCCCGTTCAACACCTACGGCCCGCGCCAGAGCGCGCGAGCCATCATCCCCACTATCATCAGCCAAATCGCCGCCGGCAAGCGCGAGATCCAGGTGGGCGACCTCCGCCCCAGCCGCGACTTCAACTTCGTCGCGGACACCTGCCGCGGATTCATTGCCCTGGGCTCAACCCCCGGCATCGAGGGCCGCGACATCAACATCGCTACAGGCCTGGACTTCACCATGGAGCACACCCTGCGCCTGATCGCCAGGCTGATGGACGCCGACGTCACCTACGTCGTTGACCCCGCGCGCCTGCGCCCCGCCGCCAGCGAGGTCATGCGCCTGCAGGGCGACAGCTCGCTGATTCAGAGCCTTACGTCGTGGCACCCCGAGGTCAGCCTTGAGGAGGGCCTACGGCGCACCATCGACTGGTTCACCCGCCCCGAGAACCTGGCTCGTTATAAAACAGACATCTACAACCAATGACGCCCGCCCAGCCCAGCCAAATAGGCATCCTCTTCCTCGGCGGTGCCAAGCGCGTCTCCATGGCCCGCCTTTTCAAGGCAGCCGCCCGCTCGCTGGGCATGGAGGCCCACATCGTGAGCTACGAGGCTTCGCTATGCGTGCCAATTGCTCTGGAGGGCACCGTGGTGGAGGGCTTGCGATGGAGCGACCCCGCATGTGTGGACGACATCTACCGCGTCATGCTTGAGCACGACTGCAAAGTGGTAGTGCCTTTCGTCGACGGCGCCGTGGCCGTGGCTGCCCGCGTGGCTGAGTGTCACCCCGACGTCTTCGCCCCTGCGTCATCGCCAGAGCTGTCGCAGAAGATGTTTGACAAGGTCGAGGCCGCCGCGCTCTTCGAGCAACTCGGCATACCCGCCCCTGCCACATACCGCGTCGGGCCCTTGTCCACTCCCCTCATCGCCAAGCCTCGACGCGGCTCGGCATCGAAGGGCATCTTCCCTATCGACACTGAGGAGCAGTTGGCACATGCGCTGTTCCGAGCCGAGGACTATCTGATCCAGGAGCGCGTGCTCCGCCCCGTGGAATATACAGTCGACTGCTACGTCAGCACCCTCTCCGGCCTTCCTCTGGCCATCGTGCCGCGCCGACGCCTCGAGGTGGAGGGCGGCGAGGTCACGCGCACCATCACCGTCGACTCCCCGGCCCTTGTCAGTCTTTCCGCCCGGGCCCTGCAAACCTTAGGCCTGCGCGGTGCCGTCACGCTCCAGTTCATAGCCCCGGAGGACGACCCCGAGGGTCTGCTGCTAATGGAAATCAACCCCCGCTTGGGCGGCGGAGCGGTCTGCGCCGTGCACGCCGGAGCCAACATCCCCGCCATGATTCTCAGCGAAGCCCTGGGCGTTCAACCAGCGGCCTCGGACTATAAGCCCGGCACCGAGATATTCCGGTATCGCGCCGAAGCCGTCTTCTTCAACGGCCACATAGAGCCAGTTTCATAATCGAAGCACACTCACGCTTATGTCTTCCGATTTATCCTTTCCCTCAGATTATGAAGAATTTATATATGCAATTCTATCAGTCTGACTCAAAACTGCAACAAGCTGTCGCAGTTTTGAACAATGCTCTTAACCGTGATCAATAATTACGGTACTTGATCATATACTAATATTCCCATGTCCGCATCATCACCCCGCACCATAATCATCGCCGAGGCCGGCGTGAACCATAACGGAGACCTCGCAACTGCCCTGCGCATGATCGACGCCGCTGCCGAAGCTGGCGCCGACTACGTGAAATTCCAGACCGCCGTGCCGGAGCTCGTCATCTCCACCATCGCCCCCAAGGCGGATTATCAGAAGGAGACCACAGGCGCCGAGCAGGGCCAACTGGAGATGTGCAAGGCTATACACCTGCCGCTGTCCGACTACGCGGGCATAGCCCAGGCTTGCCGCGAGCGCGGCATTGGCTTCATGAGCACGCCCTTCGACCTCGTCTCTATCGACTGCCTCGCGCCTCTGGGCATGGACTATTGGAAAATCCCTTCGGGAGAAATCACCAACCTGCCCTATCTGCGCAAAATCGCAGCCCAGGGCGGCCGCGTGATTCTGAGCACGGGCATGTCCACACTGCCCGAAGTTGAGGCTGCCGTGGCCGTTCTCACGGCGGGCGGCATGAGCAAAAGCGACATCAGCCTGCTTCACTGCACCACGCAGTATCCCACCCCTTACCCAGCTGTCAACCTCCGCGCCATGCTGGCCCTCAAGAGCCTGGGCTGCGGCGCCGTGGGCTACAGCGACCACACCGTAGGCATCGAGGTGCCTGTCGCTGCAGTGGCCATGGGTGCCACGATCATCGAGAAGCATTTCACTCTCGACAAGAACATGCCGGGCCCCGACCATCGCGCCTCGCTCGACCCCGCCGAACTCAAAGCCATGGTCTCCGCCATTCGTCATATCGAAGAGGCACTTGGAAGCGGGGAGAAAGTAGTGGCCGAAGCCGAACGCCCCAATATCGCCGTGGCAAGGAAGAGCATCGTGGCCGCCCGCGACATCAAAGCCGGCGAAATCCTCACCGAGGAGAACATCACCGTCAAGCGCCCCGGTACAGGCCTCAGCCCCATGCTCTGGGACACCGTCCTCGGCACCCGCGCCACCCGCGACTTCCCCTACGACACCCTCATCGAACTCTGACAGTTCAACCCTCAAATAACACCCACAGCTATCCCATATTGTTGGACCGAACGATCGGTTCGGACGCCAAAACGCCCGCGATGACATTCGCCTGTAGGGTCGCCACCTGTGGCGACTGCCGCAATGGATAACACCCTCAAATCCAACACCTTGTATGGCCGAACGGTCGGTTCGGCCGAGATAACACAAACGACGGCATCAACATACGCACCCCCGACCCCCTCAAACGCACACACCCTGTCCCATATTATAGGAATGAAGGTAGGTTGTGCGAGCTACGAGACGTTCATGGAGGAATCTCCTCCGCTCATATGCCTGTCCCCAGCACTTCACCGTATAACACGTACAATCCCCTCATGGCCAACGACATGAGTGTTAACCATAAAATTTAGCAACTACCGATTCGTTGAGTTTCATCACTTTATCTCAAATAAAACCATAGATAAAGTAAAGAAACCCCCAATTCCATTTTGAAGATTTATGTAAAAAGATTACCTTTGCAATAAATTTTGTCTCCATGAGTAACACCCCCACATTCGTAGGTCGTCTTGACGAACGCAAAGAACTTGAGAGATGCGTTGATTCAAATCGTTCAGAACTTGTTGTAGTTTACGGGCGAAGGCGAGTCGGGAAAACATTCTTAATTGAGCATCATTTCGGTCGTAAATTTGACTTTTGGTATGTAGGGCGTAGAAATATCCCAACCAAGGAGCAATTGAGACAATTCGGCAGAGCATTGACTAAATACTCTGGAGAAAGGTACTCTTTTTCTACATGGTATGAAGCATTTGACGCACTTTCTGATTATCTTGAGACTTTACCCCGAGACAAGAAAAAGGTTTTATTCATTGACGAAATGCCTTGGATAGACCGAGTTCATTCCAATTTTGTGTCTGCTTTCGAAGGGTTCTGGAATGGATGGGCAATGAGCCGAAATGACGTGGTGCTTATAGCCACTGGATCGGCAACTTCATGGATGCGCGACAAACTTGTTGAGAATAAGGGAGGGTTGCATTCAAGAATCACGAGCCAACTCCACATCTCGCCATTTACACTTGGCGAAACTGAACAGTATCTCAACCAACAGGGGATGAATTGGGACAGGTATCAAGTGCTTCAGACCTACATGGTTCTTGGCGGCGTTCCATTCTACTACAGTTTACTTGACCGCACACTAAGCCTTGCGCAAAATATCGATAAATTGTTTTTTAATAAGGATGGCAAATTAAGATTCGAGTTTGACGAGTTATATAACGCTTTATTCAGATATGCAGACCGATATATTGATGTTGTCAAATTGTTGAGTTCCAAACGATACGGCATGACATATAAGGATCTTGCATCTGCTCTTAAAGTAGAAGGAGGTCAACTCACTAAAATTTTGAAGAATTTGGAGCGATGTGACTTCGTTGAAAGATGGCCACAATATGGCAACAAAAAGCGAGAGGAAGTTTTTCGCTTAACCGATTTCTTTACCTTGTTTTACTACAAGTTTATCCACGCACGCAATAACCGAGAAGACGATTGGTGGACTAAAAATTCCGATTCCCAAACAGTTTATTCATGGATGGGGATAAGTTTCGAAATGGTATGCCTCAGACATTATAAGAACATAAAGGATGCTCTGGGCTTGAGAGTTGTATCTACCGAGATTTCCACTTGGCATACAAATGCCAATGATAAAGAAGGAACGCCAGGCGCACAAATTGACATGATTATAGACCGGGCAGACCGTATTATTCATCTTTGCGAAATAAAGTTTGCAAACGCTAAATTCGCAATATCAAAGGATTACGAAGAAAAATTGCGAGATAGAATGCAATTGTTTCAGTTTATGACGAAGAATAAGAAATCTATAGTGAACACTTTTATTACCACATATGGTGTGGCAAATGGCATGAACCGAAATATCGTACATAGCGAAGTAACTATGGACGATTTATTCCAATAATACCATATAATCTTCCACTTCCCTAACTTCACCCCTCAAAAAAAACGGGGTGGCTATTTTTTAATTACTTTATAATCCGTATGTTAAAACAATCGGAAACCATTCTCCCCTCCCCTAATATCCCTTTTCCCTAAATAAAAATGCCGGTGGATTGCTCCATCGGCATTTCTTATGCAGGGGATGTATATTAATACTTGCTGTTTACGTTAACGTCGCCGTCTTCCACGTTGGGCACAGGGCCGTACTCGTTGGTCTGGGGCTGGCTCTCGCCTACTAACCACACGATAAGAAGAATCCAGCCAACAATAGGAATCAGACCGATCAGCAGCCACCAGCCGCTCTTGCCGATGTCGTGCAGACGACGCACAGCTACTCCCAAGCTGGGAAGAAGAAGGGCCAGACCCACGACGAGGCTGATGATGCCTTCAGCGGTCTTGCCGAGAGCCATACCGAGAATCGTGATAGCGAAGTTGACAATCACGCCAAAGAGATAGAACCACCAGTACTCCGAGCGCGATGCGCGGCCCTCGAAGTCGCAGTACTTGTCGAGAAGGGCACGCTTTACGGCCTCCTCAAAGGTTAATTTGCGTTGAAACATAATGTTATTGAATTAGATTTCACCGCAAAGGTAAGCATTTCTGCCGAAAATGCAAAAACATTTTAACATTATCGCTTCACAGCGGCTCACATCTTCATTACGCAAACGCGCCAAAATTGCCCAAAAATCTTAAAAAACGTTTAACATGGTTGCCCCTGAGGAAATATTTACTAATTTTGTGGCGAAATTTCACACCTTTAGGCCCATCTCCCGGCCTTTCGGCAAAAATATCATATTTATGAAAAAACTTCTTCTTTCCCTTGCCGCGATGGCAACAGTGGCGCTCGGCGCCAGCGCAGAGGGCTACCAAGTCAACTCCCTCAGCGCCAAGCAGAACGGCATGGGTCACACCGGCACAGCTCTGAAGCTCGGCGCCGAGAGCATGTTCTTCAACCCCGGCGCGCTCACGTTCATGGACAAAACCTTCGAGGTCAGTGGCTCCATCACCGCCACGGCATCCCACGCCCGAGCCACCATCGACGGCAAGGACTACACCACCGACAGCAAAATATCCACACCCCTCAACATCGCCGCAGCCTTCCGCATCTACGACAACCTCTACGGCGGACTGATGTTCTACACCCCCTACGGCTCCTCCATCAACTGGACCAAAAACTGGCCCGCGGCCGTGCTCAACCAGAGCGTGGACCTCAAGGTCTACGCCGTGCAGCCCACCATGTCGTGGCGCCTGACGCCCAACTTCTCCATCGGCGCTGGCATCGTCGTGGCATGGGGCAGCGTCAACCTCAACAAGGGCCTCGTCGACGCCGGTCAGCTCGACCAGCTCATGCAGCTTAACGCCGCTGGCAATAAGCTCAAGAACCTGCTCATGGGCGAGCAGCTCCCCGAGCAGTTCCCTGTCTTCGGCAACGTCTCCCCCGCCTCGGCCCACCTCACCGGCAACTCCCAGGTGGCCGTAGGCTTCAACGTCGGCGCATTCTATGACATCAACGCCAAATGGAGCGTGGGCCTGACCTTCCGCTCCAAGATGGACATGCACGTCAAAGCCGGCGTCGTCGAGGTCGACTACGCCAACGAGTTCGCCGAGCAAATCCTCCAGGCCGAGCTCAACAACCTCAATTCCACCAACTTCGACGCATCCATGCCCTGCCCCTGGGTGCTCGCCGCAGGCGTCAGCTTCAAGCCCATCGAGAAGCTCACCCTCGCCTTCGACGCACAGCTCAACGGCTGGAAGACCTACAAGAGCCTCGACATCGCGTTCGCCGAGCAGAGCCAATTTGACCAGCACCTCGTCAAAGACTACAAAAACGCCACCACCTGGCATCTCGGCGGCCAGTATGCCGTCACCCCCCGCCTCGACCTCCGCGCCGGCCTGATGGTAGACTTCACCCCTTGCAATAAACAGCACTACAACCCCGAGACCCCCGGCACCACCCGCATCCTCCCCGGCGCAGGCCTCTCCTTCCGCCCCATCAAAGGCCTGTCCATCGACTTCGCCTTCAACTATCTCACGGGCCTGAAGGTAAAAGGCGCCAAGGGCGAATACGACAACTTCCTCGCTGCCAAATACGACGAAGGCCTCGCCACATACAACGCCACACTCGCCACCCCCGTGGCCCCCGGAGTCACCGTCGGCCAGTACCTCGCCGCCCAAGGCATCGAGATGCCCCAGTTCCAGCCCATGCAGAAGAAATGCACCATCATCGGCGACTACAAGATCCACGCCTTCATCCCCTCCATCGGCTTCAGCTACTCCTTCTGATTGCAGAAGCTACCCCCCAAGCCACAACCACATCCAGGGCCGCGCCACCGCGCGGCCCTTAATATTTACCAACCCCTGGCTCCCAATCCTCCCATTGCTGCCCGCTTCGCTCATTGCGTCCCCTAATTAAGAATTAATGCTCGTAGGGCCGAATGGTCTGTTCGGCCGCGATGACATCCGCGAAAACACCCACGACAACGCACACCTGTAGGGTCGCCACCTGTGGCGACCGCCGCAATGGATAACACCCTCAATATCAGCCAATTGTAGGGCCGCAAGTTCGTTGCGGCCGCAAAAACACCCGCAATCACACCCGCAATCACAAAAACGAAACCCCACATTGTAGGACCCAACGGTCAGTTCGGCCGCGATGACATCCGCGAAAACACCCACGACAACGCCCACCTGTAGGGTCGCCACCTGTGGCGACCGCCGCAATGGATAACATCCTCAATATCAGACGATTGTAGGGCCGCAAGTTCGTTGCGGCCGCGATAACGCCAAAGACGAGAATCAACGAAGCTCCGGAGGAGTGCGTTTCGGGAGCCGTGGATTTCAATCCACGGACCCGGCGCCCCCCTCCTCTCTTCTTTCCCCTCCCCGCCGCAGGTGGGGAGGGGGCCAGGGGGAGGGGAAATAAATCGAACGAGTACACACGCAGTCGCAACAGGTGGCGACACGACTTCTTAAAATCAACGTTTTGTAATTATCGCGGACGCTCAAAATAAGCGTCCCTACATCCACCCATAACTCAGCACTTCATCAGCGACCGAACCGACCGTTCGCCCCAACAATATGGGGATACACCTCCTTCATAAATCAAAAAAATCGGCGCACATATTGAAATGTGCGCCGATGTAGCTTAATAATGCGGGACTTATTCCTTGGTGGTGGAATAGTCGGCGGAGTAACGGAGCATCTGCTCGGGGTAGCTCTCGTCGTAGGTGACCTGGATGTCGATGATCTGGTCGTTGTCGTCGGTGACGGGTGTGTACTTGGGATTCACAAAGCCCTTGTAGGGGGCGATGTCGAGGGTGGCGTAGCGAGCGAGCACCTCCTGGTGCAGGGCGGGGTCAACCTTCACTGCGTAGGTCTCTACGAGCTGGCGTCCAGCCTCATAGTCGCCCTCGCTCTTGATGCGCTGGATCTCGCCCAGGAGCTGACCGAAGAGCTGGCGCAGGGCCTCGTAGTCGTTGATGCGGATGTAGGTCTTGCCGTCGCGCTTGACGTACTCGATGACGTTATCCTTCTTGCCGTGCTCGTATGCCCACTCGGCGATGAGCTTGCGGTTGCGCATGTGCGCCTCCTCTATATCCTTGCCGGGCTCGATGCGCTGCAGCTGGGTCATCAGGCCGTTGAGGATATATTTATAGTACTCTGCTTTGTAGGCGTCGGGGTTGTCGAGCAGACCAAGCTCGAGCAGCTTGGGGTCGGCCAGATAGTAGAGGGCGAAGAGATCGGCGCGGGTCTCCTCGAGCGTCGAGCCGTGGGCCTTGAGGGCGTCGGGGTCAACGCCGGGCAGGAGCTTGCCGGAGC
>CAZSHV010000097.1:0-9820 GCA_964606815.1 uncultured Bacteroides sp. | reverse complement strand
CACACCAAGATATGCGACCTCAGCGTTAACATATTTTATGGGACAGGCTCTAAATAACATACACGGAAATAATCGCCGCGGAAATAATCGCCGCGAGATTTTGCCGTGTGGGCAAGTATCGTTAACTTTGGGGCGTAAATCCCGCTCCAATGAAACGAATACTGATAATCAACGGTCCTAACCTTAACCTCATAGGCACCCGTGAGCCGCATATCTACGGCACCCAGACTATGGAAGAGATCGTAGACGAGACGGACGCCCGCATCAAGGGCCGCGCCTCGCTGCAATGGTTTCAGACAAACCAAGAAGGCGACATCATCGACATTCTGCAGGAGGCGGCGGGCATGGGCTACGACGCCGTGGTGCTCAACGCCGGGGCGTACACGCACACGTCTCTGGCCATCGCCGACGCCATCGCAGCTGTGGAGACGCCCGTTGTGGAGGTGCACCTGACCAACATCATGGCCCGCGAGCCCATGCGGCGCGTGTCGCTTATCGCGCCGGCGTGCGTGGGGAGCATCAGCGGCTTCGGGGGCAAGGTGTATGCCTTGGCCGTCGAGGCATTGCTGTGAAATACATGCAAAAAAAATTGCATTTTGGGCAAAAAAACACTAACTTTGCACGCAAAACGCGCCCTCATGGGCTGCGGCGTATACGAAAAACACACTTAACGCGCTGGATACCAAAGCAGTATCCTCGCTTAAGTGTATTTTAGTTTATGCCAGGCTCCGACGTGCGCACCCTGACAACTGACAATATAAAACCATAGATAATGATAACGTCAAGCATCTTCGGCATCGGCAACAACGCCCTGCTCGCCCTTGTGGCCCTGCTCACGGGCGTGGCTCTGGTGGCGATCGCGATGTGGCTCGCGGGCCTGATTTCCCCCAGGTCGTACAACGTGCAGAAAGGTCAGCCCTACGAGTGCGGCATCCCCACGCGCGGCAGGAGCATGTCGCAGTTCAAGGTGGGATACTACCTTTTCGCCATCCTATTCCTCATGTTTGACGTCGAGACCGTGTTTCTGTTCCCCTGGGCAGTGAAAATGCGCGCTCTCGGCGCCGATGGTTTAATAAGCATCGCCGTGTTCTTCGGCATCTTAGTGCTGGGCCTCGTCTACGCCTGGCGGAAAGGAGCGCTGGAATGGAAATAACGACCAAGAGCATGCCGTACGCCGACTGGAAGGACAATGCGTACATCGAGAGCCTGGTAAAGAAGCTCCAGGAGTCTGGCACGAACATCGTGGTTGGCAAGCTCGACGAGCTGATCAACTGGGGCCGAAGCAACTCGCTGTGGCCTCTGACCTTCGCGACGAGCTGCTGCGGCATCGAATTCGTGTCGCTTGGCGCAGCTCGTTTTGACATGGCCCGCTTCGGCTGGGAGGTGGCACGCTCGTCGCCACGCCAGGCCGACTTCATGATGGTGGCCGGCACGATCGTCAACCGCATGGTGCCCGTGTTCCGCCGTCTGTACGACCAGCTGGCCGAGCCTAAATATGTGATCGCGTGCGGCTCGTGCGCAATCTCCGGCGGCCCATTCCGCAACTCATACCACGTGGCCAAAGGCATCGAGGACATCGTGCCCGTCGACGTGTTCCTGCCCGGCTGCCCTCCCCGCCCCGAGGCTATGATCTACGGCATCATGCAGCTGTCGCGCAAAATCAAGGTGGAGAACTTCTTCGGCGGCGTAAACCGCCAGGAGAACCTCGAGAAGTTCCTGCTCGAGCACCCCATCGAAGACGAATATGACTACGATGACGACGAGCTGGACTGCGGCTGCGAGTTTCCCGACATGGACGATGACCTCGACGTGATAATCGAAGAGGACGACATGGATATCGACGTGGACGACGTAGATCAGACCCCGGACGCTGACGCTGACACAGAGTCAGACACTGACGCCGACCCCAAAGCTAACGCTAACGCCTAACCACCCCACCCCACCGTTTTCAACACCATCCACCATATGGCAAACATACAAGAGACGATAGCCAAGCTCTGCCCCCAGGCCACATTCGACACCTCAGACACCACGCCCGTGGTGGAAGTGCCCGAGGCTGAATGGCATGCGCTTGCCGCTACTCTTAAAAACGACCCCGCCCTGGCCTACGACTGCCTCATCACGATCGTTGGCATGGACTGGCCCGCAGCTTTCGGCTGCATATATTATCTGATGTCGACCAAGCGCGGCGGCGATATGCTGGGCGTCAAGGTGCTCGCTCCCTCCAAGGAGAAGCCTATGATCCACTCCGTCACCGACCTGTGGCCCAGCGCAGGCCTCTTCGAGCGCGAGGTCTACGACTTTTTCGGCATCATCTTCCTCGACAATCCCGACATGCGCCGCCTCTTCCTGAGCATTGACTGGATAGGCTACCCCTTGCGCAAGGACTTCGAGAACCGGAACACTATCTCGACCGAGAGCGAGCGCACCTGCGACTTCACCCGCGAATGGAAAGAGACGCCCGAGGGCGAGATCGAGGTGGTGGAGCATGAGATTTTCAAGCCCGAGGACTTCGTGGTGAACATCGGCCCGCAGCACCCCGCCACGCACGGCGTGCTCCGATTCCGCACCGCCGTCGACGGCGAGACCATACAGCGCATCGATGTCTACATGGGCTACATCCACCGCGGCGTGGAGAAGCTGTGCGAGTCGCTGACCTACCCGCAGAGCCTCTTCTTCTTCGACCGTCTGGACTATTTCTCGGCGCAGAACTACCACCATGGCGTGTGCCGCTGCATAGAGCGCGCGCTGGGCGTGGAGGTGCCTCGCCGCGCGGAGGTGATCCGCGTGATGATGGACGAGCTCTCGCGCATTGCCAGCCACTGCCTGTTCATGGGCACATTCTGCATGGACCTGGGCGCCACGTCGATGCTGTTCTACACGCTGCGTGTTCGCGAGCAGATCCTGGACATCATGGAGAAGACTTGCGGTGCCCGCATGACGTTCAACTACCCCGTGGTGGGCGGCGTGATGCAAGACCTGCACCCCGACTTCGTCAAGGATGTGCACGCTCTGCTTGACGTGATCCCCGCCAACATCAAGGAGTACCAGAAGCTCTTCACTGGAAATGTCATAGCCAAAGAGCGCATGGTGGGCGTGGGCACGCTCAGCCGCGAGGACGCCATCGCATGGGACGTCACCGGCCCCTCTGGCCGCGCCAGCGGCTGGAGCTGCGACCTGCGCAAGACGCGCCCCTACAGCATCTATCCCGAGCTGGAATTCGACGAGGTGATTGAGCATGGCGGCGACGCAATGGCCCGCTTCAACGTGCGCCTGCACGAAATCGAGCAGAGCGCGCGCATCCTGGCCCAGCTCGTCGATAATATCCCCGAAGGCGACATCTGCGCCAAGGTGCCCAAGGTGATCAAGCTGCCCGAGGGCCACTGGTTCGAGATGGTAGAGGGATGCCGCGGAATGTTCGGCATCTACATCGAGAGCGACGGCTCGCCAAAGCCCTACCGCATGAAGATCGTGCCCCCCTGCCTGCCCCTGGCCGGCGTGGTGGACCACATCAGCCGCGGCATGAAGATCGCCGACCTCATCACCATAGGCGGATCGCTCGACTATATCATCCCCGACATGGACCGCTGATCCACATCACCCAAGAAAAATCCAATCCATTATGCAAGACTTTTCTGTCATAACCAACTGGATCCACAATTTCCTGCTCCACACCCTGAGTCTGCCGTTGTGGGCTACGGTCACCGTGGAGTGTCTGTTAGTGGGCGTGGGCCTGCTGTTGGTGTACGCGCTGCTGGCGCTCTTCTATATCTACTATGAGCGCAAGATCTGCGCCTTCATCCAGTGCCGCGTGGGCCCGAACCGCGTGGGTCCCTGGGGATTGCTGCAGAGCTTCGCGGACATGTTCAAGATCCTTATCAAGGAGCTTATCCGTCTGGATCATGTGGACCGCTTCCTGTTCGCTCTGGCCCCCTATTTGGTGATCATCGCGTCGATGCTTGCGTTCGCCGTTCTGCCTTGGGGCAACGGCCTGCAGATCATCGACTTCAACATCGGCATCTTCTTCCTCATCGCCGTTAGCTCGATCGGCGTGCTCGGCATCCTGCTGGCCGGCTGGTCGTCCAACAATAAGTTCACACTGATCGGTGCTCTTCGCTCTGGCGCGCAGATGGTTAGCTACGAGCTCTCCATCGGCCTGTCGGTGCTGACCATGGTGTGCCTGGCAGGCACCATGAGCGTGGGTGGCATCGTGCAGGAGCAGAGCGACCTGTGGTTCATCTTCAAAGGCCACATCCCTGCCATCATCGCCTTCGTCATCTACATGATCGCCGGCACGGCTGAGACCAACCGCGGCCCGTTCGACCTCCCCGAGGCTGAGAGCGAGCTCACGGCCGGCTACCACACCGAGTACTCCGGTATCCACTTCGGCTTCTTCTATCTGGCCGAGTATCTGAACCTCTTCATCGTCTCTGGCGTGGCTTCGCTGCTCTTCCTGGGCGGCTGGATGCCTTTCCACATCCCCGGTTGGGATGGCTTCAACCATGTGATGGACTACATTCCTTCGGTGGTATGGTTCCTGGGCAAGTGCTTCCTGCTCAGCTACGTGATCATCTGGTTCAAGTGGACGTACCCCCGCCTGCGTATCGATAATCTGCTCTCCCTGGAGTGGAAATACCTGCTGCCCATCAACCTCTTCAACCTTGTGCTGATGGCAGTGATCATCGTCACCGGTCTGCACTTCTGATTTTCCCTCAATAAACCACCCCGCGACCAAGGCCCAAGCTGCCGCGGCTCCGCGACCATCGTACAATATATGACAACCGAGAAATCAACATCCACCCAGGCCCCTGCCACCACCATGGGCAGAGTCTCGCAGGTGATCGGCCCCGTGGTCGACGTCGTCTTTGACGGCGAAGGCCAGATCGTGCCCCCCATCTTCAGCGCTCTGCGCATCGAGCGCCCGGCCTCAGAAGGCGGCGACGTCACCCTCGAGGTTGAGCAGCACATCGGCGAGGACACCGTGCGCTGCGTGGCCATGGAGAGCACCGACGGCCTGTGCCGCGGCATGAACGTCGTTGACCTGGGCCACCCCATTGCCGTGCCCACGGGCACACAGGTTAAGGGCCGTCTGCTGAACGTGATCGGCCAAGCTATCGACAACCTGCCCGCCCTCTCCGACAAGGACATGCGCCCCATCCACCAGCCCGCCCCCCAGTTTGAGGACCTGACCATCGGCACCGAGATCCTGACCACGGGCATCAAGGTGATCGACCTGCTGGAGCCCTACAGCAAGGGCGGCAAGATCGGCCTCTTCGGCGGCGCCGGCGTGGGCAAGACCGTGCTGATCATGGAGCTCATCAACAACATCGCGAAGGGCCATGACGGCTTCTCGGTGTTCACCGGCGTGGGCGAGCGCACACGCGAGGGCAACGACCTGCTGCGCGAGATGATTGAGAGCGGTGTGATGAAATACGGCGACAAATTCAAGGAAGGCATGGAGAAGGGCGAGTGGAACCTGCATGACGTGAACATGCAGGAGCTCAGCGACAGCCAGGCCACCCTGGTGTTCGGCCAGATGAACGAGCCCCCGGGCGCACGTCTGCGCGTGGCCCTGTCGGGCCTGACCGTGGCCGAGCAGTTCCGCGACCAGGGCGCCGGCGGTAAGGATGTGCTGCTGTTCATCGACAACATCTTCCGCTTCACCCAGGCAGGCTCCGAGGTGTCGGCTCTGCTGGGCCGTATGCCGTCGGCCGTGGGCTACCAGCCCACCCTGGCCTCCGAGATGGGTGCTCTGCAGGAGCGCATCACCTCCACCAAGAACGGCTCCATCACCTCCGTGCAGGCCATCTACGTGCCTGCCGACGACCTCACGGACCCCGCGCCCGCCACGACGTTCAGCTTCCTGGACGCCACCACGGTGCTGTCGCGTAAGATCGCCGAGCTGGGTATCTACCCCGCCGTGGATCCTCTGGAGTCAACCTCGCGAATCCTCGACCCCAACATCATAGGCCAAGAGCACTACGACACTGCCCAGGCAGTGAAGCAGCTGCTGCAGAAATACAACGAGCTGCAGGACATCATCGCCATCCTCGGTGTGGACGAGCTCAGCGACGAGGACAAGCTCGTCGTCTCCCGCGCCCGCCGCGCCCAGCGCTACCTCTCGCAGCCCTTCCACGTGGCCGAGCAGTTCACTGGTCTGCCGGGCGTGATGGTGCCACTGGCCGAGACTATCCGCGGCTTCAAGATGATCCTCTCCGGCGAGATGGACGAATATCCCGAGCAGGCCTTCCTCAACGTCGGCACCATCGACGAGGCCATCGCCAAGGGCAAGAAGCTGCTCAGCGAGGTCAAAGCATAAATCTCTTCTCCCCGGCAACGGGGACATTAACTAAAAGATATGACACTCAAGATAATATCAGCCGACAAGGTGGTATACCAAGGCGAAGCCGACAAGGTGACGCTGCCTGGTGCGAATGGACAGTTCACCGTGCTGCGCAATCATGCCGCGCTGGTGTCCACGCTCACCTCCGGGCAGGTACGCTACAGCCTGGGCTCCGAGCCCGAGCACGTGGTGGACATCCCCGGCGGCCTGGCGGATATCGACAGCAACGTGGTGTCAGTGTGCGTATATTAAATGAAGCGTATACTTTTCATATTAATCGCAGCGATAGGCGCCCTGGCGGCAACCGCGCAGGTGGCTGACACCGCGGAGGCCCCCTCGGCCGTTAAGACCGACGAGGCTACCGTCGTTGAGGCTAACCAAGCCGCGGCGGCAGCCGAGGCCGCGCAGATGGACGACGTGACCGACCAGGTTGAGGCTGCTGAGGCAGCCGAGGCCGACGACGCTCACGCAGAGAAGAAGGTCAACCCCAAGGAGATCATCTTCGAGCACTTGGGCGACGGCTACGGATGGGAGGTGCCCTTCGACCACCATCACCGCATACCTCTGCCCGTGATGGTCTTTGCCAAGGACGGCTCGTTCCACGTCTTTTCCTCGGCCCGCGTGACGCCCGTAGGCACAGTCTACCAGGCCAAGGACGGCGCACGCTTCGTGATCGCCGGTGAGGGCATGGCCCATGCCGGCAAGCTCGTGCAGCTGATGGACGACGGCAGCGCGTTCCGCCCCTGGGACTTCTCGATAACGAAGAACGTTCTGGCTCTGTTCATCTCCATCCTCGGCGTTAGCGCCCTGCTGCTGTGGCTGGCGCGCTGGCATCGCCGCAGCCCGCTGCGCGCCCCGCGCAAGGGTCTGGGAGCTGTGGAGACGGTGGTGACATTCGTCTACGACGGCGTGGTGAAGTCCATCCTCAAGGAGAACGCTAAGCGCTTCGCGCCGTATCTGATGACGGTGTTCTTCTTCATCCTCGGCATGAACCTCCTGGGCCTGGTGGTGATATTCCCCGGCGGAGCCAACCTCACTGGCAACATCGCTATCACGCTCGTGCTGGCCATACTGACATTCCTGGTTACCAACATATGGGGCAACAAGCACTACTGGAAAGAAATCTTCTGGCCCGATGTGCCTCTGTGGCTCAAGTTCCCCCTTCCCATCATGCCCATGATCGAGGTCTTCGGCATGTTCACCAAGCCGGCGGCTCTGACTGTGCGTCTGTTCGCCAACATGATGGGCGGCCACATGATCGTGCTGGTGCTAACACTGCTGATTTTCATCTTCTCTGCCATGAATCCCGTGGTGGGCGGCGCCACAGCCGTGGTGTCGGTGGCCTTCTCGGTGTTCATGCTGGTGATCGACGTGCTGGTGAGCTTCATCCAGGCCTACGTGTTCACGATGCTCTCGGCCATTTTCATCTCCCTGGCCCAAGAGCGCGAGCACGAAGAGCACGAAAAACACGGCTCCGAGGCCCATGCCCAGGCAGCCATAGCAACTGATAATAAATAAATCAATTACATAACCCCCTTCAAAATCTTACAATTATGTTAGCTCTCATCTTAGCAGCAGCGGAACTCGCAAAACTCGGCGCAAGCATCGGCGCAGCCATCGCAGCCATCGGCGCAGGTCTCGGCATCGGTAAAATCGGCGCGTCGGCTATGGAAGCTATCGCCCGCCAGCCCGAGGCTGCCGGCGACATCCGCTCGAGCATGATCGTGATCGCCGCCCTGATCGAGGGTGTGGCCCTCTTCGCCGTCATCGTGTGCGTGCTCGCCCTGTTCGTCTAATCATAATTCCGGTCAGGCCGCTGCCCTCAGTGGCCTGACCCCAATATTTCTCCCCAACTAATCCCCGAAATGGAACTATTCACTCCCGAATTCGGCCTAATCTTCTGGATGTTCGTGGCCTTCGGCATCCTCTTCCTGGTGCTATGGAAGTATGCTTGGCCCGTGATCCTGAAGAGCGTCGACGAGCGTGCCGACCTTATCGACAAGGGTGTGGAATACGCCCAGAACGCCCAGCAGCAGCTGGAGGGCGCCAAGCGCCAGGCCGATGAGTACATGGCCGCCGCCCGCCGCCAGCAGCAGGATGTGCTGCGCGAGGCAGACAAGATGAAGACGCAAATCATCGAGGACGCCCGCCGCGCCGCGCAGGTCGAGGCCCAGAAAGTGATGGACGCCGCCAAGGAGTCAATCAAACAGCAGCAGAAGGAGGCCGAAAAGGACTTCCGCGACAGCGTCAGCCAGTTCGCCCTTCAGATCGCCCAGCAGGTGGTGAAGGACGAGATGGCCAACCCCGCCGCGCAGCAGAAGCTCGTGGGCAAGCTGCTGGACCAAATGGAAAGCAACAACTGATACCCCCGCACCCATGGATCAAGGACTCATACCCCGCCGCTACGCCAAAGCCCTGTACCTGACGGCCCAGGAGCGCGGCGTAGACACCAAGCTCTATGAGCTGATGGAGCGCGTGTGCGCGGCCTTCAGCGCCGAGCCCGCCCTGGCAAAAGCCATGTCGAACCCCGAGGTGAGCGATGCCGACAAGCAGCGCCTCATCCTGGCAGCCGCCGGAGCCGAGGCATCCGACGCTCCCCTGCTGGCCGACTTCGTCAAGCTGCTGGCTCGCAACCGACGCATATCCCTGATCCAAGAGGCTGCCCTGGCCTACCGCGATATTTACCGCGCCGAGCATAAGATATGCCGCGTGGAGGTGGTGGCCGCCGCGCAGCCCCAGCCTCAGGCCGAGGAGCGCCTCAAGAAGCTGATCCAGGCGCATATCCCCGGCCACACCATGGAGTATAGCCTGAGGGTGGACCCCTCGCTCATTGGAGGGTTTGTGGTCAACATCGACAACAGCCGTCTGGACGCCTCCATCAAAAACGAACTTAAACAACTTCGCCTGAACCTATTAGGCAAATAATCCCCCCTACGATGATCAATCCCAGCGAGATATCTGAAGTGCTGAAACAGCAGCTCGAAAGCATCAACCAGAAAGTGAGCTTCGAGGAGGTAGGCACTGTCCTGGAAGTGGGCGACGGCGTGGCTCACGTCTACGGCCTGGACAACGTGCGCGCCAACGAGCTCGTGGAGTTCGAGAACGGCGTCACCGGCGTGGCCCTCAACCTGGAGGAAAGCAACGTCGGCGTGATCCTGCTCGACAACGTGAACAAAGTCACAGAAAACATGACCGTGCGCCGCACCGGGCAAATCGCGTCGATCCCCGTAGGTGAAGGTCTGCTGGGACGCGTCATCAACGTCCTTGGCGAGCCCATCGACGGCCGCGGCCCCATACAGGGCGACACCGTGCGCCTGCCCCTGGAGCGCAAAGCCCCAGGCGTGGTGTACCGCCAGCCCGTGAACCAGCCCCTGCAGACGGGCATCAAGGCCATCGACTCGATGGTGCCCATCGGCCGCGGACAGCGCGAGCTCATCATCGGCGACCGCCAGATCGGCAAGACCGCCATCGCCATCG
>CAZSHV010000096.1:8563-9891 GCA_964606815.1 uncultured Bacteroides sp. | reverse complement strand
CCGCTCCGAAATATCAGCGCGCCGTGCGCCCCGTCACCGAGAGCGACGCCGAGAAGCTCAACGCCATCCTCACCCGCATGCACGAGGAGGATCCCACATGGGTAGTCGAGATGTCGAAGGAGCTCAAGCAGACCATACTCTCCGGCCAGGGCGAGTTCCACCTGCGCACCCTCAAATGGCGCGTGGAGAACAACGACAAGCTCCCCATCATCTTCGAGGAGCCCCGCATCCCCTACCGCGAGACCATCACCCGCCCCGCGCGCGCCGACTATCGCCATAAGAAGCAGAGCGGCGGCGCTGGCCAGTTCGGCGAGGTGCACCTCATCGTCGAGCCTTACACCGAGGGCATGCCCGCGCCCGACACCTTCCGCTTCGGCAACCAGGAGTTCAAGATGAGCGTGCGCGACACTCAGGAGCTCCCCCTCCCCTGGGGCGGCAAGCTCGTGGTCTGCAACTGCATCGTGGGCGGCGCCATCGACGCTCGCTTCATCCCCGCCATCGTCAAGGGCCTCATGGACCGCATGGAGCAAGGCCCCCTCACCGGCTCCTATGCCCGCGACGTGCGCGTATGCATCTACGACGGTAAGATGCACCCCGTGGACTCCAACGAAATCTCCTTCCGCCTCGCCGGCCGCAACGCCTTCTCCGAGGCCTTCCGCAACGCTAACCCCAAGGTCCTCGAGCCTGTCTACGACGTCGAGGTGCTCGTGCCCAGCGATGTTATGGGCGATGTCATGAGCGACCTGCAGGGCCGCCGCGCCATCATCATGGGCATGGAGAGTGACAACGGCTTCGAGAAGATCACAGCCAAGGTGCCCCTCAAGGAGATGTCGAGCTATTCCACAGCCCTGAGCTCCATCACTGGCGGCCGCTCTTCGTTCACCATGAAGTTCGCCTCCTACGAGCTCGTGCCCGGCGATGTCCAGGACAAACTCCTCAAGGACTACGCCGAGAAGCACCAGGACGACTGATTCTCCCCCTCCCTCTAATCCTCCTCTCTCCTCCCTCTCCTCCCTCTCCTCCTTTGGCCGCTTAGTTGCGGCCGCGCAAACGCAATTCCTCGGAAATGTCCCACAAGCCCCCTCCCCGCAGCGTGCGGGGAGGGGGTATTTTTATAAACAGCTGCGGTGACAGCCGCCTATCGTTGTCGTGGGTGTTTCCGCGGCCGAACAGCCCGCTTCGGCCCTACAATTTGCTGGTTATGTGGGTGTTATCCATCCTGGCGGTCGCCACAGGTGGCGACCCTACTGGCGGGTTTCTTGTGGGCGTTATCGGTGGCCGCATCGAACATGCGGCCATACAATTTGCTGGTTTTGTGGGTGTTATCC
>CAZSHV010000096.1:0-8463 GCA_964606815.1 uncultured Bacteroides sp. | reverse complement strand
GCCGCATCGAACATGCGGCCATACAATTTGCTGGTTTTGTGGGTGTTATCCATCCTGGCGGTCGCCACAAGTGGCGACCCTACCGGCGGGTGTCTTGTGGGCGATATCGGTGGCCGCATCAAACATGCGGCCCTACAATTTGCTGGTTTTGTGGGTGTTATCCATCCGGGCGGTCGCCACAGGTGGCGACCCTACTGGCGGGTGTTGCGTGGGCGATATTAGTGGCCACATCGAACATGCGGCCATACAATTTGCTGGTTTTGTGGGCGTTATCCATCCGGGCGGTCGCCACAGGTGGCGACCCTACTGGCGGGCGTCGCGTGGGCGTTATCGGCGGTCGAACAGCCCGCTTCGGCCCTACAATTTACATCTCGGCGGGGCTGTCTGAAAATTTCTGTTTTATAGCATTGTTAAAAAATTATATCCCTCGGCAGGTACATTAAAAACCACAAATCAATGATTTTCAAATACTTAACACCACACTGGTTTAAATCCATTCATTTTTAACGTCAGTTTATTACATTTTTTTCACGAAAAAGGCTAACTTTTAAAATATTTTGTGTAATTTTGCACCGACTATCCGCGAACGGCTTCCTCCAGTGGCCCGCGTGGGATTCACAAATTCGCTGTTCCTATTAGCTCATTCACATCGAAATATCGAAAGAAATAACTAATAATCATTTATGTTTAATTTTTAAGGTATGAAAAAGCTGTTTCTATTCCTTATGATGGTTATCTCCGTCAGCCTCGCCGCGTCGGCCCAGACGCGCACGGTGACGGGTACCGTCGTAGATGCCACCACTGACGAGCCCCTGGTGGGCGTGTCGGTGATCCCCGGCACTTCTGGCACTCAAGGTGTGATTACCGACATCGACGGTAACTTCACCATCCGCCTGGCCGAGGGGGTTAAACAAATCACGGTTTCCTACATAGGCTACCACACCAAGACGGTCACCGTCACCGACAAGCCCATGGAGATCCGCCTCGAGCCCCAGAGCAACATGCTCGACGAGGTCATCGCTGTGGCTTATGGCACAACCAAGAAGTCGGCCTACACCGGTTCTGCTTCCGTGGTGAAAGCCGACCAGCTCGAGGACGCTCTGGTTTCCAACGTCACCAACGCCCTCTCTGGTAAGATGTCGGGTGTGATGACCCTCAGCTCCAACGGCCAGCCCGGTACTGCCTCCTCCGTGCTGATCCGCGGCGTGGGCTCCATCAACGTCTCCACCTCCCCCCTCTATGTGGTGGACGGCATGCCCTTCGACGGCGACATCGCAGCTATTCCTAACTCCGACATCGAGTCGCTGACCGTCCTCAAGGACGCAGCTTCCACCGCTCTCTACGGTGCTCGCGGCGCTAACGGCGTCATCCTCGTCACCACAAAGAAAGGTAAAGAGGGCAACGCCAAGGTTACCGTCGACGCCCGCTGGGGTGTCAACCACCGCGCTGTGCCTCAGTATGACGTCATCACCGACGAGCGTCAGTACCTCGAGACCTTCTACGGTGCTCTCTTCAACACCAACAAATACAACTCCGAGCTTGACGACGTGACCTCTCACAACCTCGCCGCCACCAGCATCTGGAGCACCCTCGGTTACCAGACCTGGACCACCCCCGAAGGCCAGTACTTCATCGGCGAGAACGGCAAGGTCAACCCCAACGCCACCCGCGGTTACTCCGACGGCCGCTACTACTACATCGCCGACGACTGGGAGAAGGCTGGTCTGCGCAACGGCCTCCGTCAGGACTACAACGTCAGCATCACCGGCGGCACACAGAAGCTCAGCTATTACCTCTCCGGCAACTACACCGCCGACGAGGGTATCATCTCCAACTCCAACTACGATCGTCTCTCCACCCGCGCCGCTGTTGACTACCAGGCTAAGCCCTGGCTGAAGGTCGGCTACTCCATGCAGTACGCCTACACCAAGAGCAACTATCCCGGCGACCAGACCAACGATGCTTCCGGCTCCTCCGGCAACGTGTTCTACTTCATCAACAGCCTCGGCCCCGTCTACCCCGTCTACGTGCGCGACGCCCAGGGCAACATCATGTACAACAGCTCCTACGGCAACCCCATCTACGACTACGGCGGCATGGGTAACACCAACTACGGCAACGGCAACATGACCTTCGCCCGCACCCCCCAGGGTAACCCCATCAGCGCCCTCCTCTATGACAAGGAGGTTTACCTCGCCGACATCTTCGACGCTAAGTGGTATGCTGTCGTGACCCCCGTCGAGGGCCTCACCATCACCGGCACCCTCGGCTACCTCGTTGACAACACCCGCCTGCACCAGGTGCTCAACGGCGTCTACGGCCAGTTCGCCTCCATGGGCGGTCAGGCTATCCAGTACCAGAGCCGCACTCGCTCTCTGCAGAGCCAGCTCCTCGCTTCCTACAGCAAGAGCTTCGGCGAGAACAACTTCGACATCCTGCTCGGCTACGAGACCCAGGACCTCAACGAGGAGTGGGTAGAGGCTATAGGTTCTAACCTGTACAACCCCAACTACTTCGTCGTAAACAACACCATCGACCAGCGTCTGGGTTACGGCGCCATGAGCCAGCTCGCTCACCGCGGTTGGCTGGGCCGTCTGAACTACAACTACGCTAACAAGTACTTCGCATCGGCTTCCTTCCGTCGCGACGGTTCTTCCCGCTTCCACCCCGACCACCGTTGGGGCACATTCTGGTCCGCTTCCGCAGGTTGGGACATCTCCAAGGAGAAGTTCATGGAGCAGTTCACCAACGTTGACCTCCTCAAGGTGAAATTCTCCTACGGTGAGAACGGTAACGACCGCATCGGCGCTAACTACCTCGCTTGGCCCGACCAGTACCGCATGACCGGTTCCGACGGTATCTTCTCCGACGCTACTCTCTACTACAAGGGTAACAAGGACATCACTTGGGAGACTTCCCGCTCCATCAACACCGGTGTCGACTTCGCATTCTTCAACGGCATGATCCAGGGTACCGCAGAGTACTACTCCCGCACCACCGACGACATGCTCATGTACATCCCCACCGCACCCTCGCTCGGCTATAGCTCCATGCCTATGAACGTCGGCTCCATGCGCAACAACGGCGTCGAGATCGAGCTCAGCTATCGCCCCGTCAACACCAAGGACATCACCCTCGACATCTTCGCCAACGTCACCCTCCCCTGGAACAAGGTGCTGAAGATTGCCCCCGAGCTCCTGAACGCCGACGGTGAGTGGATCTACTCCTCCACCCGCGTCATCAAGGAGGGCGAGAGCCTCTACAACATGAACCTCGTGCAGTACGCCGGCGTTGACACCAACACTGGTCTCGCTCTCTACCGCGCTTATGGCCAGCTCACCGACGACAACGGCGACCCCATCAAGATCGGCGAGACCGAGAACGGCGACCCCATCTACAAAGAGGGCGAGTTCCTCACCCCCGACTGGAGCGAGGCATATGAAACCGCTCGCAAGCAGACCGGCAACATCATGCCCAAGGCATACGGCGGCTTCGGCGTCAACCTCAAGGCTTACGGCTTCGACCTGAGCGTGCAGTGCGCTTATCAGCTCGGCGGTCGCATCTTCGACTCTGGCTACCAGGGCCTCATGCACCCCGGCACCAACAGCGGCGGCGCTTGGCACAAGGACATCCTCAACTCCTGGAAACAGAAAGGCGACATCACCGACGTGCCCCGCACCTACACCGCTTCCAAGTACTCCTACGCTACCTCCACCTCTACCCGCTTCCTGATCTCGAGCAACTACCTCTCGATCAACAACATCACCCTCGGCTACACCTTCCCCAGCAAGTGGACCAAGAAGTTCGCTATCGAAGGCCTCCGCATCTACGGCGCTGCCGAGAACGTCGCCCTCTTCAGCAAGCGTAAAGGTCTTGACCCCCGCCAGGGCTTCCTGAGCTCCAACAACGCCACCTACTCGCCCATCCGCGCTATCTCCGGCGGCGTCCGTGTGGAATTCTAATCGTCGACAGTATAATTGATTAATACGACTTCGAACAATGAAAAATATAAATAAGATTCTGGCTTGCTCGCTCCTGGCCCTCACCGCTGCTTCGTGTGCCGACCTCGACACCGAGTACCAGGGCTACTACGTCACCCCCGAGCAGAAGCAGGCTGTGGCGGACTTCGACCCCGCCAAGGCTCAGGCCGCCATCACCGGCTGCTTCGCCAACTTCAACGTCATCGCCGCCGTATCCGACGATCACTGGGACTTCGGTTGGCCCGCCATCATGATGGGTCTCGACCTCCAGGCCCTCGACGTGCAGTGCAAATACACCGGTTATAACTGGCACCTCTTCTTCGAGCGCTACGACAGCCGCAACCTCGACGGCGAGGCCACAGCTGCCATGTGGAAGACCATGTACAACCAGATCTTCACCGCCAACGCCGCTATCGCCGGCATCGACCCCGAGACTACCGAGCCCACCCAGATGTTCTATCTGGCTCAGGCCCACGCTCTCCGCGCCTACGACTACTTCCAGCTGGCCCAGAGCTACGCCTTCAACTACGACGGCCACCAGTCTGACCCCTGCGTTCCCATCATCACCAACCTCAACAGCGACGAGATTGCAAAGAAGGGCGGTGCTCCCCGCAACACCGTGGCAGAGGTCTACGAGCAGATTTACGCTGACATCGACCACGCCATCGAGCTGCTGAACGCCACCAACATCAAGCCCCAGAACGTCATCTCCTCCAAGCCCAAGCGCATGATGAGCGTGGCTGCCGCTTATGGCCTCCGCGCCCGCATCAACCTCGTCTGCCACAAGTATGCCGAGGCTGCCTCCGACGCTCAGATGGCTATCTCCAACTTCAACGGCCGTCCCTACTCCCTGGAGGAGGTTAGCCGTCCCGCAATGAACAGCCTTGAGGATCCCGCTTGGATGTGGGGTGTGGCCATCGCCGAGACCGACCGCGTAGTCACCACCGGTATCGTCAACTGGCCCTCTTTCATGGTGTCGTTCTCCGACGGTTACGTCACTGCCGGCGCTTGGAAGTACTGCGGCTATCAGCTCTGGAGCTACATCCCCAACTCGGATGTGCGCAAGGGCTGGTTCCTCGACGATAACTACCAGAGCCCCAACCTCACCGAGGCTGAAACTGACTACCTCGCAGAGTACATCGGCACCCCCAACTACTACAACGCCGATAACACCACCATCCTCTTCCCCCAGACCAACGTGAAGTTCGCCACCTACCAGAACGTCATGCTGCAGAACATCAACGCTAACGACATCCCCCTGATGCGTATCGAAGAGATGTACCTCACTCTGGCTGAGGCTCTCGGCATGAACGGCGAGCTCGCTGCCGGTAAGAGCACCCTCGAGCAGTTCGTCAAGACCTACCGCAACCCCAAATACACCTGCACCGCCTCCACCGTCGAGGACTTCCAGACCGAGTGCTGGATGCAGCGTCGCCTCGAGCTCTGGGGCGAAGGCCTGAGCTTCTTCGACATCATGCGCCTCAACAAGGGCGTGGACCGTCTGGGCAACCGCACTTGCTATCGCTACCGCTTCAACATCCCCGCTGGCGACCCCGCTCTGATCTACTGCGTGCCCCGCTCCGAGGTCAACGCCAACCCCTTCATCAGCGTGGACGATGCTGGTACCACAGTCAACGCCGTGCTGCCCATCCTCGAGCCCGGACTTGACCAGTAAGACAAAACAGCTCCCTTCATACACTCTCATTCCCTCTCTCCTCTATTTCTTTAATTTACAGTAAATAGTTTTGTCTTTGCATCGGCTTTCAGGCCAAGTGCGGAAACTAATAGCTAAAAAAGAAACTCAAAAATGAAATTCTTCAAATATTCCATAATGGCTCTGGCCATGGCTGCCGCCTTCGCTTCCTGCGACGACGACAATAAATACGTGGAGGGCCCCCAGTCGCCCGGCGCGTATTTCCCCACCAACGCCGCCTCCATCGTTGAGCTCCCCACCGAGGGCAACGTGGTTTACGTCCCCGTTGAGCGTATGACCCTCGAGTCGCCCTCCGTCTATCCTCTCGTGGCCGAGGATGAGAGCGGTCTCTTCACCTTCCCCACCGAGGTTGTCTTCGAGGCTAACGAGCTCACCGCCCAGATCCCCGTCATCTTCGAAGAGGACTGGATCGAGACTGACGCCAAATATCCCGTCACCCTCACCCTCGAGGGCGCTTCTACCTATGGCGACCAGACCTACTCCTTCTCCTTCTGCCGCGTGGCTCCTCTCATCATCGAGGACAAGACCGGTCTCTTCTTCTCCGACATGTGGAACGGTACCCCCTGGGACATCAAGATTCAATGGGGCGTGAACGAGAACGACCCTGCTATCGTGCAGGTGCGACTCACCGACCTCTTCGAGGAAATCGCCGTGCTGAACATCGACATGCACACCCCCTTCGCCGACGGCACATATCCCGTTACCTTCGAAACTGTCTTCACCGGCGTTTCCAACAGCGACGGTTATGACATCTACTGGTCCACTCTGCTCAACTTCTATCTTCTCAACGAGTTCACTTACGAAGAAATCGAGCAGTCACACCCCAATTACATCACTGGCTGTAACTTCAATGCCCAGACCGGTCTGATCACCCTGGCCACCACCTATACCCTCCCCGACAAGGGCCCGGCCTACTGGTTCAGCGAAATGACCGAGTACATCCAGCTCGACGGCTATCCCGTTTACGACATCGAGGTTGAGTACACCGGCCTCAGCATAGATCGTAAGGGCCGCATGAGCTCCAACTGCGCCGTTACCTGCGGTGCCGACGTTAAGGAAGTGTGGGTGGCCAACGCCGCTACCGCCGACTACGAGGCCGTGATCGCTGGCATGCAGGACGGTTCCTACGCTTACGAGACCCTCAAGGGCAGCACCGATACCCAGACCGTTTCCTTCCCCGTCACCGAGGCTGGCACCTACACCGTGGTGGCTCTCTCCATCGACGCTAAGGGCGCCATCCAGCAGTTCGACTACGACACCTACAAGATCACCATCGGCGCTGAAGATCCCAACAAGGGTTGGACCTCGCTCGGCACCGGCTCCTACACCGACGGCGTCAACGGCCCGATGTACATGGAAGTCTACAACGCTGCTGCCGTGACCTGGGATGTCGAGATTCAGCAGAAGGACGACCAGCCCGGCGTATACCGCGTGGTTGACCCCTACAACGACGAGAGCCCCTTCGCAGGTGTCAACGAAGACGACGAGGACGGCTACCTGATGATCGACTGTACCAACCCCTCCTTCATCACCGTGCCCGCTCAGGCTCCCGGCTTCACCGACGATTGGGGCGTGCTCACCATCAAGAACTACGAGTGGAACTTCCTGCAGCAGACCGATGACATCAACACCATCATCAACTACATGGCTCAGAACGGCCTTCCCCAGTCCACATTCAAGAACGGCGTGATCACCATCAACTACCCGCTCTTCAACACCAGCAAGCACGAGCCTGACAAGTGGTATTACTCCAAGTACCCCATCATCATCACCCTCCCCGGCGGCAACAAGCCCAAAGGCGCAGCCGCTGCCACCGCTCCCTCCTTCGGTGCCAAGGCTAACCACAGCCTCCAGGCTGTCAGCAAGTACAGCATCGCCTTCCGCGCTCCCGCACTTAAATAAGCATCTGAAGTAAACACCATCCCCACTATAAAATGCCCGAGCCCCCCGGCCCGGGCATTTTTTGTACCAACAAAAAGCGTGTTAACCATGCTGTAGGGTCGCCACCTGTGGCACTAATGTCCCAGCAAATTTTTAACATTTGTCGATAGCTAACAAATCGTAATTTAGTGGGAGGGAGTCATGGCCATAGGCCACAATTTAAGAAAGGGAGAGCTGACTATAGCGTTCTATAGGCAGGTTCACGTTTTGACATTCTGGTTGTTCGCTTACAATCCGTAAGTCTCAAAAAGGTACACATTTTCCAAATCCTCCGAGAGCATATTGCTCATAAAGACTGATAATTATCAATAAGTTAAACTCAATTGTTAAATTTTTATTGGGACACTAGAGCCACCTGTGGCGACCGCATAGAGGGATAACACACTAAATGTCAACATATTGTAGGGCCGCAAGTTCATTGCGGCCACCGCACGCGCACGAAAACGCCCATGATGCGGTGAAAATAGTAGGGCCGAACGGTCGGTTCGGCCGGGTCAACGTCTGCGTATTAAAGGTCATATGCGTTAGCTGTAGGGTCGCCACCTGTGGCGACCGCGATGAGGGTTAACATACTAAATGTCAACATATTGTAGGGCCGCAAGTTCGGTGCGGCCCCCACACGCCCACGAAAACGCCCACGATGCGGTGAAAATAGTAGGGCCGAACGGCCGGGTCGTCCGGGTCAACGTCTGCGTATTAAAGGTCATATGCGTTAGCTGTAGGGTCGCCACCTGTGGCGACCGCGAAGATGGATAACATACTAAATGTCAACATATTGTAGGGCCGCTTTTACCTTTGCAGACGCAAGCTGAACCATAATCAGCCTGC
>CAZSHV010000095.1:0-9932 GCA_964606815.1 uncultured Bacteroides sp. | reverse complement strand
CGCTGGCCCGGCGGCATGCTCACCAACTTCCCCACCATCCGCAAGGCCGTCAAGAAGATGGCCGCTATCGACAAGATGGCCAAGGACGGCACCTGGGAGAACCTCTCCAAGCGCGAGCGCCTGCAGATCACCCGCCAGCGCGCCAAGCTGGAGAAGACCCTCGGCTCTATCGCTGACCTCAACCGTCTGCCCTCCGCCCTCTTCGTGGTGGACGTGCTCAAGGAGCGCATCGCCGTGGCTGAGGCTACCCGCCTGGGCATCCCCGTGTTCGCCATGGTCGACACCAACAGCGACCCCAACATGGTAGACTTCGCCATCCCCGCCAACGACGACGCTTCCAAGTCGATCGACATCGTGCTCTCCACCGTCTGCGACGCCATGGCCGAAGGCCTGGAGGAGCGCAAGGCCGAGAAGGTTGACACCGCAGCCGCCGGCGAGGAAGTGCCCGCCGCAGCCCCCAAACGCGAGCGTCGCCGCGTGCGCCGCGCCGAGGCTGAAGCCGAGGCTACCGCCGAAGCCGCAGCTGAGACCGAAGCTCCCGCCGCTGAATAAGATTCACGCCAGAGTCTGGCTGTAATCCCAAACTTCAGAGCTCGGCGCGATTTTCACACCGAGCTCTGATTCATAAATCAACCCCGGCCCCGATGTGGCCGGTGAAACATTTTTTCCTTTAACTTCTAACTCAAGACACTACTATGGCAGTATCTATGGCAGACATCACCAAGCTGCGCAATATGACCCAGGCTGGCCTGATGGACTGCAAAAAAGCCCTCCAAGAGACTAACGGCGACATCGACGCCGCCGTCGAAATACTCCGTAAAAAAGGCCAGGCCGTGGCCGCAAAGCGCGCCGACCGCGACGCAGCCGAAGGCTACGTGATCGCCAAGGACAACGGCACCTACGCCGCCATCGTCGCCCTCAACTGCGAGACCGACTTCGTGGCTAAGAACGCCGGCTTCGTGGCCCTCGCCCAGCAGCTCATCGACCTCGCTATGGCCAACAAGGTCAAGACTCTCGACGAGCTCAACGCTCTCACCATCGACGGCCGCACCGTAGCAGAGCTCATCACCGAGGAGACCGGCAAGACCGGCGAGAAGGTGGAAATCGGCTCCTTCGAGGTGCTCGAGGCTCCCTGCGTGGCTTCCTACACCCACTTCAACAACAAGCTCGCCGTGATCGTGGCTTTCAACCAGCCTGGCGTCAACGAAGAGGCCGCTAAGGAAGTGGCCATGCAGGTGGCTTCCATGAACCCCGTGGCCGCTACCCGCGAGGACGTCCCCGAGGCTACCGTTAAGGCCGAGTACGAGATCGCCGTGGAGAAGACCAAGGCCGAGCAGGTGCAGAAAGCCGTTGAAGCCGCTCTGAAGAAGGCCGGCCTCAACCCCAACCTCCTCGACAGCGAGGACCACATCCAGAGCAACATGGCCAAGGGCTGGCTCACCGAGGACGAAGTGGCCCGCGCTCGCCAGATTATGGCCGAGACCGCTGCCGCCAAGGCTGCTAACCTCCCCGCTCAGATGGTGGAGAACATCGCCAACGGCCGCGTCAACAAGTTCTTCAAGGACTCCGTCCTCATGGAGCAGGAGTTCATCAATGATGGCAAGCTCACCGTGGGCCAGTACCTCGACAAGCTCTCCAAGGGCCTCGTGGCTGTGGCTTTCCGCCGCGTGAACCTCAACCAGGACTAATGCCTTAGCGGCATCCCTGCGCATCATATCCCCGCCGCCCGCATGGGCCGGCGGGGATTTTTTTCGCTTTCGCAGGAAAAAAACGCAGTCTTTCGTGGTTTATACCACAATATTGGAATAAATGGCGCATGCGCGTGCGCAGCCGCATTTTTTTCATTACATTTGCAGCCTAATTCACACATTTCCAATATGCGACAATTCATCTTGCTCTTGCTCGGCCTGTGCGCGCTCACCGCTGGCGCTCAAAAAGTGGAGCGTATCAAATACGGCGACTTCGAAAACTGGGTGACGCGTCAAATCAAGGAGTCAAAGCTCCTGGGCGGCAACCAGAAGACACTCTACGAGATAGCCCCCAACGCCACGCTCACCGACGGCAAAGCCTACACCAACATGGGCGGCTCCCCCTGGGCCACGTCCAACGTCCTGGCTTCGCCCATGGGCATCGTCAAGACGAGCAACGCCGTCTTCCCCGACACGCGCTCTGCCAACAACCGCTGCGCCAAGCTCACCACGCTCTTCGAGGAGTGTAAGGTGCTGGGCATGATCAACATGGAGGTGATGGTGGCCGGCAGCATCTTCCTGGGCCAAATGCTCGAGCCCGTGAAGAGCACCAGCAACCCCTACAGCAAGATGGAGATGGGCATACCCTTCACCCGCCGCCCTTCGGCCCTGCGCTTCGATTATAAGCTCGACGTGCCCGCCGATGGCAAGATCATCTACTCCTCCGGCTTCGGCAAAAAGAAGACCTATCCTGGCACCGAGCAGGCCGAGGCCTTCATCATCCTCCAGCGCCGCTGGGAGGACGCCGACGGCAACATCTACGCCAAGCGCGTGGGCACAGGCCGTGAACGCTTCGCCAAGACCACCGCGGGCTGGCAGAACGCTCACGACGTCACCGTGCACTATGGCGACATCACCTCGCAGCCCTTCTACAAGCCCTATATGGGCCTTATCTCAAAGGATAAGTCCTACTATGCCCACAACTCCAAGGGCAAGATGGTGCCCGTGCAGGAAGTAGGCTGGGACAGCCCTGACGCCACGCCCACCCACATGCTAGTGATGTTCAGCGCCGCTGCCGGCGAAGCCTACATCGGCACCCCCGGGCTCACCCTCTGGGTCGACAACGTCTCACTGGTTTATTGATAAAAGCTGCCGTCCGATAACGTTGTAGATAACGTTATCCCCAAATAGTAGGGCCGCAAATTTGTTGCGGCCTCATGATAACATAGAGCGTTGATTATCAGGGAGTAGGGACGCTCGACTCGAGCGTCCGCCAGATTTTCAATGCTTGAAAACGTTCTTGAATTCCCCCTCCCCCTGGCCCCCTCCCCACGAAAGTGGGGAGGGGGAATATTTATTAAAGGCCTGGTATTCCGTGGGTTAAAAAACCCACGGCTTCCGAAACGCGCCCCTCCGGGGCTCCGTTGACGTTGTCGTTGACGTTATCGCGGCCGCAACAAATTTGCGGCCCTACTATTTTGGGGTAACGCTCTGGGAATCAACTACGACGAAGTCATCGGAGCCCACGGAGTGGGCGGGTGCAAGGAAGCCCCGGGCGAGAGCCCGGGGTAGGAATGCCCCCAGAAAATTTCCCCCTCCCCGTATTGCGCGGGGAGGGGGTCAGGGGGTGGGGCAACAGATAATTTCCCAATAACCATTGCGTTATTGGCGGCCGCATCGAACATGCGGCCCTACAATTTGGTGGATTGTGTTAACGACATTGGCGTGGTTGCGGCCGCATCAAACATGCGGCCCTACAATGCGTTGGTTTTGTGGGGGTTATCCCTTTGCGGCGGTCGCCACAGGTGGCGACCCTACGGGTGGGCGTTGCCGTGGGCGTGGTAGCGGCCGCATCGAATATGCGGCCCTACAATGCGTTGGTTTTGTGGGTGTTATCCCTTTGCGACGGTCGCCACAGGTGGCGACCCTACGGGTGGGCGTTGTCGTGGGCGTGGCAGCGGCCGCTCCGACCGAGCGGTCCTACTATGCGATGGTGCTTTGAAATCTTACGTTGTCGTATTCAAATCACTGTGAAGGGCAGCGGGGCGTAGCGGGCGCGGGCGTCGGCGATGGCTTGGTCGAGGGTGAGGGTGTCGGACAGGGGGTAGAATCTCGCGCCTGTCTGCTGGGCCAAGCGCATGCCCTGTGATCGGTCGGTGCCGGCAAAGGCCACTGCTATTGTGCCTTTTGCGGCGGCTTGTATCACAGCCTCGCGGCCCTCTGAACTCAGGCCGTCGCGAACGAAAAGGGCAGAGGTCTTGGCCTGCGGGCGGAACATGCGGCGCGGACCGGCGCGCAGCTCGTCCATTTTCTTCTCAAGATAGTTGTCAGCCATTTCCTGCGGGCGTTATTTGCCTGTTAGTATGCGTTTTATGTCGTCGAGGGTGGTGAGGGCGGCCATAGGGGTGAGGTTGTTGATGTCCAGGCCGAGGATGCGGTCGCGAATCTGTTCGAGCACAGGGTCGTCGAGCTGGAACATGCGCATCTGCGCACCGTCGTTCTTTTCCGGCACGGGCAGCGGGATTTCGCCTCTGGAGGCCGACGCTTCAAGCTCCTTAAGCACTGCCTCGGCGCGCTCCACGATGGCCGGCGGCATGCCCGCCAGGCGCGCCACATGGATGCCGAAACTGTGGGCGCTACCGCCCGGCGCGAGCTTGCGCAGGAACACCACCTTGCCGTCGATTTCCTTCACCGAGACGTTGAAGTTGACCACGCGCTGGCATGTCTTCTCCATCTCGTTAAGCTCGTGGTAGTGAGTGGCGAAGAGCGTCTTGGGGTGTATGCCGCAGAATTCGTGCAGGTGCTCGACGATGGCCCAGGCTATGGAGATGCCGTCGTAGGTGGATGTGCCTCGGCCCAGCTCGTCGAAGAGGATGAGGGAGCGGCGCGAGATGTTGTTGAGGATGGCGGCTGCCTCGTTCATCTCCACCATGAATGTGCTCTCGCCCAGGGAGATGTTGTCGGAGGCGCCTACGCGGGTGAAAATCTTGTCGATTATGCCCACATGCGCGCTCTCTGCGGCCACGAAGCAGCCAATCTGGGCCATTATCACGTTGAGGGCCGTTTGGCGCAGCAGGGCCGATTTGCCGCTCATGTTGGGGCCCGTGATCATCAGGATCTGGGCGTGCTCGTTCTCCAGGTCTACAGTGTTAGAGATATATGGCTTGCCGGGGGGGAGCTGCTTCTCGATGACGGGGTGGCGCGCCTCCACGAGCTTGAGCTCCAGCGAGTCGTCGACCACTGGGCGGCAGTAGTGATTCTCCAAGGCCACGCGGGCGAAGGATCCCAAGCAGTCCAGACGGGCGGCGATGAGGGCCGAGGTCTGAATGGCGGGGATGAAGCGCTGCATGTCGGCCAGCAGCTTGGCGTATATCTGATTCTCCAGGGCCTGGATGCGCTCGGTGGCGCCGAGGATTTTCTCCTCGTAGTCCTTGAGCTCCTGGGTGATGTATCGCTCGGCGTTGACCAGCGTCTGCTTGCGTATCCACTCGGCGGGCACCTTGTCGCGGTGGGTGTTTGTGACCTCGATGTAATATCCGAAGACGTTGTTGAATGCCACTTTGAGCGATGGGATGCCCGTGGCCTCGATCTCGCGCTGCTGCAGGCGCGCCAGGTAGTCCTTGCCTTGACGGGCCATCTGGCGCAGCTCGTCGAGCTCTGGGCTGACGCCCGGGGCGATGACGTCGGCTTTGCCTATCTGGCTGGGGGCGTCGGGCAGAATCTCGCGGCCCAGGCGGTCGGTAAGCTCCGGGCAGAGGTCTATTTTTGAAGCCAGAGCGTTGAGCGAGGGCAGGGCAGCCAGCGCGCAGAGCTCCTTGACCGGGGCCAGGGCCAGCAGCGCGCCGCGCAGCTGCACGAGCTCGCGGGGGGTGACGCGCAGCGACGACACCTTTCCGGCCAGACGCTCCAGGTCGCCTATCTGAGCCAGCTGGTGCTCCAGCGTGTCGCGGGCGTCGGGGTTGCGCAGCTGGTACTCCACGGCGTCGAGGCGGTCGTTAATGGCCTTCACGTCCTTCAGGGGGAAGAGCAGCCATCGTGCCATGGTGCGGGCTCCCATGGGGCTCACGGTGCGGTCTATGATGTCGAGCAGGCTCTTTCCGCCCTCGCCCAGGGGCTGGATGAGCTCCAGGTTGCGCACGGTGAATTTGTCCATGCGCACGTAGCGGTCGGTCTCAATGCGCGATATGGACGTGATGTGGCCCGTGCGGGTGTGCTGGGTGATGTCCAGATAGTGCAGGATGGCGCCTGCGGCGATGATGGCGTTGGCCATCTTCTCGATGCCGAAGCCCTTGAGGCCTATGGTTTTGAACTGCTTGAGCAGGCGCTCGTGGGCGGCGTCGGAGGTGAAGATCCAGTCGTCGAGGTCGAAGGTGAGGTAGTGGGCAGAGAGCTGCTCCTCAACCCTCTGTCGGTTGCCGTGCTCGATGAGCAGCTCCTTGGGGGCGAAGCTGCCCAGGAGCTTGTCTACATGGTCGAGGGTGCCCTCGCTGACGAGGAATTCGCCCGTGCTGATGTCCAGGAAGGCCACACCGGCGCCGGTCTTGCCCAGGTGTAGGGCAGCGAGGAAATTGTTCTCGCGGTGGTTGAGCACGTTGTCGGTTGTGGCCACGCCCGGGGTGACGAGCTCGGTGATACCGCGCTTCACGAGCTTTTTGGTGAGCTTGGGGTCCTCGAGCTGCTCGCATATGGCCACGCGCTTGCCGGCGCGAATCAGGCGCGGCAGATAGGCATCCAGAGCGTGGTGGGGGAATCCGGCCAGCTCCACATACTGCGCGGCACCGTTGGCTCGGCGCGTGAGAGTGATACCGAGGATCTCGGATGCCGCGATGGCGTCGTCGCTGAAAGTCTCGTAGAAGTCGCCCACGCGGAACAGCAGTATCGCGTCGGGATGCTTGGCTTTCATCTCAACATATTGCTTCATCAGGGGCGTTTCCACGATTTTCTTTGCCATGGCGGTATCAGGGGGCTGGGGGTTTATATTGAATGCAACCACAAATTTACGCAAATTATCTCACACCACCCCACTCAACCCCACAGTTTTTTAATGCCGAAGGTCGAATCCCCTTTCAGCCGGAAAAGCAAGATAGGTAAAAAAAGGATGCAGAGACGAAGTCTACATCGGCACTTTGCGCTACAAAGGTAAGCATGAATTTTGATATTTTAGAGCATGTCATGTGGGGTTTGCGAACGATTTGGCGGCTGGGGCGTTCTAAAGATATAGCCTTCACAGGGCCATTAGGCCCACGGGGGCGACACCACGTTCAACTCTTTTGCATTCATCATTGATATGACCACCTCGACCACCGCGGCAGCTCCTGCTGCCCCCGAATCGCCCAAACCATCGAAGAATCCGCGCCAGCTCTCGCGCGCCTCGCGCATTGCCATAGACATCTCCCACAGCATAGTGCTGTTGTTGTCGCTGGCGCTGATTGTCTACATCTCTTATGACACGTTCGCCGACGTGCCCTTCCTCAGCAGTCACACCTATATGACCTTCCAGTTCTGGGTGTGCGTCTACTTCCTCTTCGATTTCTTTCTCACGCTCGCTCTTGTGTCAGACAAGCGCTCTTACCTGCGCCGGCGTTGGTTCTTTTTTCTGATCTCGATACCGTACCTCAACATCTACAACCTGGTGCCCGGGCTGGTGTTCTCGCCGACTGTGCTCTACTTCATGCGCTTCGTGCCCATGGTGCGCGGCTGCTACTCGCTGAGCCTGGTGGTGGGATATATCTCCTCCAACCGCTCGTTCTCGATGCTCTCGCAGTATCTGGTGATACTGCTGACGATGGTCTATGTGGGGTCGCTGATATTCTACTATGAGGAGCATGCCATCAACCCCTCGGTGCATGACTACTGGGACGCCCTCTACTGGGCCTGCATGAACGTTACCACCGTGGGTTGCAACTTCGCCGCGATGACGGTGGCCGGCAAGGTCATCTCTGTGGTGCTACCTTTAGGAGGCATGCTCATGTTGCCGCTATTCACCGTGGCCGTGACCAATATGGTGAAAGCCACCGCCAAAGCGCGCCGCGAAGAGAATTTCTAAACCTTTTGCGCTTACAAAGCGTTACAATATCAAAGAAAGAAACAATACTTTAACCCTTTAAATACTCTACCACTATGTCACACCATCACGACGAGCATCATGCTCAACATCTGGCCCTCACCATCGCCAAATTAGCCCTTAAGGCCGCAGCAGTGGCAGCAGCATGCTGCCTGGTGAAAGAAGTGCACAAGGTGCACAAGGCCATCGAGGCCCGCAAATGATCGCGCGGGAACGCCTCGAAAATCGGAGCTATCGGTATATCCTTTAGCTCCGATTTTTCGTTGGCACATACACTTATATCAGCTCGTCTTTGAGAAAGGTGCGGAGGCGTACGTGGCGTATGCCGGGATAAGCCGGGAGTTCGCCGCCCACAGGGTCCATGGTCACCACGTATTTGGGATAGTTGTCTTTGATGGTCGCTAAATTTCCGAATTCGCGGTTAATCGTCTCTTCAGAAGCCAAGAGGTACGCCACCTGCACGTAGAGCTTGCTGTCGCCTTTGGTGGCCACGAAGTCAACCTCCCCTGCTCGGAGCTCGCCGACATTTACCTTGAAGCCGCAGGAAAGCAGATGTAGGTAAACGGCGTTCTCCATCACTTTTTCTATGCTGCCGCGCAGGTTGAAGCCGCACAGGAAATTGCGCAACCCATGGTCGGCGAAATAATACTTGAATATCATCTCAAAGAGCTTCTTGCCATGGATGTCATAGCGTGCCACTGGGTTTATAATCAGCGCATTGCAAAGATAGCGAAGATAGTTGGTGATGACAGGGTCGGAAATCTGCTCGCCATGGGATTTCATGTATTTTGCAATGCTGGCCGTTGATATCAGCTTGCCGACGTTGTCGGCGATAAATCGCGACAGATTCTCAATGAACGTCACGTTGCGGATTTTCTCCCTTGACACCACATCGCGCATCATTATTGTGTTGTACACTCCTTGCAGATAGTCGTGCACAGGAATTTCATCGCGGACGTCGTATAATCTTAGGCCAGGGAGTCCGCCGACCCTCAGATAGTCCATCAACGTCTCGTCGGAGTCCTCCATGTTGTGGAATTCCAGAAATTCAGTGTAGCTGAGGCTGTAGATTGGAATCTCGATATATCGTCCGGCCAGGCGCGTGCCAAGCTCTGAAGAGAATATGTAGGCATTACTGCCGGTGGCCACAACTTGACAGCGGTCCTCGGCATGCAGGCTGCGCAGCGCGTCTTCGTATCCCGCGATATCTTGCACTTCGTCGATAAGAAGATAATTCTCACTTCCATCCTTAAGCATAGGCGACACATAGTCATAGAGTTCTGTCGCATTAGTTAAGTGGCTGTACTCTAATAGTTCCTTATTTATGTACACCACGCAGGCGTCCGGACGATTGGATTCCAGCCACTGGCGCAGTAGGCGCAGCATGAAGCTCTTGCCCACGCGGCGTTGACCATTAGAGCCTGTCCCATAATATATGTTAACGCTGAGGTCGCTTATCTTGGAGGGATTTTGGAGGCGTCGGGAGGGAGCAATGCCGGTGCATTGTGACCGAGCGACGGCTTCAAAAGCGCCCGAGAGATGCGAGACGAGGGAAATGATGCTTCGTCCGCACATTAATGGTATGTTAACACTACTCTCCCCTTAACGACTAACAAAATTGCAGACTATCCTTGTTCTACGTGAGACAATATACGCCCTGAAAATCTGAAGCCTATGCCAAGCAGCTACCAAATCGTTTCGACAAATACATTACCATCGCCTCGGCCATCCATTGGCATATTCGTCCGTGTTCTTCGGTCGTGTACGTCAAGTACACTCCCTCATCACACGAACAACTCTGCTCAATGGCTGACCGCCTCAGCGTTAACAGATATTATGGTACAGGCTCTTAATCATCATCCCGCGGTTGAGGTGGGAAATGATGCGAGAGAGGTAGGTTTGGCGAATTATAATTTCCATAGCGTGCAGTTTTCGCGAATTTAACCAATTATACTTTGTAAACCAAACATTTTTGTCGATTTTCTAAAGTATACTTTGGGGGTAATCGTAGCGGCGCAGGTAGTTGGTTCACCCACAAATTTTTTATAAAATATTGAAAACCACGGGCTTTCGCCGGCGGCTAACATGCACACGCCCGCGCTGCTGGCTCCGTTGATTCTCGTCGTTGGCGTTTTTGCGGGGGAGTCTGCGGACGCTCAAAATGAGCGTCCCTACATCCA
>CAZSHV010000094.1:0-10031 GCA_964606815.1 uncultured Bacteroides sp. | reverse complement strand
CTGCTCAATGGCTGACCGCCTCAGCTTTAACATATTTTATGGGACAGGCTCTAATAGGCGGCATCTCTATCTAATCCACTCTCCCAGCTGCCTAACCAATAATATATGAAACTAATCTTCGCCACCAACAACGCCCACAAGCTGCAGGAGCTGCGCCGCATGGCCCCCGCCGAGATGCAGATCGTGTCGCTGCGCGAGGCCGGCATCGATGCCGAGCTGCCGGAGACACAGTCCACGCTCGAGGGCAACGCGCTGCAGAAGGCCCGCGCCGTCTACGCCCTCACGGGCTGCGACTGCGTGGCCGACGACACTGGTCTGGAAGTCGACGCCCTGGGCGGCGCCCCCGGCGTGCATAGCGCGCGCTATGCCACCGACGGCCACGACTCCGAGGCCAACATGCGCAAGCTGCTGCGCGAGATGCAGGGCGCCGCGGACCGCCGCGCCCGCTTCCGCACCGTCATGGCCCTGATCATCGGCGGCGAGGAATATACCTTCGAAGGCTCGGTGGAGGGCACCATCGCCACGGCCCCGGCCGGCGACGGCGGATTCGGCTACGACCCCCTGTTTGTGCCCCAAGGATGGATCAAAACCTTCGCCCAGGCCGCGCCCGACGAGAAGAACGCCATAAGCCACCGCGGCCGCGCATGCCAGCGGCTGGCACAATTCCTGGCCCACAAGAAATGACATTTTTAGCACTCTATATATAGACAAAAAATACGCTTATCCATATGACACACAAGATTCTAACCATGCTCGCCGCTCTGCTGTGCGCGGCCGCTGGCATGGCGCAGACAGCCAGAGGCTGGTATAAATACCCCGTCTTCGCCGACGCGGTGGACAACCTCGAGGAGACGCCCGACAAGGTGTACTTCCGCTCCGGCACAAGCCTTTTCTCTTTCTCGCCTGCTGACAACGAAACCTACGCCTACACCACCGACAATAAGCTCAGCGACGTGGAGGTGCAGGAGATATACTACAACCCCGCGGAGCGCTATCTTTTAGTGGTCTACACCAACAGCAACCTCGACCTGCTCTACGACGACGGCCGCGTGGTGAACCTGCCCGACATCAAGGATGCGAACGTATTCTCGCCCCGCACCGTGCGCGACGTGGCCTTCTGCGACGGCCACATTGGCGTGGCCACGGACTTCGGCGTGGTAATCTACGACGACGCGCGCCACGAGGTGGAGAAATCCATGGTGCTCAACGAGCCCGTCACCGGCATCACCATCCAGAACGGCAACGTCTTCATAGCACACGACGGCGCCATCAAGTCGGCCCCCCTGAGCTCCAAGACCTTCAATCTCAGCGCCTTCACCCCCCGAGCCACCACCACCTACCCGGTGCAGAAGCTCTTCGGCGGATCTGGCTCGGTAATCGGAGCCTGGAGCACTAACAACAGCTCTCTGGCCATCGTTGATACCAATTCCGGAGCCAACTGGCTGATCGGCTCCACAGCAAATGTCACGCAGGTCAAGGAGACCCCCGCCGGCGTCTATGCTGTGACGGATAAGGCCCTGCTCAACATCGCCCCCAACATCAGCGTCACCTCAACCACCCTGCCCACTGCCCTGCAGGGCCAGAAGATGTCATGGACCCCAGGCACAGACAACCTCTGGGCCGGCAACGCCCTGGGCATCGCTCAGTACAAGCTCGCCGACGGCTCGCAGCTCACCGATAAGGTGAAGCCCGCGGCCTCTGTCACCGTGCCCAAGGTGGGCTGGATGCATCTGAGCAAGGACGGCAAGCGCCTGTATGTGTCCAACCTCTTCAACACCAACGAGGGCGAATACCGCCCCGACTTCGCCACCGACAACGAGTTTGCCACCGTGGTGCAGACCACCAACATCATCGACCTCGACAGCCAGGAGCCCCGCGACGTGTCGATCATGCAGTGCTATCTGCCCGACATCTTCAAGAACTGGCAGAACCTCTTCAGCAACAAGCGTTTATACGGCGGCAACTACCACATCGTGGAGAATCCCAACGTGCCCGATGCCTACTTCGTGGACTCTAACTACGAGGGCTGGCACTACGCCAAGGACGGCAAGCAAATCACATACTTTACCGAAGCCAACACCACATCTCCCAACCACCGCGCCAAAGACGTGGTGCTCGACCCCGAGGGCAACCTCTGGATCGGATACTACGGCAACAACGGCATCTGCTACTCTGTGCTGCCCGCAAGATTCCTCAAAGGCGACCTCACGCAGGTGAAGAAGACCGACTGGAAGCAGGCCAAGGCCACCGACTTCGTTTCGCACGACCAGACCTCCATCTTCAGCTCGCGCTCTGGCGTGATGTTCCAGTTCAACTGTATGTGGAACAGCGGCCTGCTCTGCTACGACACCCGCGGCACCTACACTGACACCAGCGACGACCAGGTGCTGTGGCGCCCCTCCTTCACCGACCAGGACGGCAAGCCCTTCACCCCCACCCACGTGCTCTGCGCAGCCGAGGACAAGAACGGCCAAATCTGGGTGGGCACCTCCGCCGGCCCCTTCGTCATCACCGAGCCCGGTAAGGCACTCAGCGCCGACTTCACAATTCGTCGCCCCAAAGTGAGCCGCAACGACGGCACCATCTATGCCGACTATCTGCTCGACGGCGACCCCATCCTCTGGATCTCAACCGACCCCGCCAACAATAAATGGATCGGCACACTCAACTCCGGCCTCTACCTCGTCAACGAAGACGGCACCCAGATTCTGGCTCACTACGACGACACCAACTCGCCGCTCTCCAACCGCATCAACACCGTGCAGCAGGATCCCAACTCCACCACCGTCTACGTAGGCGCCGGCAACGGCCTTTACCGCTTCAGCACCACCACGGGCCCCGCTGCTGAAGACTACTCCGAGATCTACGCCTATCCCAACCCCGTGCGCCCCGACTTCACCGGCTACATCACCATCACCGGCCTCACCGAGGACTCGCTGGTGAAGATCACCGATGCCTCCGGCCAGCTCATCGCCACCGTGCAGGCCTCCGGCGGCCAGGCCATGTGGGACGGCTGCAATGCCTCCGGTGCCCGCGTGCGCTCCGGCGTATACTACGTCTTCGCTTCCTCCGGCCCCCAGCAGGAGAAGGGCGAGGGAGCCGTCACCAAAATCATTGTAATCAACTGATGTCCACGCCATTCACATACGCCGACGAGGCCGACAAGGCTTTCGGCCTCACCGGCATGGTAATATGCCTGAACGTCTGCGACGCCGACCATGCGCTGGAGTCGCTGACGCTCGACGCGGCTGCCGACGAGGAGACGTTCGTCATCGACAGCCACTACACCGACGGCGGCGAGTGCTCGCCCGCAGCGCCTTGGCGCGCACTGGTGGAGCAGTACAAGCTGCTGTGCTCGCTGGCCGCGTCTAATGTGCTGTGCCGCATGCTGGTGCATCGCCATCGCGGCTTCACCAACGACACTGCCCGCCAGCTGCGCGACCAGGTGTCGGACACCGGCCGCGACATGTGCGATCTTGCCGACGACGAGATCGACGACATCTTCACGCGCTCGCTGGGCCAGATGATGCGCGTATTCCGCGAGCCGCAGGTCCACACCATTGCCACGCGCTATGCCGCCGCCCTGCGCCAGCGCCGCTCTATGAGCCGCGCCGAGGCCTTCGAGCTGCTTCAGTCTCTTCTTTAACCTTACTCCCCCCCTGCGATGAGCGATAAAAACCAGTCAACAGACTATCCCGCCTCTGCATCCAACTATCCCGGCTCGGCCTCAAACAGCCCAGAGCCTGCCACCAAAGAACCCTCCCCCTCCTTCATGGACCGCATCAAGGCCACGCGCCCCACGCGCTGGGTGCGCTTCGCCCTGGTCTCGACCGTGTTTCTGGCATGGGTGGCGTGGATGGGCACGTGGTGGCTCGCCATCTTCGAGCTGCTGCTCTTCGACATCTACATCACCGGCTACATCCCCTTCACCTGGTGGAAGCGCAGCCGCAGCAAGGCTGTGCGCACCGTGATGGGCTGGGTCGATGCGATCGTCTACGCTCTGGTGCTCGTCTACTTCATCTTCGCCTTCGTGGGGCAGAACTACGTGATCCCCTCCTCGTCGCTTGAAAAGACGCTGCTCGTGGGCGACTATCTGTGGGTGAATAAGCTCACCTACGGCCCGCGCGTGCCCATGACGCCTGTCCACTTCCCTCTGGTGCACAACACGCTGCCATGGCTGGGCTGCAAGAGCTACCTCGACACCCCCTCCAATTCCTATCGCCGGCTCAAGGGTCTGCGCTCGGTGGAGCTGGGCGACATCGTGGTGTTCAACTTCCCCGCCGGCGACACCGTGGCCACCAAATTCGAGGAGTCGCCGCTCTACTACGACCTGCTGGTGCAGGAGTACGGCTGGAAAGAGGTGAATTCGAACAAAGCTAAGTTCGGCGACGTCATCTACCGGCCCGTTGACCGCCGCGTCAACTTCGTAAAGCGCGTGGTGGGCCTCCCCGGCCAGCGCTTCCGCATCAGCGGCGACACCATCTACATCGACGGCCAGGCGCAGCCCATGCCGCAGAACGTGCAGTTCAACTACGTGCTTGCCACCTCGCGCCCCCTAACCGCCGAGCTCACCGCGGAGCTGGGCATCACCGAGGCTGACTGCCAGTTCATATCCCGCACCCCGCAGAACGAAGCTCTGCTGCAGGCCCTGGAGATTCCCCAGAGTGCCTACGTCTACGGACTGCCCATGACGCAGGGCATGCTCGACACCATCGAGCAGCGCGGCCTACTGGTGTCCGCCACAAAATTCTCCGACATCTGGCTGCAGGCTCAGGGGCAGATGTACCCTGGCGAGATGGCCGCCGAGTGGACTCTCTCTAACTGGGGAGGCCCCGACGGAGTGGTGATTCCCAAAAAGGGCATGACCGTGGAGATTGACGACACTACCTGGCAGCTATACAGCCGCTGCATACGCAACTACGAAGGCCACCCCGAGGCCAAGTATGAAGGCGGTGTCTTCACCATCGACGGCGCCCCGGCCAAGACATACACCTTCACCATGGACTATTACTTCATGATGGGCGACAACCGCCACAATTCGCAGGACTCCCGCTTCTGGGGCTTCGTGCCCGAGGATCATGTGGTGGGCACTCCGGCCTTTGTGCTCGCGTCGTTCGACAAGGACCGTCCCCTCACCTCCGGCTACGTGCGCTGGAACCGCTTCTTCTCCTCTGCCAACCCCGACAAATAGTGCTTACTCGTTTTCCAGGCAAGACCGCAGTGCTTGCGCCGCAGTATTTCGCCACGGCGGCGTATTACAACGCCCTGTCGGCCTTCCCGCAGGTGGTGATTGACACCGGCCTGCGCTACGACAAGCGCTTCAAGAGCATACACCGCTGTCGCATAGCCTCCACCCACGGCGAGCTCACGCTCACCGTGCCCGTGTCTCGCCCCCCCGGCGCCAAACTATGGAGCCAGGTGCGCGTCTCCAGCCACGGCCAGTGGTGGGCGCAGCTTCTCACAGCCCTGGAGAGCGCCTATGGCCGCACGCCATACTTTGAATTTTACGTTGACCGCCTGCTGCCCATCCTGGCCTGGCGCGACGAGAGCGTCACCGACCTCTGCGCGGCGGCCGATGCCGCCTGCCGCGAGATGCTGGGCCTCGAAACCCGCGTGCTCCCCCCGCCGGCCCTCGCCGACATCGACCCCGCCACGGTGGTCGACATGCGCCGCGGGGCGGACTTCTCCGCCTTCGAGCCCCGACCTTACTACCAACTGCGAGCCCAGAGCCTGGGCTTCATCCCTGGCCTGTCGGTGCTCGACATCATCTTCAACCTCGGGCCGGAAGCCCCGCTTTACTTCCTGCCCGCATGACGCCGACAACACAGAGAAACCCCAATCTTGACCTCATCAAGACAGTGGCCATGCTCTTTGTGATAATGGTGCACACCACCGCTGCGAACATGACATCGTATGGCATATTCTACCGCAGTGGCATTGCGACCGTGCCGCTGTTTTTTATGGTTGCGGGCTGGCTGCTGATTCCTAAGGCAAACCTCGATTGGGCTTATGTCTGGCGTAAGGTCAAGGCCATTGCGCGGGTGATGGCCATAGCTTTCGTAATCGTATACCTTTGGCGAAATATCGTCACGGAGGGGTGGGCAGTGGCCCCGCGCCAAGTGCCCGCGCACTTGGTGAAGCAGTTTCTGCTGTCATTCTTGCATCTTGACGACTATACGGTGCTATGGTTCTTCGGCGCCCTGATCCTGATGTATTTGCTTACGCCCTGGCTCGGAAGCCTCTACCGCGAGCGGCCGCGGGCGTTCGCATGGGTGTTCGGCGCTGCTGCTGCGCTGCTGTTTGTCGCATTCGTGCTCAACAACACTCCTGTGCAATACCTCCGCGGGCTGGCGTGGCCCTTCGAGCAGAATGTGCCACAGACCCTGAGGGTGTGGAACTGGTTCTTTTACTTCACCCTCGGCGCCATGCTGCGGCGGCCGGGCGTGGCGGATGCGCTCAAGCCTCACTGCACTCTGATGGCTGTGGCCGCGCTGTTGATACTCAACGAATGGGCGCAGGTGAAGCTTGACCTCAACTATTACGGCAATTATTACCTCGAGTACTATTATTCCAGCCCAGTCACGGTGCTTCTGGCCGTGGCGCTGTTCGTGTGGCTGCTGAAGGTGCCTCTGCCCCTGCCGTGCAAGCCCCTGCAGGAGGTGGCGCCGCTGTTTGTGCCCGTGTATGTGTTCCATGTCGAGGTGGTGTACTTTTTCCAGTCGCTCACCGATTCGTTGCATTTAGTCTGGGTTGTCACGGCCGTGTCGACCATAGCTGTGAGCTGGGCTTTGATGCGCATCCCCCTGGTGCGCCGAGCGTTTACAATTTAAGGTATGAGTGGCGTCAGAAATCCGAATATCGACCTGATTAAGACGGTGGCCATGCTGCTGGTGGTTCTCGCCCATACATCTACGGTAAACCAAGCGGTGTATGGTGTGTATTACCGCGCCTGCGTGGTCACGGTGCCGCTCTTTCTCATGGTGGCAGGCTGGCTGCTGATACCCAAGCCTAACCTGGATTGGGCCTACGTATGGCGCAAGGTCAAGGCGATAGTGCGGGTCATGGCCATCGGTTTCGTCATTATCTACGTCTTTCGGGGCGTGGTGGATGGGTGGGATGTGCCGATGCGGCAGGTGCCGTGGCATATGCTGGGGCAGTTTGTGCTGTCGTTCGTGCATCTCGATGATTACACGGTGCTGTGGTTCTTCGGCGTGTTGATCATCATGTATATGCTCGCGCCGTGGCTGGGGAGGCTCTACCGCGAGCGGCCGCGGGCCTATGCCTGGGTGTTCGCCGGCGCTACCGCGCTTCTGCTGGCCGTCTTCGTCCTGAATCATATGCCGGAGGGCTCTGGGCCCTGGCATAAGCATCCGTTTGAGGAGAATGTGCCACAGACCCTGCGGGTGTGGAACTGGCTCTTCTACTTCACTCTCGGCGGTATGCTGCGCCGGCCGGGCGTGGTGGAAGCTCTGAAGCCATGGTGCACGCCTGTGGCCGTGGCCGCGTTGCTGTTGGCCAACGAGTTAGCAATGACGAAGCTGCACGATGCCCTCAACGGCAGCTTGTTCGTGCAGCACAACTATACGTGCCCCGTCGCGCCGCTGCTGTGCACGGTGCTGTTCGTATGGCTGCTGAAGCTGCCACTGCCGCGGCCGTGCAAGCCGCTGCAGGTGTTGGCGCCGCTGTTCGTGCCCGTGTATGTGTTCCATATAGAGGTGGTGTTTTATTTCCTGTCGCGCATCGAGTCGTTGATTGGCGTGTGGATAGTGTCGGCAGTGGTTTCCGTAGCATTGAGCTGGGTGGCCATGCGTATCCCGCTGGTGCGCCGAGCCTTCACAATTTAAGATATGAGTAGCGTGCGAAATCCCAACATAGACCTGATTAAGACAGTGGCCATGCTGCTGGTGCTGGGTCTGCATAGCCATATGCAGAACGTCACCTTCGCGCCGGCCTACCGCGCCTGCGCTGTGGCTGTGCCGCTCTTCTTCACCGTGGCCGGCTGGCTGCTCATCCCCAAGCCCACGCTTGATTGGGCCTATGTGTGGCGCAAGGTCAAGGCCATACTCAGGGTCATGCTGTTAGGTTTCATCATCCTGTACGTTGTGATAAGCCTCATCGAGGGGTGGGCCGCGCCGCCGGCCGAGGTGCCGTGGCATTTCGCCGTGAGCTTCCTGAAGAGCTTCGTGCAGATGGATGATTATTCGAATCTATGGTTCTTCGCAGCGCTGATTCTGGTCTACCTAATCGCGCCATGGCTGTCGCGGCTCTACCGCGAGCGGCCTCGGGCGTATGCGTGGTGGTTCGCGGGCACGTTCGCGCTGGCGCTACTGTCGTTTGTTCTTAACAACCTGCCTGAGAAGTGCCTGGGCGGCTTGGCGTGGCCGTTTGACTTCAACGTGCCGCAGACACTGAGGGTGTGGCATTGGCTCTTCTACTTCACCCTCGGCGGCTTCCTGCGCCGACCGGGCGTGGTGGCGGCGCTCAAACCATACTGCACGGTGATGACCGTCGTCGTGCTGCTCATTCTCAACGACTGGGTGCAGGTGGCCCTCGACCTGAACTATTACGGGCTCTATTATTGCGAGTTCTACTACTCGTCGCCCGTGGTGCAAGCGTTGACCGTGGCCGTGTTCGTGCTTCTGCTCAAGCCCCGCTTGCCGCGGCCGTGCAAGCCTCTGCAGGAGCTCGCGCCCTTGTTTATACCCGTGTATCTGTTTCAGATGGAGGTGATATACTTCCTGCGTGAGCGCATCGACTTCCTGCCGCTGGTATGGCTGATCGCATCAGTGGTTATGATATCCGGCAGCTGGCTGGTCATGCGCATCCCCCTTGTGCGCCGAGCGTTTACGATATGATTGGCATCAGAAATCCGAATATCGATCTGATCAAGACCGTGGCCATGCTGTTGGTGATTCTCATCCACACCTCCACGATGACCCATCACGGCTTTTTGGTGTGCTCTCGCGGCAGCGTGGCGGCCGTGCCGCTGTTTTTTATGGTGGCGGGCTGGCTGCTTATACCCAAGCCCACGCTTGATTGGGCCTATGTGTGGCGCAAAGTCAAGGCCATACTCAGGGTTATGCTGATAGGTTTCATTATCCTGTATCTGGGGATAAGCCTCCTCGAGGGGTGGGCCGTGCCCCCGCGGCAGGTGCCGGAGCATATGGCGCTCCAGTTTCTGCTGTCATTCCTGCAGATGGAAAACTATACGACACTCTGGTTCTTCGGCGCCCTGATCCTGATGTATTTACTTACGCCCTGGCTCGGAAGCCTCTATCGCGAGCGGCCGCGGGCGTTCGCGTGGGTTTTCGCCGCGGCCGCCGCGCTGTTGCTGGCAGCCTTCGTGCTCAATAACACCCCCGTGCAATACCTCCATGGCCTTAAATGGCCCTTCGAGGAGAATGTGCCCCAGACCCTGAGGGTGTGGAACTGGCTCTTCTACTTCACCCTCGGCGGCTTCCTGCGCCGCCCGGGCGTGGTGGCTGCACTCAAACCCCACTGCACGCTGATGGCCCTGGCCGCGCTGTTGATACTCAACGAATGGCTGCAAGTGAAGCTCGACCTGAACTATTACGGCAATTATTTAGTAGAGTACAATTATTCCAGCCCAGTCACGGTGCTTCTGGCCGTGGTGCTGTTCGTGTGGCTGCTGAAGGTGCCACTGCCGCGGCCGTGCAAACCACTGCAGGAACTCGCGCCCCTGTTCATACCCGTGTATCTGTTTCAGATGAAGGTGATATACTACCTGCGCGAGAGCATCGACAACCTGCCCCTGGTATGGCTGATCGCATCAGTGGTTATGATCTCCGGCAGCTGGCTCATCATGCGCATCCCCCTTGTGCGCAAAGCCTTTACCATATAGCACCCTTCCGCTTGTCTACCAGGCGTTTCCCCCGATAGTAGTTATTATGTTTGCATACCGGTTGCCCGAGTATGCAAACATAATAACTACTACTTACCCCGCCACAGACACTATAAAAAAGAGACAACCTTGCGATTGTCTCTGACCGTGACCCCGGAGGGGCTCGAAC
>CAZSHV010000093.1:0-10161 GCA_964606815.1 uncultured Bacteroides sp. | reverse complement strand
TATTAGATTATTAACTCGCAAAATCTGACGACTCGTTGAGTGTCAGGCGTTTATACGCCCTTAATTCATAATTACAGTGTTATCGGAGGACGCTGAAAATGAGCGTCCCTACATCCAGCTCGAACATGCCTCTTGGGGACCGTAGCGAACTTTCGGGCTATAGTGGGTATTTACCTGCTTAATCGGCAGGCGGCGGGGCCGGCGTCGACGGTGGGATACTCCGGGTGGCGGTCAAGCCATACCACGGCGTAGGGGCACGTGGCCGCTATCTGGTGGCCGTCGTCCTGGATTTTCTCAGCGGCGAGCTTCACGAGCTCGGCTGCTATGCCCTGGCCGCGCAGGGATTCGTCGACGAAAGTGTGGTCTATGGCTGCCACGCCGTTGCAATGGGGGAATGTGACCTCGGCAAGGAGTTTGCCAGAGGGGTCGGTGGCGTAGATGCGTTCTGGTTCGAAGGTGTAGTTCATAGTCAAAAGTATTGAAGGTAACACAATTATAACGTTTCCATGGCCGTGCTGGTTGAACATCCGCGCCCCTCGAGAAAAGTTTTTGCGAAAGAATCGCAAACTCTGCAAAATTTTCGTATCTTTGCGACATTCATCACAAAGCAATTATACTATGAGACTTATCACCCCTGAAAAATTAGACAGAGCACGCGGATGCCTTTTGGCCGGTGCGTATGGTGACGCTCTTGGCTACCCCGTTGAATTCATGTCACTTTCTACGATCCGCGCCAAATACGGCCCCAAAGGAATTCAGAGGTTAGATGCGCACCCCGTCTTCTCCGACGACACGCAGATGACACTCTTCACAGCTGAAGGTCTTCTCAGTGCCATCGGAGCAGGAAAGCAGACAGCCGAAGATATCGCCCCCTATATTGAGAAGGCATATGTTGACTGGTATTATACCCAAACTGAAGATCCTCACCATCTGAAAGGCAGTTGGCTCGGAGATTTGAAAACCCTGTGGCACAACCGCGCTCCTGGCAATACATGCATGTCTGCCCTGCGGCGGATTGCCAATGATTTAGGCCCAGTTGACAACAACTCCAAAGGCTGCGGAGGCGTGATGCGCGTGGCCCCGATTGGCATTTCGCTCGAAGGCATAGAAGCGGGTCGCTTGGCAGGGTTGGCAGCCGAGGTGACTCATAAACATCCGCTCAGCACATTCTCTTCAATGGTGCTTGCCATGATAGTGTCCATGTGCATTGACCTTGGACCGATGACTCAAGGACAGTTTCGCGCTGGCGTCAACGTGTATGTGCTGAAGCCCCTGCGAGATTCATATCCTGATGATCCTCATCTTCTCTCCCTTGGGCTGCTTCTAAGACGTGCCATGGACTTGGCCGTCGGCTGCGTGAGCGATGAAGACGCAATCCGCGAGTTGGGCCAAGGTTGGGTGGCCGAGGAGGCTTTAGCGATAGCCATATACAGCGTCATGCGCCACATCGACGATTTTGAGCGTTGCATGGCCTGCGCTGTTAATCATGATGGCGACAGCGATTCCACCGGAGCCATAGCCGGCAATATCATCGGGGCAATCCTCGGGTGGAACAAAATCGTTAAAACGTGTTCTGGTGTAGAGCTTCGAGAAGTGATAGAGAGCATTGCCGACGACTTAATCGGAGCGTCGACTTTCGAGCAGATGGTGCAACGCTACATATTCCACCGTCCTTTCGCTGTGGACTCTTCTTTATTGTTTCCTCGCCAACAATTGTAAAAAGTCGTTTCGTCGCTTTTTTGCGGCGGTTTGTCTCAAATATTTTCGTCGTAGGCGGGAATCTTATACCTTTGCGTCAGAAAACTAAAAGCAAAGGCCCCACCCACGTGCGAAAACTGATTCTATACCTGATTGCAGTGCTCCTGTTCTTGGCTGTGTCGCCGGGCATGGCCACCATGGAGCTGCTGCTCGAGGCAGGCGACGACCCGCGCCGAGCCTGGGCGCTGTTTCTCCCTGCGGCTCTGGTGTATCCGCCTGTGGTGCTGTGGCTCAACGAGCGCTTGCTCATCCCCCGCCTGCTGCTGCGCGGGCGATTCGTCGGATATATCCTATCCTCATTCCTTGTTGCTATAGCCACCGCTGTGGGGCTATGGTGCATAGAGTGCGCGGTGCGCGCGGTCTTCGATTTGCCAGCCCCCATAGGCTCCTGGTCTGCTTGGGCCGTGGCCGAAGTCATAGGCAACGCTCTCTTCGTGGTGCCGCTGATGGTGGCCGTGGCGCTTATCAAACTCTATGACAAATGTCGCCACGACATGGCTCGCACCCACATGGCTACACGTCGGCTGCAAGGCTACATCGCTGACGTACGGCAAAGCCTCAACCCCGCCTCCGTCATGGCCTCGCTGCAGGGCATTGCTGACGCTATCTCTGAAGGGCCGAGGGCAGTGTCGCAGCGCATCGACGCCCTCACCGACAACCTTCGCGAGCTCTTGGCGCATATGGCTCCCCCGCCGAAGATGGAGGACATATATGCCGAGACATCGCTATTATCCCCCCTTGCCAAACTCATCGCTGACAGCGCCTACCGCCCCGCGCGCCATGTGCTGCTGCTGGTCGGGCTCTTGTTTGTATCATCTCTGGCGTATAGCTCTGACTATGTCGTCTCCCCGCTGTATGCCTTGGGCCTCACGGCCACACTCTTTGTCTATCTCACAGCGATTGCATACATCTCGCGGTGGATCTTCCATCGCTATGCGGCCGCTTCAAAGACAGGCCGATACATAGCTGCACAAGCTGTGCTAACCGCCGTGATGGTGGTGCCTATGCTCTTGGTGCTTCCCTCTCTGATGCGTCAGGCCGAGGCTGTGCAAGGGCGCGCCGGAGCTATGATAACGCTGGGGTCGATATTGGCAGGCGCCTTTGAGGCTGTGGTCTTTTCCGGTGGGTGCGCCGCGCTGCTGATGTTCCAGAGGTGGCTGCGGGCCCAGCGCGAGTTCACAGCCTTGCGGGCCGAGACGCTGCGGCAAGAGTACCTGTTTCTGCGCAAGCAGGTGAATCCGCACTTCCTCTTCAACGTGCTTAACAACATAGACATCACCGTCACCGACGACCCGGCCTTGGCCTCTACCCTCCTCGCCGACCTCCAAACGCTGCTGCGCTACCAATTCGATGCCTCAGCCCATGAGTACACGCCGCTAAACAGAGAGGCAGACTTCCTGCAAAGCTACCTGTCCCTTGAGCAATCTCGCCGCGATGGCTTTTCCTTCGAGCTTACGCTTGACCCAGCGGGCGCCCAGGCACTTGTGCCAACCTTGCTGTTCCTCCCCGCCGTGGAAAACGCCGCCAAATACGCCCTTAGGAGTCGGGCACAGGTGCGGGTGCGTTTTGCCGTTGACGGACATAATCTTATGTTCACGTGTGAAAACCCCTGCGACGCCGCCGAAGTGGCCCGCATGAAGCACCATGGCATTGGCCTGACCAACATGTGCCACCGCCTGGAGCTGATTTACGACGGCGCGGCCAGAATGAACGTCAGTGATGCCGCGGGCGTGTATAAAGTTGAAATCCTTATTCCTTTGAAATATGAGATGCATAATAGTTGACGACGAGCCGATAGCCCGCCGAGGCATGCGCCGATTGGTGGAAACTCGCCCCGATCTGGAGCTTGTCGCGGAGTTTGACAGCGCAGAAAGTGCCCGCGAGTGGATGCGGAGTAACGAAGCCGACCTCGTCTTCCTCGACATCGAGATGCCCGGCACCTCCGGCGTGGAGCTTGCCCGCGAGCTGCCTGCCGACATTCTGGTGATTTTCACCACGGCCTATTCGGAATATGCCATCGAGGGCTATGATGTGGAAGCCATCGACTATCTGCTCAAGCCCGTGCGACAAGAGCGGTTCAACCGAGCCGTGGACCGCGCCTTCACCTACCGAGGCCTGTCGCACACCCCCGAGGAGCCGCCTCTGGACTTCATCATCGTCAAGGCCGACCGCAAATACATGCGCCTGCGGCTCGCCGATATTCTCTACGTGGAGGGCCTCAAGGACTACGTCATCATCCACCTCGCCTCCGGCCGCGTGGTCTCTCGACTGACGGTCAAGGCCATGGAGGAGCAGCTGCCTTCTCCGGCCTTCGTGCGCATAAGCAAGTCTGTGATTGTGAATAAGGATGCCGTAACGGCCTTCGACAGCCGCGATGTGACCATTGGCACTGCCGAGCTCGCCATCGGCGCCAGCTACCGCGACGCGGCACTTAACGCTTTAATGTCTTAAAAATGAAAACTTGTATTCTTGCCCCCATCCTGCTGATCGTGCTTGTTTGCCTGGGCTTGTCCACGGCCTCGGCGCGGACCATGGTCACCGTCACCGATGCCTCCAACGGTTCGCCCTTGGCCTCCGCCACAGTGTTCACCGCATCAGGCTCTATCCTCGGCCTTACTGACTCCGACGGCCGCATAGCCGCCGCGCAGGGCGATTTCCCTCTCACAGTCAACTACATGGGCTTCCACACGGCCACAGCAGTGCGCGGCGATTCCGCGGTGGCCCTGGAACCTAAAAGCTACGAGTTGAGCGATGTGGTGGTCACACCTGGGTCGCGCCCGGTGCTTCGTATCACGTTCTACGTGCGCGAATACGCCAGCGGCGTCACGCCCACCGACACCGTGGTGATTTTCAATGAGCACATGGCCGATGTCTTCGTGCCCACCCAGCCGAAGGTGAAAGGATTCAAGAAGCAGACGCACCCGCGATTCCTCTCCTCGCGCCTGCGCACTCGCAAAGCCAACAGCCAGGGCCTTGACAGCGTCTTCACCCCCGCCCAGCGCAACGACGACCTCTGCTTTCCGTTCCTCATGGACATACCATACTTCGTGAGCCCACTGCCGGATACCATTGCCGGCGGAGCCGCGGAATACACCATTGATGGCAAGGCGGGGCCGCTTGTCACGTTCCGCCGCCAAGGCGATGCTATACATATCAACAAAGACCTGCTCGCCGACACCAAAGACCACAAATTCTCGCCCGCGATTCTCAAGCTCTTGGGCATGACGGCCGACTTTACCGACATCTCCAGTTCCTCGGCCTATCGCATCGCCCCCGACAGCACCTTCAGCACCAAAGGCGTGATGTTCCAGAGCTACGCCATAAGGCTCACAGGCCGGGGCAAGTTCTTCAAGAAATATTTCGACACCCACGGCAAGCCTATCGAGATCTATAACTATTATGAGCTTTACCCCGTCGACTTCGAGTACCTCTCCGCCGCCGAAGCCAAGGAGCTGCAGAAGAATCCTCCTTCGCCGCCCGTGGTTTCCAGCCCCGAGGCCGCCCCTGTGAGTGGCATGTTCGCGAGAATGTTAGAGCCTAACCGTTAAACTTAAAGATATGAAAAAGCTGATGTTGCAAATTCTTTGGCTGCTGGCCGTGGTGGCGGCCGTGGCTGTGTTTACCCTCGTGTTCACCGGCGTGGCGCAGGTGGCTGTTGAAGCCGTGACCGCCAGTAGGGGCGTGACGATAGCCGACGACGTGCTGTTCACCATTAGCGGCACCATAGGCACGGGCTGCGCTGCCGTGGTGCTGTGGCTGCTGATTCGCTGGTTGAAGAGCCTGCGGTTTTATCGTTGCCCCGCGGTTGCCGGGAGGACGTGGACTGTGGCGTTCGTGGTGATGACGGTTGCCCTGTGCAAGGTCGCGCTGCCGGGTCTCTGGGCCCTGTGCGTGCCCGCCGAGCAGGCAGACACGGCAGGGGATGAGCCGGTGTGGATGATGCTGATATTCGGCGTGCTGCTGGCCCCTGTCTTTGAGGAGCTGCTGTTCCGCCGCGACATCTTCTCGCTGATGCTCAAGCGGTTCTCGTTAGGCTGGACGGTGGCTCTGAGCGCGCTGCTCTTCGCCGCGGTGCATGGCTACAGCGCGCAGGGATTCGTGTCGTGCCTCGTGGTGGGCTTGCTCTTGGGCGTGCTGATGGCCCGCACCGGCAGCCTGTGGGCGTGCGTGGCGGCGCATATGCTGTGCAACCTCGAAGCCTTTGCCTTCACCATGCTCCAGCGCTCCGATAGCCCCGCTATCGATACAGTCAACGGCCATGCCGTCTATACCCCCGCCATCTTCATAGCGGGAGCCGTACTCACAATTGCGTGCGCCCTCTGGTGCATCCGCAAGCGTTGATAGGCTCTAAGTGTTATGGTGATGGTAAGTATGAATGTTAACGCTTTCTAAATTGAGCTGGATATTGCAAGCAAATTAACGGAGTAATTTCGTCAGCGACGAATCATTTTCACTGCTCCTCGTACCATTTTCACATTTTTTGCTACCTTCGCGGTATGAACAGGATACTCAAGGTGAACACCCCCGCCGACTATTGCGCCTACCTGGGCGTGCCCGCGCCGCATCCTCTGGTGAGCGTTATCCGCTACGACCCGGCCCTGCCCACGCGCTCGAGCCTGAACTATTACGGCGTGTACGCCATCTTCCTGCGCGACGATGACACCGTGAGCTTGCAGTACGGCTGCGGACGCTACGACTATGGCGCCTCCACCCTCCTCTGCGTGGCCCCCGGGCAGATCGGCGGACGAGAAGACGACGGCGAGCCCATCGCTATCTCCGGCTGGGCGCTGCTCTTCCACCCAGACATCCTGCACGGCACGTGCCTGGAGAGGCTCATCCGCGAATATCCATTCTTCGAGTACCATAGCAACGAGGGGCTGCATATGTTCCCCGACGAACACGACGAGGTCGTTGCCCTGCTCCGCTCCATCCAAGCCGAGACGGAGCGCAAACCAGACGCAGCCCAGCGCGATATACTCGTGGGTTATATAGACGTTATCCTTAGCCTCTGCAAGCGCTTCTATGGCCGTCAGACCACCGATCCCCAACCGCAGAGCGGCGACATACTGGCGCGCTTTCGCGACGCTCTCTCAAGCTATTACGCCAAGGGTCTGCACATGCAGCTCGGCATCCCTTCCATCCAGTATATTGCCCACAGCCTGTGCATGTCGCCCAACTATCTCGGCGACATCATAAAGCGCGCCACAGGACAGACGGCTGGCGGCATGATTCGCGACTTCATCGTGCAGCGTGCCAAGAACGCCCTCGCGGCAGGCCACACCATCGCCGAGGTGGCCTATGACCTGGGTATGGAATATCCCCAGCATTTTAGCCGCATGTTCAAGAAACACACAGGCCAGACCCCCACCCAATATCTTAGCGGGAAAAAATAGAGAGTGCCACCGTCATCCGTCATCCGTCACGGGTTAATTCATTGCAATTCAATACGTTACCTCGGAAAACCTGACGACTTGTTGATTATCAGACAGTTGTGTAAGCGAACATCTGCCGATTGTAGGGCCGATCGGTCGGAGCGGCCGTGGATAACATCAACGAAAACACCCGCCTGTAGGGTCGCCACCTGTGGCGACCGCCGCTATGGTTAACAAGCTGATTGTCAAATGAATGTAGGGGCGCTCATTTTGAGCGTCCGGGAAAACGCCTACGATAACGCTAACGCCGACGTGAGGGAATCCCCGGAGGGGGGGAGCATGTTAGCGGGCGAAAGCCCGTGGATTTCAGAGGTTTAAAAGTATTCCCCCTCCCCGGCGAAGTTGGGGAGGGGGCCAGGGGGAGGGGAAATCTGGCGAGGGAGCATTGCGGCAGTCGCCACAGGTGGCGACCCTACAGCTAACGCATTGGCACAGATGACGTAAACGTTTGCCACGGTGACGTATCCGCGGTCGCTCGAGCCAGCGTCCCTACATCCAGAGGAAACCGAGAATCTTATCTTTTATGTAACCGTCTGATAATCAGCGAGTCGTCAGATTTTTCGAGTTAACATGCTGGCATCCAGTCAATTAACCTCTGACGGATGACGGAAGCCACCCCCACCCACCATTTTTCTAATTCATAATTCATAATGCATAATTCATAATTATTTGCTCTTCTCTCTCGCGAAGCTCAATCATGAATTATATTATCGCGAAGTGCTTGGCGGTGCCAAGAATTGTAGGAGGGGGTTGGGGGGGAGGTATTATTAATGTCAAATATCCTTTTCTCTTTTATCATTTAGGGGGATGTTTATCCCACAAAAGCGTTTGCGGGATGAATGGCGGGCAACATGCCCGAGCGTTTACGACGGCCGAAAAGAACTTTCGGCCCTACAATTTGCTGGTAATATGGGTGTTATCATGGGCTGCGCCATGGTGTGAGGGCGTTATCAATGGTAGATGTTATCCTATGCAGGCGTTGTCACAGGCGTACTGCTAATTGCCGTACAGAGAGGAATAGCCGGCAAAATTGCCGCCTATAGACATAAAAGATTATATAAAACCCCTTTTATATAATACACTCTCCCTCATCGTCTCTTATATATATCTTATATAGGCGGGGACGAAGTGTCAACATGGGGATATGTAAGTGCTGTGCAAAGTTAAGCGAAATATTTGTAATATACAAATTGAATTTTTAACATTAATAGTTAAAATCTCTGTTATTTAGGTCTAAAAACAACAAAAAAGAGGGAGGGTGCCTCCGTCATCCGTCATCCGTCACGTGTTAAATCGCTGATTAGCAAGTATGTAGTTCTGAAAAAGTGACGACTCGTTGATTATCAATGCGTTAGGTCTTGGTAGCTTGCTTAAGTCTTGTGCATCAACATGTTAGCTTTCCCGCACTTTGCGCTTGAACCGTGGTTTTGATATGCATATCTTTAACTATTGTTAATTATAATTTGTTAATAGTAGATAGTGGTGAAAAATTATTTTGCATTTTTATTTGCACAATTGGAAATTTTGTTTTTACTTTGCATTGCTGAAACACCAATACAAACAGGTGTTCTTATAATTAACTGATTTAATACATCTATCTATGACAAAACATCCAAAAAGCGACTGGAACCTCTCCGTCTACGTCAACGAGGCTTACAGTAATGTTGAGTTCGACAACTTCCGCGCGCTCGGCCACAAAATCGAGGCCGACAATGAGCAAGAGCGTTCAACAGGACGCCTCTCACGAAAAGTCGACGCGTTCTTCGCCGAGGTCACCGGCGCCCGCCAGGTGCCGCAGGAATTCGTCGTCGCCCCCCTGCTCTGCGCCCTGAGCGCAGTGTGCGGCTCGAAGGTAACAGTCCGCACCCGCGGTTACGTCAACCGCACCAACCTCTGGGCCACCGTAATCGCCCCCAGCGGCAGCAACAAGTCGCGCCCTGCCGTGGACTGCTTCCAGCCCATCCTCGACATCAACGCCGAGCTCTACACAGCCTATCTGGCCCGCATGGACGAGGCCCGCGACAAAGCCCCCAAGGGCGACAAGACGCAGGCGGCAGCCGCGGTGCCCCGCCAGCAGATCATCATCAGCGACACCACCCCGGAGGCCCGAAATCAGGCTATCCGCGACAACCCCCACGGCATGCTGCTCTACACCGACGAGCTGGCCACCATGATTGCCAACATCGAGCGCTACGGAGGCCCCGGAGACTTCGCCCAGCTCATGACCATCTACGACGGCGGCGACCTGCAGATCAACCGCAAAGGCGAGCCTATGGCCTTGGTCAAGAGCCCCTTCCTGAGCATCTTCGGCACGATGCAAGACGACGTCTTCCGCGAGAAGATGTGCGCCGACAAGCTCATGTCCAACGGCTTCACGCAGCGCTTCCTGTGCTTCTGCCCCGCGGAGGTGGAGACGGCGAGCTACCTGAGCCAGCGCGACCCCTCGGCCGACGCCGTGGCCGCATGGACCGCCCTGTTGCGTGCCATTTACCAAACCCCCACGGCCATTGAGCTAACCCTCACGCCCCGAGCCGAGGCAGCGTACGCCACCATGCACGACGCTTTGGGCTATGTCGCCACCACACGCGACTTGCCCCCGCACGTGAGCTCGGCCCTGAACAAAATGCGCGTGATGCTCATCAAGATCGCTGCCCTGGCAGCCATGACCCACTACGGTGACGACGACTTCGACGGACGCGTGCACTTTGGCGACGTGAAGTGGGCCCGCAGTGTAGTCAACATGGCCATCGACGCCTTCAGCAACCTCTCTACCACCGACGAGATGGAGGTCATCCTCAGCCGACGAGAAGCCTTTCGCCAAGCCGCCTACCACTTCCCCCAGCTGCTCGACGAGACGATAATGACCGACATCCTTGAATTGCGTCGAAGCACGGCCAGAGATTGGATCAGACTCTTCAAGCAAGACGACGGCGAGGCCGACTAAAACGACAGATTATAGAAACAGATTATA
>CAZSHV010000092.1:0-10218 GCA_964606815.1 uncultured Bacteroides sp. | reverse complement strand
GCGGGTATTCACCCGAATGAACGCCTTGCCTGCGGCCGAACAGCCCGCTTCGGCCCTACAATCGGGGGGATTGTGTGTGTTATTGATTATAGTTTGGGGTTTTGGAGGTGGCGGGTGGCGTCGCGGCGGGTCTTCTTGTCGATGTTGCGCTGCAGGGCCTGGGTGAGGTCTATGCCGGTCTGGTTGGCGATGGCCATGACTACCCATAGCACATCGGCGAGCTCGTCGGCGAGGTCAAGGGTTTCGCCGGGCTTTGTGCTCTGGTCGCCGTATTGGCGGGCCATGATGCGTGCGACTTCGCCGACCTCTTCGGTGAGCACGGCCATGTTGGTGAGTGGCGAGAAGTAGCGTACGCCCACGGTGCGGATCCAGTGGTCCACGATCTGCTGGGCTTGGGCTATGGTGATGTCGGTGTCGGGCATGGCGGGTCAGATGTCCGCGTTGATTTTCAGGCGTCCTTTTTCGAGGGCGTCGTTGTATAGCTCCTCGCGCAGGGCGCGCTCGTAGATGAGTCGGCGGCTGTAGTCGAGGCGCTCCTCTATCAGCGGGCGCGCGGCCTCGAAGGGGAGGGTGGCGCCGGCGGGTATGACGTCGTTGATGTCGAGAAGGTATGTGAAGCCTCCGGCGGAGAAGTCGAGGTGGCGGCGGGAGCGGAGGAAGGCGTCGAGGCCCTCGGCGTTGAAGTCGTAGGGGATTCGGTTCTCGATCTGCTCCCAGTCGATCCACTGATCGCGGAAATAGTCGTAGTGCACGGCGCCGCTTAGTTCGCTTTTTTCGAGACGGTCGACGTCGGCTGGGAGCGTTGAGCGGTACAGGCGGCGCAGAGCGGGGAGCGAGGGGGAGTCGTCGGGCACCTTGATGTATACGCCCTTTACCATTGGCCGCTGGGCGCGCAGGGCGTCGCGCTGGCTCTGGTAGTAGGCCATGAGGGTGTCGTGCGGCACGGTGTCTCGACCGCGGGAGTCGTACATTCGGCGGGTGTATTCCCACATGATGAGCTGGTTGCGGTAATCGTCGACCATGCGGTTGATGTCCGCCATGTCGATTTCGGAGGCGGCGATGGTGGATATGAGTTGTCGCTCGGCCCAAGAGCGGATGTATGCGGTAGCCATGCGCGCGCTGTCGTCGGGAGCGAGGCCCGCGGGGATGGCAGCTTGGAGCTCTGATCGCGTGAGGGTGCGGTTGTCTACACGGGCCAGAACGTCGGCGGCATCGCCAGGCTCCGTCCTTGAGCAAGAAGCGAGGACGAGAGCGGCGATGCCGGCAACTATAGAAAGAGAATGGCGTGTCACTTCTTCAGCTGCGACAGGGCGTCGCGGTTGAGTGTGACCTTATATTTTTTGCGCAGGGCTTTGAGCCACTGCTCCTCGAGGGCGGCCTGATAGTCGGCCACAACTGCGCCGCGGGCGTCGGCAGCCTCCTCGGGGGCAGCGATGACGCGGCCCTGGAAGGCGTAGTAGTCGGTCCAGCGCTTGTTGGCGGGTTCGGGCTTATCGCCGCCGAAGCCTAAGAAGTCGGTGATGGGGTTCTCGCCCTTAGCGGCGAGCACGCGCTCCACTTTGATGTCGCGGCCGAAGCGTTTGCGCATCTCGGTGGTGAGCTGCTCCTGGGTGATGGCCTTAGAGCCGATGGAGTCGGTGACGGCCTGAGCGAGGGCGAGCACGGAGTCGTTGGGGGCGAAGATCACGAAGGCCTTATATTTGGGGGCGTCCCAGGCATATTTCTTGCGGTTGGACTTGAAGAAGCGCTTGAGGCCCTCGGAGTCTTGCGTGGCGCGGTCCCAGACGTTGCGGTTGGAGATGTCGAAGAGCAGGATGCCGTCGCGGTACTCGTTGAGGAGGTTGCGGTATTCGGTGTTGTTCTGCTCAAGCTCTGCTGCGGCGAGCTCGAATAGGGCGCGGTTGTAGCCGTCGTTGACGCAGTTGGTCACCACGTTCATGGCCTGCTGGGGGGTGAGTCCGCCCTGGAGGGGGAAGTCGGCGATGGCAGCTGCGATGGAGGTGACGTTGCCGCCCACGGTGTATGCGGGGATGATGCTGGTGTTGATCATCGCGGCGGTGGCTGCGGTGATGGTGTCGGCCAGGGCGTCGCCCTTAAGGATGGCCTCGACAGACTCGAGAGTTGACTGCTCGATCATGGAGCCGGTGCGGGCAGCGAGGGCGCGGAGGGTTGCGTCAACGGGGAGGTCGGCGCGGTGGTCGGCCTGGATCTGCTTGGTGATGGTCTCGCGCAGGTCGTCGAAGGAGCCCACGGGGCGGGCGTCGGTCTTGTAGATGATATGATAGCCGAAGTCGGTGGCGAAGGGCTCGGAGATGTCGCCCTTAGCCATGGCGAAGGCGATGCTGTCGAAGGGCTGCACCATGGCGCCCTGCGAGAACCAGCCGAGGTCGCCGCCGCGCTGCGCTGAGCCGGGGTCCTGGGAGAAACGGCGTGCCAGCTTGGCGAAGTCCTCGCCGGCCTTGGCCTGGGCGAAGATAGAGTCGATGCGCGCTTTGGCGGCAGCCTTGTTGGCGTCGCTTAGGCCGCGGGTGGAAAGCAGGATGTGAGAAGCCTGCACCTCGCCTTTGTTGGGCTCGGAGCTCTCCACGCGGATGATGTGCCAGCCGAAGCCCGAGTTGACGGGCTCGGAGATGTCGCCGGTCTCGGTCTCGTATGCAGCCTTCTCGAAGGGGTAGGGGAATCGGCCCGCGATGACGGTGCCCATGTAGCCTCCGCGGTTGCGCGAGGGGCCGTCGATAGAGTTGGCGCGGGCGGCAGCCTCGAAGGTGGTCTTGCCGTCGCGGATGTCCTGCAGTATGGAGTCGGCCATGATCTTGCCGCTGCGGCCGTCGGGCAGTGCGTTGGGCAGCATGATGTGGCTTACGGAGACGGTGCGCAGATAGTGGTCATAGGCCTCGCGTTCGAGCTGAGCGGCCACCTCGGGGTCGCGCAGGTATGGGCGGGCCAGGTCGTCGCGATATTTGGCGTACTCGGCGCGGAATGTCGCGGTGGTGTCCAGGCCGGCGTGGAGAGCGTCGGCCACCTTGAGGCGATAGTCGGTGAAGAGGCGCAGATAGTCCTCCATGCTCTGGGGCTGCACCTGCTGTGCGTTGTTCTTATTATATAGGTACTCAAACTCGCTGAGCTTAATGTCGCGGCCGTCCACTGTCATGAGCGTGGGGTCGGTCTGCGCCTGGGCTGAAGCTGCGGCCGTGCCGATGAGCAGGGCGGCGATAAGTCGGGCTATTTTCATGCTGCGGTGTAAGGTGATTGCAAGTTTCTTTTTTACGCTGAAAATTGTGCGCGAGGGGCCGAAAGACTTCTCGCACTGAAAACTATAACGCAAAGGCCGCGGCAATTATTGCGCTGTGTCCACTAAAAAAATCACAACATCAGCTGCAGCACGATCGCGTCGGCATACTGGCGGCCGTGCTTGATCCATGAGCGCAGGCGGCCGCTGGTGCGGAATCCGGCGGAGGCGAAGAGGCGCATCGAGGGCTCGTTGCCTTTCTCCACGATTGCGGCGAGCTGGTGCAGCCCGAGCTCGCGACAATATGCGATGAGGGCCTGCAGGGCAGCCGAGGCCACGCCGCGGCGCCGCATCTCCGGAGCCACGAACACTCCCACGAAGGCTCGGCCATGGCGCGCCGATACGTCGCAGAGGTCTATGGTGCCGGCCGCGGCGCCGTCGGCCATGATTACCAGGCGCATCTCGCCGGCCTGCAGAGGCGAGGCCGGGGGCTGCTGGGCATACTGCCAGAGCTGGAAGTGCGACACTGGGGCGTCGGCGGCCAGCGAAGCGCGAGCCGTCTCCGGCTGATTCTCCCAGAGGAAAAGAGTGTCAACGTCGGCGGGCTCGACGGCGCGCAGGGAAACGGCGGGGTCGGAAGTGTTCATTGCGAGGGGAATGAAAGGGTGAAGTCGGTGCGTCCGGCCAGGGATCGGGCCAGGGTGATCTCGTCGGTGTACTCGATCTCGTTGCCCACGGTGACGCCGCGCGCGAGCTGCGTCACCTTCACGCCCGTGGGGGCCAGACGGCGGAAGATGTAATAGTTAGTGGTGTCGCCCTCCATGGTGGCGCTCAAGGCCAGGATCACCTCCTGCACTCCGCCGTCGGCCACGCGGGCTGTGAGGGAGTCGATTTCGAGCTTGTCGGGGCCTATGCCGTCGACGGGCGAGATCAGTCCGCCCAGCACGTGGTAGAGGCCGTGGTAGGAGCCCGTGTTCTCGAATATCATCACGTCTTTGATGCTCTCCACCACCATGATCTGCTCCGGCAGGCGCGAGGACGAGGAGCAAATGGGGCAGACGTCGGTGTCGCTGATGTTGTGGCACACGCGGCAATAGCGAATGCCCTGGCGCATGTTGATGATGGACTGGCCCAGGGCCACGGCGGCTCCGGCATCCTGGCGCAGCAGGTGCAGGGCCAGGCGCAGCGCGGTCTTGCGGCCCACGCCGGGCAGGCGCGAGAGCTCGTTGACGGCCGCTTCCAGCAGCGGAGATGCGAGGGGCTGTTCCATGGGGCTCGGGGGCAGGCGGGGTTAGAGATAAGGATTATAACGGCGCTCGTTGGCGATGTTGGTCAGGCGCTCGTGGCCGGGGAGCACGGTGGTGGCGTCGGGGAGGGCCATGAGCCGCTCGCGCACGCTGCGCAGCAGCTGCTCCATGTCGCCGCCCGGCAAGTCGGTGCGACCGATGGAGCCCTTGAAGAGCGTGTCGCCGGTGATGAGCAGGTGGTCGGCCTCGTCGTAGAAGCACAGACCGCCGGGAGTGTGGCCCGGGGTGGCGATTACGCGCAGGGAGCTCTGGCCTATGGTTATGACATCGCCGTCGGCCAGGGGCTCGTCAATCTCGACCGAAGGCTCGGAGCACGGCATGCCGAAGCGCGCGCACTGCTGGGCGAAGGTCGCTCCCAGGGGCGCGTCGGCCGCGGAGGCCTTCAGAGGCACGTCGTAGGCGCGGCGCACGTAGTTGGCGCCGAAGCAGTGGTCGAGGTGCATGTGGGTGTTGATAATCTGCGTGATCTTGGCGCCGGAGGTGCGCACATAGTGGTCGAACTCCTCGCGCTCGCGCTCGGTGAACATAGCGGGGTCCACCACCGCAGCCTCGAGCGTGTCGCTGTCAACGAGCAGGTATGTGTTCACGCCGAACGGGCTGAAAGTGAATTGTTTAACTTTAAGCATGGCTAATTACTTATTTGGTCTTCTCTATATAAACAATTAACTTCTGCGAAAAGTGAGATTCAGGCACAATTTCTTCGATCGGATAGTCGCGCACGGGCTCCGCGATGCCCTTGCATTCCTCCGCTATGTCGCCGCCCTTGAGGCAGAGCAGGCCGTTGGCGTAGCGGTTGCCGGGCAGGTGTCCGCGGGAAATCAGGCGGCGCGCCAGGCGCCAGAGGTCGTTGAGAGGCATCACGGCGCGGCTTACGGCATAGTCGAAGTGCTCGCGGCACTCCGCGGCGTCGCCGTGGGCTGCCGTGACGTTCTCCAGGCCTATGGCTTGAGCCACCTCCGTGGCCACGCGCACCTTCTTGCCCACGCGGTCCACCAGATGGAATCGGCACTGAGGGTAGGCTATGGCCAGCGGGATGCCCGGGAAGCCGCCGCCCGTGCCAATGTCGATGAACGACGTGCCCTGCTGCAGCGGGCCCAGGAAGCGGGCCAGCGTGAGCGAGTGCAGCACGTGGTTGGGATAGAGATTAGAGATATCGCGGCGCGAGATCACGTTTATTTTGGCGTTCCAGTCGGCGTAGAGCTCGCCCAGCGCCTCAAGCTGGGCCACCTGCCGCTCGGAAAGGTCAGGGAAATATCGCTTTATAGAGAGCATTTCAAAAGAGCCTTAAAAGGGGAATTATGCGCGAAGATAGTGAAAAAATCGCAGATGGCAGCTATGACAGCGCAGCAGCGGACTATTCAGGGCGGTAGAATATGCTGCCGGAGAAGTCATAATAGCGGTCGAAGAAGTCCTTAAGCAGCTGAGTGACTTTGCGTTTCTTTTCCGCGCGAGCCGCGCCGGCACTGCCGAATAGGCCCATGGGCGGGAGGATGTCGGCGATGGCCGTGCCGCCCTCCCTGATGCCGCCGTCGCGGAAGCTCTGCTCCATGAAGTCGAGAGTCTTGTCGCGGCGCAGGCCCTCAGAGCTGATGATCTCCTCGATGTCGCGCTGCTGGCGCATGCGCACGAAGGCGTGCCATTCGTCGTGCACGTCGGTCTGCGGAGTGTGCTGGAGTATGAACTCCTCGATCAGCTCTTTCTTATTGCGCAGGTCGGGCGACGCTTGCACCGACTTCATGGCCTTGAGCTTTATTTCGGCGTCGTGGCCGTGGTCGCCGTTGAGCAGGCCCACGAGGAAGAGGATGTAGTCGATATTGATTTCAATTGACTTCATCAGCTCCATCTCGAAGACCAGGTCATCGTTGATGTTCTCGCGATCACCGGCCTGCGGGCGGTATTTGTCGTGGAGCTCGTTGTATAGGCCGCGATAGTCCATGAAGTCCTCGTCGCTGATGATGTGCTTGCCCTCGAAATCGTCGAATGTCTGCAGCAGGTTGAAGGCGCGCAGTATGGTGCCGAAGAGGCGTATGAAGGCCTTCTCTGCCGTCTCGCCCACGATGGTCTTGCCGAGGGGGAACTCCTCGAGCAGGCGGTGTATCAGCTCGCGCCATCCGGGGTAGTGCTTGATGTCGGCGCCCTCCTCCTCGGCCTCGTCGTAGCCCTCGTAATAGTCCGCGAAGGGGCGGAGGATGACCACGCCCGTGCGCTTGCTGTCGCCGAACATCTTCAGGGCGTCGTTGGTGGCCTTTTCGAGATTGCGGAAGCATACGATCTGGCCGTGGTCTTTGATGGAGTTGAGTATGCGGTTGGTGCGCGAGAAGGCTTGGATCAGGCCGTGGTGGCGCAGCGATTTATCCACCCAGAGGGTGTTGAGCGTGGTGGCGTCGAAGCCCGTGAGGAACATGTTCACGACAATCAGCAGGTCCACCTCGCGGTTCTTCACCCTGCGCGAGAGGTCTTTGTAGTAGGCCTGGAACTTGTCGGCCGAGGTGTCGTAGTTGGTCTGGAACATGGCGTTATAGTCGCGGATGCAAGCGTCGAGGAATTCGCGGCTGCTCTGGTCCAGGCCGTCGGCACCGTCGGGGCTTTCGTCTTCGATGTCGGCGTTGGGGGCGTAGCTGTATATGGTGGCTATCTTCAGCCGGCGGTCAGGGGGCAGCAGGGCGTTCTGCCGCTGCAGCTCGGTGTAGTAAAGGCGAGCGAAGGGTATAGACTCCACTGCGAAGATAGAGTTGAACCCGCGCAGGCGCTTGGTCACCTTGACCTCCTTCACCGAGCGCGTGCCCTTGGCGGTGGCCAGCTCCTCGACGTTCAGCACCTGGGCGAAGTCGTATGCTCGGGCTCCGCGGCGCGTCTTCTCCGCGAAATGCGTCAGGATGTAGTTAGACACCAGCTCGATGCGCTTGGGGGCCATCAGCGCGCGCTCGCGGTCGATGTCGCTCACCTGCTCGTCGGCTATCTGCTCCTCCTCGCGCAGGGTGCGCACATAGTCCACCTTGAAGGGCAGCACGTTGCCGTCGCGGATGGCGTCGACTATTGTGTAGCTGTGCAGCTTGTCGCCGAAGGCGCCCTCTGTGGTGGTGAGGTCGGGGGCGACGCCGCCCCTTGAGTTCTCCGGGAAGATGGGCGTGCCAGTGAAGCCGAACATATGGTAGCGCTTGAATTTCTTGGTGATGGCGCGGTGCATCTCGCCGAACTGCGAGCGGTGGCACTCGTCGAAAATCAGCACCACGTGGCTGTCGTACACGCTATGTCGGGGGCTGCGCTGTATGAATCGCGAGAGCTTCTGTATGGTGGTAATCAGGATCTTCGCGTTGGGGTCCTCCAGCTGGCGTTGCAGCATGGCGGTAGAGACGTTGGAGTTGGCGGCGCCTTTGCCGAATTTGTCGTACTCCATCATGGTCTGATAGTCAAGGTCCTTGCGGTCTACCACAAAGAGCACCTTGTCAATATCCGGCAGCTTCTGGGCCAGCGTGGCCGTCTTGAACGACGTCAGCGTCTTGCCCGAGCCCGTAGTGTGCCAGATATATCCGCCCGCCTGGCGCGTGCCCAGGGTCTTGGCGTGCGATGATGTGCGCACGCGCAGCAGTATCTCCTCCGTGGCGGCTATCTGGTAGGGACGCATCACCATCAGCATCCTGTCGGCGGTGAAGACGCAGTAGCGCGTCAGCACGTTCAGCAGGGTGTGCTTGCTCAGGAAGGTCTGGGTGAAGTCGGTGAGGTCGTGGATGGGCGTGTTGTCCTTTGTGGCCCAGTAGGATGTGAACTCGTAGGAGTTCGACGTCATGCGTTTGCCCTGGGGCTGCGCCTGGGCGTCGCCGGCGCGCTCAGCGGCCACGCGCGTGGTGTTGCTGTAGTATTTGGTGAGCGTGCCGTTGCTGATCACGAAAATCTGCACGAACTCAAACAGCCGCTTGCCCGCCCAGAACGACTCGCGCTGGTAGCGGTTTATCTGGTTGAAGGCCTCCTTGATGCTCACGCCTCGGCGCTTGAGCTCTACATGCACCATGGGCAGGCCGTTGACCAGTATGGTCACATCGTAGCGGTTGGCGTAGGCCCCGCCTTCGGGCGTGTACTGGTGTATGACCTGCAGAGAGTTGTGGTGGATGTCGTCCTTGTCAATGAGCATGAGGTTGACGACCGAGCCGTCGGGGCGCGTCCACGTCTTGCGGTGGTCCTCCTGTATGGTGGCCGTCTTCTCCACGATGCCCATGTTGGGGTTGCCTATGTGCTGGTCGAAGAAAGAGCGCCATTCGTCGTCGGCGAAGGTGATGCCGTTTAGGCGTTCCATCTGACGGCGCAGGTTGGCAATGAGCTCCGCCTCGGTGTTGATAGGCAGATATTCATAGCCTTGGCGCTTGAGGCGGTCGATGAAGTCGCGCTCCATGTCGGCCTCCGTCTGGTATTGCGCCGCGGAGAAATATCCCGCTTCGAATTCGGCCACAACGGTCGATTCCGGGTTTTCCGACATAAGGTCGTATTTTGCAGAGGCGGGAGAGGAGGAGATGGGGTCATTCATAATATTCGTCATTAGTCCAATGTGCGGGGTTGGTTTCTATGTAATTAGCTATTAAGTTTCCGTCTCGGTCGTTGCGGATTATATGTTCATGGTATCGAGGTTGCCATGCAAATGAAAGGTCGTTTTGCCGAGCAGAGCGTGTGACGTGAGCCTTTATGCCCGCCACGACAGAGCCTAAGCGACTGCCGTGGTGCGTGGTTTCGTCAGTGTTTCCGCCTGTTGCCATAGTCAGTCGAGCCAATTGATTAAGACGACCCAGGTTAGTTTGTGGATTCGCGGTCATGGAAAGGTCGGGGTCCTTAATTACTATGACGGCGTGGAAATGGTTGGGCATGACTACGTAGAGCGGTATCTCTACGTCGGGATAGTGGCTGGAGATAGTTTCTAAATTGTTTCGCAGAGCTTCGCCCAAGGCCGACAATTGCATCACGCCATCAACCACCTTACCGAAATAGTGCACCTTATCGCGAGTGCACGCCGTTACAAAACATTTCCCGCCGTTGTAGTCGTGAAAAGAGGCGCGAGGATATTTGCGTTGCGGCATGATGTTTGAGGAGTCCATGATATGTTTAAATATTTGGTGCGGGAATGGGTAAATGGTTGATTTTTGCGTTGTTATTCGCTTGTTGCGGTCAGCTGTAGGGTCGTCACCTGTGGCGACCGCAAGGGTGCGGAGAAAGGGGGGGGTAGCGTTTGATTTTTGCATTAGCGGCGGTCAGCTGTAGGGTCGCCACCTGTGGCGACCGCGAAGGTGCGGAGAAAGGGGGGTAGCGTTTGTTTTTTTTGCATTAGCGGCGGTCGCCACAGGTGGCGACCCTACATGGAGGGGGGATGCGTAAGATATTGACAGTTAGTAGTTTTTTTCGTTTGTTGCGGTCAGTTGTAGGGTCGCCACCTGTGGCGACCGAGAAGGTGCGAGGTCTGGGGAGTGAATTGATTGTTAGCGGGTTTTCCTTTGCGGCGGTCGCCACAGGTGGCGACCCTACAGGTCGGGGAGATTGCGTGTAAAGTTGAGGGTTAGCATTTTTGTTTGTTTTCGGTTAGGCGGATTTTTGGGGGAAGGAGAGGAGGCGGTCGCGCCAATATTCGTAATTGAGGCGTTGGGCCTCGATTTCAGCAGGGAGGCCGGAAGTAAGGTCGTTGACCAAAGCCTCGTATTTATC
>CAZSHV010000091.1:0-10240 GCA_964606815.1 uncultured Bacteroides sp. | reverse complement strand
AGGTAACGTATTGAATTGCAATGAATTAACCCGTGACGGATGACGGATGACGGTGACACCCTCTCTCTTTCCTATAGGAGGCAAAAAAAGCGGCGGGGCGGGTGGCCTCGTCGCTCTTTGAATGGGGGCTGATGCGCGATTAGTTCTGCTGCAGCATCTGCTTGTATTGGTCGGATTTCTGATAGTACTCGTTCTGTTTGTCCTTGTCGCCCTGCTCCTGGTAGTAGTTGCCGATGAAGAGGTTAGCCTCGGAGTAGAGGTTGAGCTTGTTGGCGGGGTTGGCGGGGTCGGCGTTCTCGGGGTTCTCGTCGAGGAGCTCGATGACCTTGGTGTAGCTGTTGGCCACGTTCTGGTCGCTCTTGTTGCCGGCGAGGGCGTAGTAGAGACGGCCCTGGCGCTGGTAGAAGACCGGGTTGGGAGTGGAGGCACCGTTGATCACCTCGTTGATGGCGTCGATACCCTTCTGAGCGTCAGCTGCGCGGGTCTGCTCGTCGGCAGCGCGGTTGGCGGCGTTGAGCCAGCGGCCGGAAGCCTGGAGGTAGTCAGTGAGCGAGGGGTCGGGGTTGTTGGCGATGTACTGGTTGAAAGCCTCGGCACCCTTCTGATAGTCCTCGGCGCGGGTGTAAGCGTCGGCGAGCACCTTGAAGTTGTCAAACTTCGAGGGGTCGAGCTGGGTGGCGATCACATACTGCTCCACGGCGAGGGAGTCCTGACCGAGGTTGGAGAGCACGGTGCCGTAGGTCACGTAGTCGTTAGGGTTGAACTTCTCGTTCTTGGCTGTGTTGGGCGTAAGAGAGAGGAACTCGCGTGCTGCGAGGGCAGCGTCGTCATAGTCCTGGAGCTCGGCCAGGTCGAGGAAGCGCACGCGCTGGGTCTGGAAGTCAGCGGGGTTGGCAGCCAGCAGCGAGTTGGCGATTTCGAGCGACTTTGCGTATTCGCCGTTAGCGTAGAGCAGCACAGCGTAGCGGGCGCGGTCGGCGGGGAAGTGGTTGGGGTTGACGATGTATGCGCCATACTGGTTGGCAGCCTTGGTCCACTGGTTGGTCTGGTAGTACTTCTCGGCGAGCTCGCGCTGAGCAAGGGCGGAGTTGGGCTGTTTCTGCAGCAGCTCCTCAAGCTTAGCCACAGCGTAGAGGGGATTCACGCCCATGTAAGCGTTAGCATACTTAACGTAACCCTCGGGGTTGCCTTCGTCGAAGGTGGTAGCCATCTCGTACTTGGCAGCTGCGTCGCCGAGCTGCTTGGCATCGAAGAGCATATCGCCCTCGAGGATGTAGATGGCGGGCTCGGTGTTCTTGCTATCCTTGTGAGCCTTGGCGAGGTATTTCTCCACCTTGTCGGCGTACTTCACGGGGTCGGCCAGATAGTAGGCGCGGGCGATGTCGACGGTGATCTCGTGGTTCTTTTTGCCGTACTTCTGGGCGTCTTTGAAGTTAGCTTCGGCAGCGGAGACGTTGCCGGCCTTGAGCTCAACGAGACCAAGACCCACATAGTTGTAGGGGCACTCGGCGTTGGCGTTGATGCCCTTCTCGAAGCAAGCCTTTGCCACAGAGGCATCGCCGTTGTTCATAGCGATCTGGCCCAGGTAGTAGTAGGCCATAGCCTTGTCGGTGGTGGGCTGGTTGAGGGTGCGGTGCAGGATCTCCTGCGCGTTGTCATGCTGTCCGGCCTTGTAGTACTCGATGCCGTCCTTGTAGCCGTCAGCGCTGGCGGTGAGGGCCGCGCCGAGGAAAAGGGATAACAGGAACTTGATTTTCATTTCTTGTGAATTATGATTTATTGTTTATTTCCTTACTCTATTAGATATATAACGTAAAGGTGGGGCTCGCTATTGCACGAGCTCCACAACATTTATCTGCATGCGGGCAGGCAGGATGCCAGTCTTCATGATGATCTTCTGGCCGGTGTAGCCAGTGACGAAGGTGTAGAAGCCGCCGCCGGGGCTGCCGGCGTGGGTGACGGTGATCATGTAGATGGAGCGCGTCAGGGGGTAGGTGCCGTTGTAGATGTTCTCCTGGAAGGGGCGGTAGGCGCGGCGGTCGCCGGGGCGCATGACGCCCAGCACCTTAACGCCGGAGTCCTTGACCTGGGCGTTGATGTCGTCCATGCTCACGGAGCGGCTTTCGTCGGTGACCTCAGCGGCGATGGAGTCGATGGTGGCTACCTTGCGCAGGTCGGTGGTGAGCCAGCTCACGCCGATGACGCCGATGGCCGAGCGGTCTTTCTTGACGGCGTCGACCACACCCTGGATCGAGCCCTGGGCGTAGACGTTCTTACCCAGCTCGCGGCCGTTGGCCAGAGAGTCGCGCATGTATTTGACCATGGCGCTCCCGGCGTCGTCGAAGAGGATAGCGATGGGTTTGTCGGGCGCATGGGGGTTGAGGTCCATCCACGACTTGGTGTCGCCCGTAAGAATCTCGGAGACCTCCTTCATCGACACATAGTCGACGGGGTTGTCGTTGTTCACGATCAGCGCCACAGCGTCGACGGCGATCTTGGCCGAGCGGGGCGTGTGGTTCTTGGCCTTGAGGGCTTTAACCTCGCTGTCGGTGAGGTCACGGGGTATGATGATGGTGCGCGTGTTGAGGCTCATGAGCGAGTCGAGAGCCTCGGCCTCCGTGCCGTAGCGGGCAAGCACGTGGGCGTCGGGGTAAATGTACTCGAAAACGTCGATCTCCTGCTCCATGATGTTCTCGAAGGAATTGTCGCAGAACAGGGTGGAGGTGCCGGAGGTAGTGGTGTTGCGCGGCTTCTCGGGGTGGATGCACGCGCTCATCAGCGCGGCCAAAGCTGCGCTGACGAGGATAGTGCCTAATGTGCGTGACATGTGTATGGGTGTATGGTTTTAGATGTAGGGGATTATCGGGGGATGTGGGTCACTTGTTTCTGTAGTAGTCAGTGCCAATGAACGAGCGGTATCCTCGGTAAAGGCCGTAGATGATCAGGGCTATACCCACCACGTAGCGGGGCACTTCCCAGCCGGAGGTCCAGTTGAAGAAGTTGATGAGCAGGAGCACGCCCATGCCCACGTAGACGATAATCATGAAGATACCCCAGGCTGTGGCGACGGCGCGGGAAGGCGTGGGCATTACGCTGCGGCCTTTTTCTTCCTCGGGGTGCATCTGTTCGCGGTATTTCTCGAACGTGACGTTTTCTTTCTCTTTGTCCATGATTGAATGTTTTAGCGGTTAATAAATCTTTAAAAGCATGTGCTTTATATAGATTTAACACTACCGGGGCTGATTGGTTCAGTTCATCATGGCGTAAAGTTACACAGAATTCGCGGAATGCAGTGTTTAAATTAAGTTAAAAAACAAAATACTGTTGTCAAAACAGGCGTCGGTGCTTGGCCCAGAAGTGCAGCAGGCCGCGGGCGTGCATCAGCGACAGGCGGCTCCAGGGGCGGCGGCGCGTGGCTCGGCGCCAGTGGTGCACGATGCGCAGGTGCGGCAGATATGCCGTGGCCCAGCCCTTCTGCCGGGCTCGGATGCAAAGGTCGGCGTCCTCAGGGCCGTAGAATATGGCCTCGTCGAGCAGTCCGCACTGGTCTATTACCTCGCGGCGCATCATCTGGCAGGCGCCGATTATGTAGCAAGGCTCGATGGGGCTGGACGGTAGCTGTGGCTCCTTGTCGGTGCGCAGCAGCAGGTTGCGGATTTTCACGCCCAGGCCGGGGTAGGGCTTGAAGCTGGATTGCAGGTGGCCCTCGGCGTCATACAAAGCCGCGCCGCAGATGCCCACGCCGGGGTGCTCGTCAAGGTATTGTGCCATGCCAAGGATAGCGTCGGCGCTGGCCTCGGTGTCGTCGTCAAGAAGGAGTATATACCGGCCCCGTGCGGCCTCGATGCCGCGGTTGCGAGCATAGGCCACGCCGCGGTTAGCGTCAAGGCGAATCACGCCGCCCTCCGGAAGGCATTCAGAGCCGTCTGTAGAGCCGTTGTCAACGCGTATAAGCTCGGCCTCGCCGCTGCCCAGCACGGGCTGCAGAGAGCGCAGGCAGGCCTTTAGACGCTCGCCTGAATTGTGGGATATGACTATGAGGGAGATGCGGGGCGTCATCCGAAGAGTTTGTGGCGCAGAGCCTTGGCCGCTGCCCAGAATTCACCCACGGAGCGGAATCGGCGCAGGTGCTTCCACACAAAGCGGGGCGAGAGGAAGAAGCGCAGATTGTTTTTGAACAGCAGTCGCTCCATCTGCCGCGAGCTCAGGTGCGGATAGTTGAGGATGCTCTCTCGCTGCACATTGGTGGGGCGGTACTCGCCGCCCTCGATCCAGCCGTTGGCGATGGCGCGCTCGTAGAACTCCGTGCCGGGGAAGGGCGATACGATGTTGATCATCACTTGGTCCACGTCCAGCTCCTTGGCCTTTGTGATGGTGTTGTTAATGGATTCCTCGGTCTCGAAGGGCGATGTGCCGATCAGGATGTTCAGCTTCACCGGCACGCCGTATTTCTTCAGTATTTCTATGGCGGAATAGATCTGCTCGACGGTCATGCCCTTGTGCACGTACTCCAGGGCCTTGGGGTCGAAGCTCTCCACGCCCAGGTCAACATACAGGCATCCGCTTTCAGCCAGGGCTTTGGCGATGGGCTCGGTGATGGCGTCGGCTCGGGCTTGACAGCCCCACACCATGCCGTGCTTCTTCAGGGCCGCGCAAAGAGCCAAGGTGCGCTCCTCGTTCCATATGAAGTTATCGTCGACGAATCCAATGGCCTTGTATCCCTGCTTGGCGAGCTGCTCGAGCTCACGCTCCACGCTCTCCACGCTGCGGAAGCCGATGGGAGGCTTGCGGCCGTTGTCGTGGCGGAAGTCAAGCTCGCGGGCGAAGGTGAGCGACGACGGCACGCAGAAGATGCAGTGGAAGGGGCAGTTGCGCGACGTCAGCATGGTGGTGTAGGGCCCGGTTTTGAGCTTGGGGTTGTGGTACTGGCGGTCGCCGAGGAGATGCCGAGCGGGGAAAGGCAGAGCGTCTACGTCCTTGATCAGAGGCTGAGCGGGGTTGCGCACCACTTTGCCTTCAGCGTCAAGATAGGTAATGCCGCGGAGGGAGGTGTAATCCTTGCCGTCACGCAGCGCGGCCATAAGAAGGGTGAGCGTGGTCTCCGGCTCGCCGCGGACTATGATGACCTCGGCAGGGCGGGTGGGCAGCAGTAGCTTGTCGGGGAAATATGTGCCGGATGGGCCGAGCATCACGAAGCGGGCCTCGGGGTGGAAACCGTGGAGGATGCTGATGGCCCGGCAGTCATCGGGGATGGAAAGGTTCACGCCCCAGAAGGCGTAGACGTCGCTATGGTCCGCCTTTGCCCAGGCGGCGAACTGCGCCTCGGTGTGCACCTGGTAGACGAAGTCGGCAAGAGCCACTTCGTATCCCTCGGCCTCGAGAACGGCTGCGGCGGTAAGCTCATATATGTTGGGGAAAGGGTAGACAATGCGGGTGCAACCGGCCGAACGCTCGGCGGGAGCTAAGCCGGGCGTGAAGCAGGGAGGGATGACGAAAGTAATCTTCATGATATAGATTAAACGAGCCGCAGAGGCGCATTATTGCCCCCGCGGCCGAAAAGATAATCAGAACTGGCTACTCCTGGGCTTGCCCGGGGCTCCAGAGCTGCAGGAAGCGTGCCAACTTCTCACGGTCGTAGCTCTCGCCGCTCTCCAGCAGGCCGCTGTCCTGAATGTGCATCACTTGCCCGTCTGGGCCGAGCACCACAAGCACCGGGAAACCGAAGCGGCCGGCATTCTTCAGCCTGGCCTTCAGCTCCGGCGACGGGTTGCGCGGGTAGTCGACGTGGATATAGACGAAGTTGTCGTCGATAAAGCGGGCTATCTCGGCATCGTCCTTGACGTATTGCGCCAGCCTCAGGCACCACGGGCACCAGTTGCCGCCGGCCTGGGCGATGACGTATTTCCCCTGCTCGCGGGCTGCCGCCGCGGCGCTGTCGATTTGCGCGATGGGGTCGATGCTTTCATCGTAGACCTTTGGAAACTGGGCAGCTGCGGCCAGGGCGAAAGCCGCGAGAAAGATGGCTGCGAATATGCGTTTCATAATTAATTAAAGGAGTTGGTTGGCCAGAGAAATCGACAGGGTGGGGTGGATCTTGGCCAGGGCGTCGAACATTTTTGCGAAGTCCGAGCCGTCGCGTGCCAGAATCACGAGGTTGATCTTCGTGGAATTCTCGGCGTAGTTGACGTCGATGTAGTAGTTGGTGAGGGTGATGTGCTGCATAGCCAAGGCTTCGCGGTAGGGGGCGATGTCGGTGGCCACGGTGCTCACTCTCACCACCACGGTGCGCGACTCCTGGCCGAGCGTGTAGCGGTGCTCGAGCTTCTCGATGTACATCAGCACCACGAGGATAAGGCATGTGGCGAAAATCGGCACCCAGAACAGTCCAGCTCCTACTGCCAGGCCTATCATGGCCACGATCCATATGCCTGCGGCCGTGGTGAGACCACGCACCGAGCCCTTCATCTGGATGATAGCGCCGGCGCCGAGGAAACCGATACCGCTCACCACTTGCGCCGCCACGCGGCCAGGGTCGCCGTTCTTAAGCCCCATATACTCCTGCGGCACGTAGATGGAGATGATCATGGCCAAGGTGGCACCCATGGCAATCAGCGAGAACGTGCGCACGCCGGCCATCTGGCCCTTGCGCTTGCGCTCATAGCCCACGGCGCAGCCCAGCAGCATGCTGAGCATCAGCTTATAGAGCGACGAGTAGATGTTGACGTCGTCGGCCGTGATTTGCAGGTATATGTCGTAGAGGGTTTGCAGCATGGCGCGTCAGTTGAGCTGGAAGCGGCGGCTGATCAGGCGGTAGTTGTCGGCGAAAAGCTCCACGGTGTATTCGCCCGGTGTGAGGGCCGTGTTCACATCCCAGTAGATGTGGATGCCGGCGATTTCCTCGCCTGCGTATTCGATCACCTTGCGGGCTGTGCATGGCACGTTAGCGCCCTCGAAGGAGAAGCTGCCGGCACCGCCCAGGAGCTGGCCGGAGGGCGACACCAGGCGCAGGTAGATGGTCTTCTCGCCCACGGGGGTTGAGTTGTTCTGGGGGATGGTGAAGGTGACCATCAGCTGCTTGGCCTTCTCCACCTTCTTCTCGTTCTTGCCTTTCTTGTTGAGGGCAGTGAGCGAGAGGCCCGTGACGTTGAGCTTCTCGGCAAGAGTCATACGTTGGCTCAGCTGCTCGTTCTGGCGCGAGGTCTCGGTCACCTGGTTGGTGAGACGCTGGTTCTGCTGCTTGATCTCGGTGTTCTCGGTGCGCAGGGCCTCGTTCTCTTTGTTCAGGCGGTTGATTTCCTCCACATAGTGCTTCAGCAGCGCGCGGAGGGTGGAGATTTCGTCCTTGAGCTTGGCGATTTCAGCGGCCGACTTGTTCTTCTGGTTCTTCAGCTCCTGCTGCAGCTTTTCCACCTTGAGCTTTGCGGCCTCGTATTTCTCGGTGAGCTCGCGTTTGAGGCTGTCGTCCATGATGGTGACGCGCTGATTCTCCAGGGCGGCGAATTCGCGGTTGAGCTCGTCGAAGTCGGCGTTCATCAGCGCTTGCTCCTTGTCAAGCTCGGCCTGTTCGCGGGCGTTGCGCTCGGCCTCGATGGCTTTGTTTTTGGCGGCCATGCTGATGGCGAACCATGCGCCCGCTCCGATGACGATCACGAGCAGGGCGGCTATGATGCCCAGCAGGGTGCGGTTGGTCTTCGCGGGGGCAGGCTGCTGTGGCTGGGGTTGAGGATTCTGAGGTTGGGGTGTCGTGGACATATCGGGAAAGTGGTTTTAGGAGAGATTAGTATTCTTCCCAGCTCTTGATCTGGAGCTCGGCGGGCGAGATGGCGCACATGGCGCGGATGAAGGTCTCTGCCAGGCGGGCGTTGGTGAGCAGGGGTATGTTGAGGTCGATGGCCGCGCGGCGTATCTTGTAGCCGTTGGTGAGCTCGTCGGTGGTCTGGTTCTTGGGCAGGTTAACCACCATGTCAATCTTATGCTCGCGCATGAGCTCAATGGCCTGGGGGCGCTTGTCGGCCTCGCTGGGGAAGTGCACGCGGATGGCGGGGATGCCGTTCTCGTTGAGGTACTGGCACGTGCCGGGAGTGGCGTAGATGGTGATACCGCGCTCGTGCAGCATCTGGGCAGAGTCCACCAGGGCTGCCTTCTGCTTCGGTGTGCCGGACGAGAAGAGTATAGAGCGGCGGGGCAGGCGGTAGCCCACGGCAAGCATTGCTTTGAGTATGGCCTCGTCGAGGTCGTCGCCCAGGCAGGCCACTTCGCCCGTGGAAGCCATGTCAACGCCCAGCACGGGGTCTGCGCCCTGCAGGCGCTGGAAGGAGAATTGCGATGCCTTCACGCCCACATAGTCTAGGTCGAACGCGCTCTTGTGAGGCTTCTGCACGTCCAGGCCCAGCATGGCCTGCGTGGCCAGCTCGATGAAGTTAATCTTCAGCACCTTGGAGACGAAGGGGAAGCTGCGCGAGGCGCGCAGGTTGCACTCGATCACCTTGATGTCGTTGTTCTTGGCCAGGAACTGGATGTTGAACGGGCCTGTGATGCACAGCGCCTTGGCGATTTTAGCCGACACGCGCTTGATGCGGCGCATGGTCTCAACGTAGAGCTTCTGCGGGGGGAACTGGATAGTGGCGTCGCCGGAATGCACTCCGGCAAACTCCACATGCTCCGAGATGGCGTAGGCGATGATCTCGCCGTCGCGGGCCACGGCGTCCATCTCTATCTCCTTGGCGTTCTGGATGAACTGCGACACCACCACGGGGTATTTCTTCGACACATCGGAGGCCAGGCGCAGGAAACGGCGCAGCTGGTCTTCGTCATAGCAGACGTTCATGGCGGCGCCGGAGAGCACGTAGCTGGGGCGAACCAGCACGGGGTAGCCCACCTCTTCTACGAAGGCCTCGATGTCGCCCATACTTGTGAGCTCGCGCCAGCGGGGCTGGTCGATGCCCAGAGAGTCGAGCATGGCGGAGAATTTGTGGCGGTCTTCGGCATTGTCTATGCATCGGGCGGGAGTGCCAAGGATGTTCACCCCGGCGGCGTCGAGGCGCATGGCCAGGTTGTTGGGTATCTGGCCGCCCACGCTCACGATGGTGCCGTGGGGCTGCTCCAGGTCTTCGATATCCATCACGCGCTCAAAGGTGAGCTCGTCGAAGTAGAGGCGGTCGCACATGTCGTAGTCAGTGCTTACGGTCTCGGGGTTGTAGTTCACCATCACCGAGCGCCAGCCCTCCTTCTTCACGGTGAGCAGAGCGTTGACCGAGCACCAGTCAAACTCCACTGACGAGCCGATGCGGTAAGCTCCGGAGCCGAGCACTATGACGGAGCGGTAGTCGGGGTGCGAATAGTCTATGTCGTTTTCAGAGCCGTTGTATGTGAGGTATAGGTAATTCGTGCGCGCTGGATACTCGGCGGCGAGGGTGTCGATTTGCTTCACCACAGGCTCGATGCCCAGGCTCTTGCGCAGGGCGCGCACCTTGAGGATGTCGGCGTCGTTGAGGTCGCCTTTGAGCACGGAGCGGGCTATCTGGAAGTCGCTGAAGCCCTGCTCCTTGGCCTTGCGCAGAAGGGGGGCGGGAAGGGCGTCGATGCTGGCCACTTGCTCCAGCTCGCGGGCTGTGAGGGTGATGTTCATCAGGCGGTGGAGGAACCAGCGGTCAATCTTCGTGAGCTCGTGGATGCGGTCCACGGTATAGCCCTCGCGCATGGCTTTGGCGATGACGAAGACGCGCTTGTCGGTGGGTTCGCGCAGGGCCTCGTCGATATTGCGGATCTTCAGCTCCTTGTTCTCCACGAATCCGTGCATGCCCTGGCCTATCATACGCAGGCCCTTCTGTATAGCCTCTTCGAAGGTGCGGCCTATGGACATCACCTCGCCCACGGACTTCATGGACGAGCCGATTTCGCGGCTTACGTTGTGGAATTTGCCCAGGTCCCAGCGCGGGATCTTCACCACGCAGTAGTCCAGGGCAGGCTCAAAGAAGGCCGAGGTGTCTTTGGTGACGGAGTTGCGCAGCTGGTGCAGACCGTAGCCCAGGCCCAGCTTGGCGGCCACGAAGGCCAGCGGATAGCCCGTGGCCTTGGATGCCAGGGCCGAGGAGCGGCTGAGGCGGGCGTTGACCTCGATCACGCGGTAGTCCATCTTGTCGGGGTCGAAGGCATACTGCACGTTGCATTCGCCCACGATGCCGATGTGGCGCACGATCTTGATGGCCAGGGAGCGCAGGAAGTGGTAGTCTTCGTTGGA
>CAZSHV010000090.1:0-10399 GCA_964606815.1 uncultured Bacteroides sp. | reverse complement strand
CTCTGCTCAATGGCTGACCGCCTCAGCGTTAACATATTTTATGGGACAGGCTCTAAGGGCACTGCCCATACATTAGACCGCCCACCCGCCCAAATAATTACCCCCTGAAGCAAATTTTTCCAGAAAAAAACAAGTTTTTTTCAATACAAGGGTAAATTAACGCCCCCGATTCCCCCGAGTGCAGGGCCGAACGGTCGGTTCGGCCGCGATAACACCCGCGAAAAAGTTCTGGAAGCCACCAGCTAATTCCCCGAATAGTAGGGCCGCATGTTCGATGCGGCCGCAAGAGTGTCGGATGGAAACCACCCGCCAGTAGGGTCGCCACCTGTGGCGACCGAGGAGGGATAATGAAGTGATTGTCAAATGAATGCAGGGACGCTCGGCTCGAGCGTCCGCATTAACAAAGCCCTTGACCCTAATCGGATGTCGTCACCCTTCCCCACCATCCATTTTTACGCGCAGGGCCAAAATCCCCCGCGAGGTGTTAATTTTGCTGAATTTCGAGCCACGGGCTTCGTTTTTTCGTCGGCAGGCCGTATCTTTGTATGTTTTATTTAGATTAATCAACCAATCCCCGCATATGAAGAAACTTCTGCTGATGGCCGCGATGGCCATCCCCGCGGCCGCCGCGGCTATCACGCCCCTTTGGCTGCGCGACGCGAAAATCTCCCCCAACGGCCAGGAGATAGTGTTCACCTACAAGGGCGACCTTTGGAAGGTGCCCACCGCCGGCGGCGAGGCCACGCGCCTGACAGCCACCGACGACTATGAGCAGATGCCCCTGTGGAGCCCCGACGGCAAGACTATCGCCTTCGCCGCCAACCAGTACGACAACTTCGACATCTACACCATCCCCGCCACCGGGGGCGTGCCCACGCGCCTGACAGTGAACTCGGCCAACGAGCTGCCCGTGGCCTGGACGCCCGACGGCAAGAGCATCCTCTTCTCCGCCGCCATCCAGGACCCCGCCTCCAGCGCCCTCTTCCCCTCGGGCCGCATGACGGAGCTATACTCGGTGCCCGCAGCCGGAGGCCCCACCACGCAGGTGCTCGGCACGCCGGCCCTCAGCATCTCCTATCTGCCCGGCGGCAAGCAGATGCTGTACATGGACGTCAAAGGCTTTGAGGATGAATGGCGCAAGCACCACACCTCGTCGGTGACCCGCGACATCTGGCTCTACGACTCCGCCACCGGTGCACACACCAACCTCACTGCCCGAGGAGGCGAGGACCGCGACCCCGTCGTGGCCGGCTCTGACTTCTACTTCCTTTCGGAGCGCGACGGAGGCAGCATGAACGTCTACCGCGCCCCCATTGCCGACCCAAAGGCTGCCGTGGCCGTCACCAACTTCAAGACGCACCCCGTGCGCTTCCTCTCCCGCAGCAGCGACGGCACGCTGTGCTTCACCTACGACGGCGAGATCTACACCCTGGCCCCCGGCGCCAAGAAGCCCCAGAAGGTGGCTATCTCCCTCACCGACACCGAGATGCCCATGCCCAAGCGCCTCAGCGGCCAGCCCCTGCGCGAGATGGCCGCCAGCCCCGACGGCAAGCAGATGGCCTTCATATCGCGCGGCGAGGTGTTCGTGACATCCGTCGATTATAAAACCACCAAGCAGATCACCCACACCCCCGAGGCCGAGAGCGGCATCACCTGGGGCGACGACCGCACGCTCTACTATGTGAGCGAGCGCGACGGCGCATACAATATATATAAGGCCACCATCGCCCGCGAAGACGACCCCAACTTCCCCAACGCCACCCTCATCGACGAGAAGCCCGTCTTCAAAGCCGACGGCCACGAGCGCACTGCTCCCCAGCTATCGCCCGACGGCAAGAAGCTGGCCTTCATCCTCGACCGCAACACCCTGGCCGTGGCTGACGCCGACGGCAAGAACGTGAAGAAGCTCACCGATGCCCGCACGCACCCCCAGCGCCGAGGCACATTCTACTACACCTGGAGCCCCGACTCTAAGTGGATAGCCATGGAGGCCATCGACCGCAAGCACGAGCCCTACACCGACATCATGATCCTCAACGTGGAGACGGGCCAGATGCTCAACCTCACCAACTCGGGCTATTTCGACGAGAGCCCTCGCTGGGCCTACGACGGCAACGCCATCGTATTCGCCTCCGAGCGCTACGGCATGCGCAACCACGCATCCTGGGGCTCGATGAGCGACGTCATGATCGTCTTCCTCAACCAGGAGGCCTACGATAAGTATCTGCTCTCGAAGGAGGACGCCGAGCTGGCCGACGACGCCGAGAAAAAAGCTAAGAAAGAAGCCGAAAAGGCCGACAAAAAAGACGACAAGAAAGATAAGAAAGACGACAAAAAGGACGGCAATAAAGACGACGCCAAGCTCATCGTCGTCGAGCCCGAGGGCATGGACGCCCGCACCGTGCGCCTCTCGCCCTTCTCCTCCTCCCTGCTCGATGCCTACGTGACCTCCGACGGCAAGTCGCTCTACTTCATCACCTCCGAGACCGACGGCAACACCCTCTGGAAGCACGACATGCGCGAGGGCACAACCTCCACGGCAAAGACCCTGGCACACAACCTGCGCGCCTTCGAAATCACCCCCGACGGCAAGAACGCCTTCATCGTGGGCGGCGCCATGCAGAAGTTCAACCCCGCCAGCGACAAGCTCACGCCCATCGCCTACAACAACGCCATGAAGATGGACCCCCAGGCCGAGCGCGAGTTCATGTTCGACAACATGGTGCGCGAGGAGCGCCAGCGCTTCTACGACGTGGGCATGCACGGCGTGGACTGGACAGCCCTCTCGCAAGCCTACCGCCGCTTCCTGCCCCATATCAACAACAACATCGACCTGGCCGAGATGATGAGCGAGCTCCTGGGCGAGCTCGACGTCAGCCACACGGGCAGCCGCGCTGCCTCCTACGGCTCCTTCGCCGAGCGCACGGCCAACCTGGGCCTGCTCTATGATTTCTCCTACCAGGGCCCCGGCCTGAAGGTGGTGGAGATCGTGGAGGGCGGTCCCTTCAGCAACGCCAAGACGGCCATGACCCCCGGCGCCATCATACGCAAAATCAACGGCGAGGAGCTCACCGCCGAGCGCGACTACTCGTCGCTGCTCACCGACCTCTCCGGCAAGAAGACCCTCGTGGAGTTCACCCTCCCCGCCGACGGTAGTACCGTCACCGAGGTGGTGCGTCCCATCAGCGCCGGAGCCATGAGCGGCCTGCTCTACGACCGCTGGGTGAAGAGCCGCGCCGAGGAGGTGGACCGCCTCTCCGGCGGCCGACTGGGATACGTGCACATCGCCTCGATGGACGATGAATCGTTCCGCAAAATGTACAGCGACCTGCTGGGCAAGTACAACGACCGCGAGGGCGTCGTGGTCGACATTCGCTGGAACGGCGGCGGACGCCTGCACGAAGACGTGGAGGTGCTCCTCTCCGGCCAGAAATACCTCACGCAGGTGATCCGAGGCGTGGAGAGCTGCGACATGCCCTCGCGCCGCTGGAACAAGCCCTCCGTCATGCTCATGTGCGAGGCTTGCTACTCCAACGCCCACGGCACACCCTGGGTGTACAAGACCCGCGGTCTGGGCAAGCTCGTGGGCATGCCCGTGCCCGGCACCATGACCTCCGTCAACTGGCAGACCATGCAAGACCCCTCCATCTATTTCGGCATCCCCGTGGTGGGCTACCGCACAGCCCAGGGCAACTATCTGGAGAACAGCCAGCTGGAGCCTGACGTGAAGGTGGCCAATGACCCCGCCACCGTGGTCAAGGGCCGCGACCTGCAGCTCGAGGCCGCCGTCAAGAGCCTGCTCGACGACATCGACGCAGCAAAGAAGAAATAACACCCCCAGAGCACAATAAAAAAGCCCGCGAGGAGAAGTGTCCTCGCGGGCTTTTTTATTGCGGATAGCTATTATAGCTATCTTAGCTACTTTAGCTATATTATCTTAGCTACTTTAGCTATCTTAGCTCTCTAATCCAAAGGCCTGCTTCACGGCGGCCAGGCAGTCGAGGCGCTCCCAGGTGAAGAGGTTCACGGTGACTTCGCGCGGGGCCTCGTAGGGCGAGGAGAACACCTTGGTCACCGTGCGGGGCGTGCGGCCCACGTGGCCGTAAGACGCCGTCTCGCGATAGATGGGGTTGCGCAGCTCCAGGCGCTTCTCGATGTCGTAGGGGCGCATGGGGAAAATCTCGCTGACGCGGCGCGAAATCTCGGCATCGGTCATGGGCACCTTTGCTGTGCCGAAAGTGTTGACGTTCAGGCTCACGGGCTCGGCCTTGCCGATGGCATAGGCCACCTGCACCAGCGCGCGCTTGGCCACGCCGGCCGCCACCAGATGCTTGGCTATATGGCGAGCAGCGTAGGCAGCGGAGCGGTCAACCTTCGAGGGGTCTTTGCCGGAGAAGGCGCCGCCGCCGTGTGCGCCGTGGCCGCCGTAGGTGTCCACGATGATCTTGCGGCCGGTCAGGCCCGTGTCGCCGTGCGGGCCTCCGATCACGAATTTGCCCGTGGGGTTGACGTGCAGGATCAGGTCGTCGTCCATCAGTGCCTGCAGGTGCTCGGGCATCGCTGCCTTGACGCGGGGCAGCACGATCTCGCGCACGTCCTTTTCGATCTGCGCCAGCATCTGCTTATCTGCCTCGTCGGGGGTCACGCCCTCGCCGGGCAGCACAAACTCGTCGTGCTGAGTGCTCACCACGATAGTGTGCACGCGCTGCAGAGTGCCGGCCTCGTCGTATTCCACCGTCACCTGGCTCTTCGCATCGGGGCGCAGGTAGGTCATCACCTTGCCTTCGCGGCGTATGGCCGCCAACTCTTTCACGATGGCGTGGCTCAGGGCCAGGGAGAGGGGGATGAAGTGGGGCGTCTCGTCGGTGGCGTAGCCGAACATCATGCCTTGGTCGCCCGCGCCCTGCTCCTCGGCCTCGGCGCGGCGCACGCCGCGGTTGATGTCGCGGCTCTGCTCGTGGATAGCCGAAAGCACGCCGCAGCTGTTGCCGTCGAATTGCAGGTCGGCGCGGTCATAGCCTATGCGGTTCACCACCTCGCGGGCCACGGAGGGGATGTCGACGTATGCGTTGGAGGTGACCTCGCCGGCCACGATCACCTGGCCGGTGGTCACGAGCGTCTCGCAGGCCACGTGCGAGCTGGGATCCTGCGCCAGGAAGGCATCCAGGATGGCGTCGCTGATCTGGTCGGCCACCTTGTCGGGATGGCCCTCGGAGACTGACTCAGATGTGAAGAGATAGTTCATAGCTTATATAGTATTTCTTTATTAAACTCTGCTTTATAGATAAAAAATCGCGGACGCCTTTGTGGAGGCAGCCCGCTAACCGCGCTATAAACCATTTGAATCATCCGGCCCCTGCGGCAACGCGCGAGCAGCCGATGAGCGGTTTTAGCATTTTTTATTGTGGTTGCAAGCAGCTCAAATTTGTCCACAGTTTTGTGACCGCAAAGTTACGGCAATATCCCCGAACCCAAAAGCCAAAATTCGTTAAATCTCAATCAATCCACTTGTTTGATTTCGCCTTTGATTTCATTTCACGCTGCCGTCATCTATTTTAGAATAACAGCCGTGAGCAATCGAAAATAGTGCTTTATCGCATTTTGCAATGTGATAAAGCACTATGAATGGAGAAGTTCTTGTCTGTTAGTGATAAGATCTTTTTCTACTTAACCACTTTATAGCTACCAAGAACTATTTTTTTGTAGACTCGATAGGTGTGTCCATTTTCCTGCACGACGTCCATTGCCGTCCAGGTCCCATCACACGCATCGTAGCAAATCGATTTTGCCTTTGTTAAAGCATCCGATTCAGTTGGAGCCTCGACGGTGAACTCTCGGGTCGGGCCTGTCTTGGCGCCTTTATCGAGTTCATTATAGGGACTTTCGGTGTTAACCCACTTTATGTGAACTGTGGTCTCCATCCTCACCGTCCATTGCTTTGCGGACACAAAGCACACCCCTACCATAAGCATGGCAAAGAATAAAAGAAGTTTTCTCATATACATTTGAGTACGAGCTAAATTTGGATCTATTCCATTTTTTGAAGAAAGAATTATTAGCCGATTCAGCCCTGTTGACATCGTAAGGATTTCCCTTAAATGAGTTTTCGACAAAGGCAAGCGACTTTAATCTGCACGTAGACGTCAATCAGACGTCATTTCCATGTCGAGCCATCAAGTGTTAAACTACGTATATCTTTGCCGCTTGCAGGACAATATTGAATAGTTCCTTTCATAGTTACTACTCTATCCCCCACATAAATATTAACGGTGATAGGCACAGGTTTAGTCACGTTTCCTATGAATTTTGAGTAGCGGCTTGTCTCCACTGTCCAATCGCCGCGTCTTGTCGGGGCTCCATTGTTTGCGGAATAGTACACAGTGCCATCGCTGTAGAAGTCCAGCGTTTGCCCATTGTGTGTAAAGGTATATCCACTTCCGAACTGCGGAGGTTGCACCGCATATGCCGATATACACACCAGCATAAGCGCAAGAATTGAAAATAACTTTCGCATACGAATTGCGTTTATTTTGGTCTGACAGCCCGACCGACCGTTATTATTAATGAAAAGAGGCGTGGGCTGCTATGCCACGCCTTGAATGAAGGTGGTCGGATTACCTTTGAAAACAGCGGTGGATATAACAGCTCCACGCCTATGGCGTGGAGACAGTCACGATCCTGCTTGTTTTCTTGAGTAAGTTTCCGACGCTTCTCATTCAAAAGCAGAAGACATAACGTCTCTTGTTGTCAGTATGTCGAACTGGAACAATCCAATTCTTTGCAAAATTAAGCATCTTTTTTAGAATGTCAAAATTTTGACGAAGTTTTAATAATTTTTTCGAAAAGGCGGAGACTCGATCCCGATAACAAAAAGAGGTAGACAACGAGGCCAACTGTTCAGTACGGCCTAGGAAACGCAAGACAATGGGATGAATAAATTAACTCCTCACAACCCTATTAAGCTCCCCCCCCCCATTCCTTGGGTTTCGATGATGTTAACGCAATGTAAACTAGTAAATTGTGTTGCACCCGCAGCAACAAACAATGTCCATTGCGGCGGTTGCCACCTGTGACGACCCTATAGCTAACACATTGGCATAGTTAGTGTTAACCCTTGCGACAACGCCCATGTCAACGTCCACGTCAACGAAATTATGTTATCGCTAAGCGCTTGGCCAAGCCAAGAATTATGAATTGTGGTGGTAATCCATTGATTATCAGTGAATGAACAATTTTGAGTACTTAATATCTTGAAACACTGGTGTTTAACCTTTGCTCATTGCCCACTACTCACTCTACCCACCATTTTGACGTGGCTTGGGGTGACGTATGACGTATTACGGAGGCTACCCCCACACCATTTTTTTCACTCTTTGCTGACTCTTTGCTCGCCCTTCAGGGCCTCGACGTTGTATTTGAGCTTCTTTAGGGGAACGCGGCTCATGGCTGACCCGCTGGTGAGGCGACGGTAGGCGCCGGTGCCCATCTGCAGGACGTCTTCGGAGGTGAGCGACAGCAGCTCCGGCCTGGGGCGAAATTCCTCGATAGGGGTGGGTGAAAGGTCGAGGTTGAGGGGGCAAACCCTCTGGCAGGCATCGCATCCGTAGACCCATGGGGACGTGGGGAGCGGAGCGGGGCCTTTGTGTTCTATGGTCAGGTATGACACGCACCGGGAGGCGTCGCAGCTGCCGTCAGGCCGCAGGGCGCCGTTAGGGCAGGCTCTGACGCAGGCTCCGCATTGCAGGCATTCTTGTGCGCAGGGTTCGGAGGGCTGTGCCTCGCCAGTCCATAAAACCGTGGCTATGAAGCAGTAAGTGCCGGCGCCTGGCACGCACAGCAGGCCGTTGCGGGCCACATATCCGATGCCAGCCCGCTGGGCCCAATAGCGTTCGCGCAAGGGCTTGGTGTCGACGGCCACTATGCATTCGCCTCCGAAGTTCTCTGTGATGTATGCTGCGAGAGAGCGCATCTTCTCGCCCAGCACGCGGTGATAGTCCATGCCCAGAGCATATGCGGCGATGCGCAGCGGGGCAGGAGGGAGGGGACCGGGATAGTAGCTGAAGGCGCAGACTATCAGAGTCTTCGCTCCGGGCAGGAGCAGACGCGGATCGTCGCGCTGGGGAAGATAACGCTCGCAATAGGCCATCTCCCCATGGCGCCCCTCGGCGAGAAAGCAGCGGTACATCTCTTTCGCCTTATCATCCACCGGCTCGGCCGCGGCGAATCCGCATGCGGCGGCGCCAAGCTCCAGAGCTCGACGGCGTATCAGCTCGGCAGGTGCGCTCATGGCATGGGCAGGGGGAGGAACTCGTAGCCCTCCTTTTTCAGCCACTCGATGGCCAGGGGCAGGGCATAGCGCAGGTTGCGCTCCGAACGCAGCGAGTCGTGGAAGACGATGATGGAGCCGTTGCGGGCGTAGTCCATGACATTGCGGAGCACACGGTCGGGGCGCAGCGAGCGATCGTAGTCGCGGGTCACGAGGTCGTACATCACTATGTTGTAGTGCCTCTTGACGGCCTTGGCCTGTGTGTGCCACATGATGCCGTGGGGCGGCCGGAAGAGGCTGCTGCCTATTAGCTCGTCGGCCTCGGCGATGTCGGTGAGGAAGGCGCGGGTGGTACACTTGAGGCCCTGCACATGGTGCATACTGTGGTTGCCGTAGCTGTGGCCTCGGCGCTTGATTTCCTCGAAAATGTGGGGATGCTTGCGCACGTTGTCGCCCACCATGAAGAATGTGGCCTTTATGCCGTGGCTGTCGAGCAGGTCGAGCACCCAGGGCGTGACCTCGGGGATGGGGCCGTCGTCAAAAGTGAGATATACCGCCCGCCGCCCCCGGCGTTTCAAACGCCACAGAGCCTCGGGGAACAGCAGGCGGTAGAGGTATGGTGGCTGCTCGATGAGCATCAGGGGTTGAGTCGCTTGAGGTCGGTGATGGTGAGTCCGTAGGCGTCGCACACCTGGTTGGTGAGCTGCATCTGAGGCACGCCGGCGGCGGCATGCGCGGCGGCCAGGTCGATGGCCGTGCCCACGAGGGCTGCGTAGTAGTCACCACCATCCTCGGAGGCGTATTTCAGGGCCTCCTGGAGCTCCTGCGGGGTGTAGTCCTCGAGGTACAGCCAGTGGTAGACGTATCGGCCGTTGTCGGCGCTGAGGGTGCTCTTGAGCTTGGCGATGAGCTCGGCGTTGGCCTCAGGCTGCTCGGAGAGCTTGGTGAGGATGTCGACGTAGTTCTTGAAGCCGATGAGCACGGGCACGTAGCCCAGGGCGAATGTCTCGCTGTTGCCCAAAGCGTGGAGGCGGGTGCGGTCAAGCGACGCGGCGTAGCGCGAGAGCTGTGCGTAGCGCTCCAGGCAGCTGTCGATCAGCGCGCGGGCGCGGGCCAGGTCATCGGCGTTGCCAGTCTCGTTATACAGCCGCAGGTACATCTCGATCATAGGTATGTCGGTGTAGCTCTCATATCGCGCTGCGGCCTCGGGGAGCTTCTCCTGCGAGAGGTTGAGCAGATGGCGGGCCATGTCGCGGCGGGTTTGGGGAATCGCGCGGCCTTCGGCCTTGGCTTTCTCCTTGGCATATTCAGATGCCGGGGCGTCGCCGTCGGCCATGAGCTGGTCTGCCACCTCAATGATGGCGTTGCGCACGGTGGAGACCATGCGGCGCACCGTCTCGTCGAGGTAGAGGTTGGGGCCGTGCTGGGGGTCGTCGAGGCCGCCCCAGCGGAATCGGCCCACAATGTTCTCGTACGCCTTATCCACCACGGGGCTTACGGTCGAAGCCGCGAAGGGCGTCACCTGCATGGCCAAGCCGGTGGGGTACATATAGTGGTCGAGGCCCAGATAGTAGCGTCCGGGCACGGTGGTGGCGAAGTAGACGGGGCGGCTGAGGCTGTCGGCCATCGACGATGCTATGATGTCGAGGCTGAGCACCTTGGAGAGCGAGAAACCGCCGTTGAGGGCCGTGGTGGGGATAGACGTGAAATGCTGCACCAGAGCGGTGTCGGCGGCAGTGACTCCGAAGCGGCGCATGGCGGCGAGGCTGTCCACGCCTATGATCATGTTGGGCTGGGTGAGCAGCTTGATGGGCTTGGAGGTGAAGGCCGTCGACGGGTCGGAGGCGTAGAACTGGCCCAGGGCCTGAAGAGCGTCGGAGTAGCCATCGGGCTTGACGCGCGGGTCGGCATAGGAATAGGCCAGGCTCTCGTAGGCCCAGTCGGTGGGCCGGGCGAGCATGGGCACGGCGTCGGCGTCGTGCGAGGGATGGAGCAGCTGGTTGGCGTACCAGTCGGTGCTGAGGTACGAGAGGTTTACGACGCGCACGTCGGTGCGCTCGCCCTCCACCTCCTGGGCGTACCACAGGGGGAAGGTGTCGTTGTCGCCGTTGGTGAATATGATGGCGTTCTCGT
>CAZSHV010000089.1:0-10402 GCA_964606815.1 uncultured Bacteroides sp. | reverse complement strand
AGGGGGTGAGGAGCGAGGGCTTGTCGGCGGTAGGCTTGGTGAAGTTCATCACGATGGAGACGTGGGGGCGCACCTCGGTGCCGTCAGCCAGACGTTGCTCATCCTTGAAGCCCGTCATCCACGCGCCGGGGCGCTTGGAGGCACGAGGGAAGAAGTCGGTGTAGAGCAGGCCGATGTAGCGGCCGTTGTCGTCAGTGACCTTGTAGGCGTTGACGTCGGGGTGGTAGACATCCACGCTGTCGAGCTTGGTGAACTGGAGGCCGTAGAGCTTTGTGGCGAGGCCGAAGACACCGTCAACGACGTTGTCGAGCTTGAAGTAGGGGCGCATGGCCTCGTCGTCAAGGCTATACTTGGCGGTCTTGAGCTTGTTGGAGTAGAAGCTGTAGTCCCAGGGCATGATGGGGCCCTGGTGGCCGTTGGCCTGGGCGAACTCAGTGAGCTCCTGCATCTCGCGCTGCTCGGCGGGGCGGTAGGCGGCCTGCAGGCGGTCGAGCAGGTCATAGACAGCCTTGGGGCTGCCGGCCATGGTCTTCTGCAGCTTCCAGTCGGCGAAGGTGGGATAGCCCAGCAGGTTGGCGATCTCGCGGCGGATGTCGGCGATGCGCTTGATCACTTCGACGTTGGAGTACTGGCCCTTGAGGTTGCGGCCATTGTAGAGGCGGTACATCTTCTCGCGCAGGTCGGGGCGCGTGGAGTATTTCATGAACGCCATGTATGTGGGCTGTGCGAGGGTGAAGAGGTACTCGCCAGGGCGGCCTTTCTCCTGGGCCAGGGCAGCGGCCTCGGCCACGGTGCCTTCGGGCAGGCCGTCGAGGTCGGAAGCCGTGAGCCAGATTTCGTAGGTGTTGAGCTCCTTGAGCACGTTCTGGCCGAAGGTGGTGGTAAGCGACGACAGCTCGCCCTGCAGGGCCTTGTAGCGGTCGCGGTCGGCACCCTGGAGGTTAGCGCCGGAGTTGGCGAAAGAGTCGTAGGTGGTCTGCAGGAGCATCTGCTGCTCGGGGTTGAGGTTCAGGCTCTCGCGCTGGTCGTAAACGGCCTTTACGCGCTGCCAGAGGGCCTGGTTGAGGGTGATGTCGGTGCCGTAGTCGCTGAGCTTCTGGGAGGCCTCGAGCGAGAGGTCCATGAGCTCGTCGGAGGCGTCGGCCTCGAGGATGTTGAAGAAGACGTTGACCACGCGGTTGAGGTCGGCGCCGGCGGCCTCGAGGGCCTCGATGGTGTTGGCGAAGGTGGGAGCCTCGGTGTTGGCGGTGATGGCGTCGATTTCGGCGCGGGCGTTGGCTATGCCTCGGTCGATGGCGGGCATGTAGTGCTCCGTCTTAATCTGCGAGAAGGGCACGCTCTGATATGGCGTGTCAAACTCCTGGAAGAAAGGATTTTGCGCTGATAGCATGATAGCTGATGACAGGAAAAGGGATGTTAAGATTTTCTTCATTGCAGCGTGGCGATGAGGGGTGAATGTTGATAAAATTTGTGCAAAGGTACGAAATTCTCGCTAAGCTAGCGTGCGGGGGCGATGAATTTTCGGGCCGAGCCGTCGGAATATCGCACTATGTACATATGGCCGGGGGCGGGCTGGGCCACCTGCGCGCCTGTGGTGGTGTACCACGCCACAGGGCGAGCCTCTTCGGCCACGACGGACTCCAGCGATGAGATGTCGACAGCGGGGCCTGTGGTCCACACGCCGCCATGGTGCATGAACACGAGTGTCTTGCCGTCGATGGGAATGCCGGGCTCGTTGTTGCCGGGGTGTCGATAGGGGCCGTTGTTTGACACCATGGCCATGCCGCTGAAGATGAACTCGTCAGGCACGGTGTAGACAAACCAGTCGCCGGCATAGCCGTTGCAGGTGATGGTGCGGTCGATGGTCATCTTCTTTCCAGGCCAAGAGCCGTTGTTGCGGCCGGAGGAATCATATATAAATGTGTAGAAGTTTGTGCCCCAGCCTGCGTCGTCGAAATGCAGGAGCACGCGCACAGGCTCGGCTGGCTTCTCTCTGAATGTGTAGTCGCCGCTGCCCTGGGCGTCGTTGGCCGCTCCGTGGGCGAACCATTCCACATGCGCCGTCTCTCCGTCCTGCAGCATCTGGCCCAGGGGCAGGCGCGCCACGCCGGTGAAGGGCACGGGCTCGCCGCCGTTGACGGTATAGTGGGCCTCCAGGGCGTAGTGGGGCTCGATGCTGAGGGTGAAGGAGGAGGAATTGAAGGTGCTCCCGGCGTCGGAGACAGTGACGGAGGTGGCGGGCAGAGGGGGATTCTCGTAGTCATAGACCACGGCGATACCGAAGGCCGGGTCAACCTCGCCCCGGAGCATGCCGCCGGAGAGGGTGAAGGTGGAGCCGGTGACCTCATCTTTATAGTTTACGCCGCTGACGAGATTTCCAGCAGGCACGGCCACGCTGCCGCCTCCCGCCTTGACGATGACAGCGCCGAGAGTGCGGTAGACCACCATGGCTCCGTCGGCCTCGGCGAATGCTTCGGGCTGCGAGCCCATGGCGTTATGGAAATGGTTGACGGCGGCCACCTGGGGCGATGTGAAATGCGTGGAGCCCTTCGTGGCTACCTTGATGGCAGTGTTGACCTTGCTCTGCGGGCGCGACAGATACAGGGCCGTTGCGCCGAGGCGCGAGGCCACCAGGGCCCATGTGCGGTCTATTTCCTCCTCGGGGGTGCTGGCTGTCTGTCCGGCGTTGCAGTAAGTGTCGTGGCTCTCTGCCCAATACACGAGCTTGTCGGGGGCTATGCCGCGGTCGTAGTGGCCGCCGTGGGCGTATTTGCCGGTGAATCCGGAGTCTGTGACGCGCATCATGGTGGTGTACTCACGCAGCAGGGAGGTGCCGCTACCGCCTGCGGGGGTGCCGAGAATCTCGCCGTAGCTCCAGATGCCGGGCTCGGAGAGCACCACGTTCCAGAACTCGCAGCCCTCTGATGGCAGCTGAATGTGCTTGGCGGCATCCCAGCGCAGACCGCTCACGCCCAGGCTCTTAAGCTCCTGCACATACTGTAGGGTGCGCTGCTGCACGTCGGGGTCGTCACTGTTGGAGTCGCCGTAGCCACCCAGCTCGTTGTGGGTCTCGGAGTAGCGGTTGCTGTAGTCAATGCCGCCGGTGTTCCAGCGCATGCGGCCGTTTTCGTCCCACCAGGGGTCGTGGGCCTCGGTCTTGCCCGTGCCGTGGTTGGCCACGATGTCGACGATGACCTTGATGCCTAGGTCGGCTGCCTTCTGGCAGAGCTCCTGCATGTCGGCGCGTGTGCCCATGGCGTTGTCGATAAAGCGGTAGTCATAGGGGCGGTAGACGTCATACCACACGTCGCCCGCGCGCACTGCTCGCTGCATGGGAGATGTCTGAATGGCAGTGAAGCCAGCCTCGGCAATGGCGGGGAGCTCGTCTATGATGTCGCGGAGCTTCCAGCAGAAGCAGTGCAGGATCACACCGTCTGGGATATGGGATGGGAGCACCGCCACGGTCTGCGCCGGGGCAAGCTGGGTCTGCGGTTGTGTGGGGGTCTGCGCCAACGCCGATGCCGCCAGCAGAGATAGCAGGGAGGCTGCGAGGAGTCGAATTTTCACGGTAGATAGTATTATATATGGATTTAATGAAGCAAATAACGCACAAATTTACAGCTTTTTCGCCACAAGAGCAAATCCCAGCCCGGACGGACTGTTTTTTTGAAAAAATCGAGGATTGAGTTGGGGAGTCGGGAAATTTCGCGTACATTCGCGATTATCTAATTCTTTTTGTCTTAACCACACACTTCTATGCCAAACAGCCACCCAAACAGCGGAGGCCGCGGCGCGCTGAAGCGTATACTCGCCAGCGGGGCCGCCAACCTCTTCCTCATAGGCATGGCCGTCTACGCCCTGCTGCTATACTTCGACCTTTCCAGCAACCGCTCCCGCCAATTCGAGCTCATCGACGGGGCCCTGCAGCGCGGCGACGCCGTGATGCTCGCCCCCGGCATGAACGAGACAGCCCTGGCCAAGGTGCTTCTCGACGCGGAATACGTGCCCACGGAGGCCGACGCCCGCTTCGCCGCCCGATACCTGGGTTATGTGACCGACAGCCTCAATGACAGCCCCGAGCAAATAGGCGAGCTGTTCAAGCGCAAGTATCAGGTGCCCGCGGCCCTCATCCCCGCCGACTGCAAGGGCCTGCAGCAACGTCTACAGACGCAGAAAGACGCTCTGGAGCACGGCCTGCTGCCCATCGCCAGCACCTTCAAAGCCCCGGAGATCGTGGGCGACAGCGCCTCGGAGGCCGCTGGCAGCATCCGCGTGCGCGTCACCATAGCCGACACCAACGTGCCCGACACTGCGGCCTACGTGCGCCTGATGACACACCGCGCCGCCGGCGACCACCGCGAGGACGAGCTGCTCGCCATAGAGCATGTCGACGCCAATGGCTGGGCCACCTTCACAGGCCTGCCCATGGACCGCTACTACAGCGTGCTGCCCATCAACGCCTCCCGCGACTACGGATCGGCGCAAGGCACCACGCGCGGCGACCTGGCCACCACTGCCGAAAAGCAGGCGCCGTGGTACAAGCTCGGCACGCCCCGCCAGGCCACGTTCCACTTCGAGGGGCAGCCAATCAAGGTGCGCCTCTTCACCGCCGGAGATATCAAGCGCATGCGCCGCGACGCGGACCTCACCGTGCGCACTCCCAAGCAGTACTTCAAATCGCTGCGCACCAGCCTGGTGTTGGTGGTGGGAGCCTTCGCCCTGCTCTTCCTGGCTGTGTGGCGCAGGCGCCCCGACGAGCCGGGATGGCTGAAGTTCGTAGCCGCGCTGGCCATACTCAGCTGCATCAGCCTCATTAATATGTACGGCCTTGGGCTGCCGTTGGCCGACCAGCTCTACGGCTCCGCCACTGCAACGGGTATCCTCGTGGGCGTGGTGCTGATGATAGCCCTGGTGCACGTCAACATGCTGCGCTTTTACATGAACCGCTACCGCATCCCCTTCGACCCCATGCTGCGCCCCTTCCAGTGGGCCTTCGGCCTGTGCGAGAGGGGCATAAAGGCCACGGGAGCCATTTCTAAGTATACCACCGATCCCCTTGCCGAGGCCATGCGCAACGCCTCCTCGCCACTGTGGAAACGTCTGCTCGCTGCCCTGGGCACAATCGTGTGCCTGCCCTTCGTGGCCATCAAGCGCGGCGCCCAAGCCGTGGCAAAGGCTGTCACCGAAGCTCCCAAAGGCACCGGCTACCTGCTGCTGGCCCTGCTGCTGACGTGCCTGCTCTTCACCCCCCTGGGCGGCAGCGTGGGCGGCATGAGGGTCAACCTCAAGATCCCCGGCCTGCCCAGCGTGCAGCCCAGCGAAGTGTCGAAATTCCTGATGGTGATATTCCTCGCCGCCTTCTTCGAGAAATACGCGTCGCTGATACGCAGCTACAGCGGCCATGGCGGCATGGCGGGCGTGGACAAGACCTGGACGATGTTCGGCCGCCGATTCAAGGTGATGGGCGGTGTGCTGCTGGGCATCTGCGCCTTGATGGGCGTCTACATGGTGCTCAGCGACATGGGCCCGGCGCTGGTGATCCTGGTCACCTTCGCCATGCTCTACTCGCTGGTGAAATCCGAGGCCACGGCCCGCGAGCGCATGCTGCAGAGCGATGTGGCCATCATGATAGGCGGGGTGCTCTCCTTCGTGATCGTGCTCTGGGCCGGAGCGCAGGTCGACCTCATGGGCGTGGCTGCCCTGGCATGGTTCGCGCTGTGGATAGGCGTCCCTTGGGTCGTCAAGCGTAAGACGGGACGCGGGTTCGGCGTGTACGAGAGCGCGGTAATCTTCAACGTCATCATAGCCCTCTTCATCTTCGGCGGCGACATACTGCAAGGCATAGGCATGCAAAGCGAGGCCGAGCGATTCCACCAGCGCCTGCTCATGTGCACCAACACCTGGGGCGTGATCGGCGGCGAGTTCAGCGGCGGCGAGCCCACGAGCAACAGCCAGGTGGCCTCGGGCCTATGGGCCTTGGCGCAAGGCGGATTCTCTGGCATGGGCATGGGCATGGGTGCCCAGCAGTACGTGCCGGCCTTCAACACCGACATGGTGCTCCTGAGCTTCGGCGAGAACGCAGGCTGGATGGGCATCGTGCTCGTGCTGGCCCTCTACGCCATGCTCTTAAGCCTAACCCTCAACATAGGCTACCGCAGCGGCCACACCTTCACGCTCTACCTGTGCATGGGCATCAGCATCGTCACGGCCGTGCAGCTGCTGGTCATCATCATGGGCAGCCTCGGCCTCATTCCCCTCACGGGCGTCACAGTGGCCCTGATGAGCGCCGGCATGTCGAGCCAGATCATGAACTACATAGGCTTCGGCCTGGTGGCCGCCGTGGCCGCCCACCCCAAGCGCGAGGCCATGACGGAGGCCGCCCAGCAGAGCCTCGCCCCCACCGTCAGAGCCAGCCGTTTCCCCATCTCGGTGGTCAAGGTCACCACATGCGTCATGCTCGTGGTCATAGCCCTAGCTGCCCTTGCGCAGGCCACTTGGCGCCGCGACGACGTCATAGTGCGCCCCGTCTACGCCTACTCCGCCAACGGCATGCCCGCCATCACATACAACCCCCGCATAGGCGACGTAACGCGCCAGATGCGCATCGGCAACATCTACGACCGCAACGGCCTGCTGCTCGCCACCTCCGACCCGCGCCTGGTCACCGACCGCGCATACTATAAGCGTTTCGGTCTCGAGCCCGACACATCCCGACGCCAGACGCGCTACTACCCATTCGGCCATTACACCTACTTCATGACCGGCGACCTCAACCACCCCATCTTCGGCTACAGCGACGCCTACGCCAACGGATACCTCGCCGATAACCAGCACTATGGCGAGCTTCGAGGATACAACGACCACCTGCTCGATGCCCAAGGCCGACCCCAGTATGTGCAGCTGGTGGGCGACAAGGTGCGCCGCTTCCGCTTCTGTCCTGAGGTGCCCGACACCACGCGCCGCGTGCCCCTGCGCGACTACAGAGACGTGCTCGAATATGTCAAAGCCGGCCCCAACTCGGCTCGCCTGCAGAGGTTCAACGACCGCCAGGAGGGTGCGCTCGACTTCGGGAAAGTCCAGCCCAACGACCTGTGGCTAACCATCGACGCCAACCTGCAGGCTAAGATGGAAGACAACCTCGCTCAGTACCTCTCCGAGAACTTCTCCAAGAACTTCCCCGATTACAAGCTGCTGCGCGCCTCCGTGGTGGTGCTCAACGCCCAGACGGGCGAGCTGCTGTCGTCGTCCAACTACCCTCCCCTCGACCTTCCCCGCCTGCGTAACGAAATCGAAGAGCGTCAGGCCCTCGGCCGCGACTACTACGCCGACAACGGCAAGCCCAAAGGCTGGACGGCCTACACCGACCAAGACCTCGGCCTTGTCTACAAGACCATGCCCGGATCCTCGGCCAAGGTGCTCTCCGGCATGTCCTACTTCCGCGCCCACCCCGACGCCACCGTCACCCCCGTCTACAACGTCCACCCCGCCGAAATCATCCACAACGACAATGGCCCCGAGCCTACGGGCAGAGTCGGCATAGAGCGGGCATACACAGGCTCGTCGAATGTCTACTTCATCCATCTAGTCAACGACAAGCACCTCTACCCGCAGCTTGCGGAGCTGTACCAGTCAATCGGAGCGCAGGTAGGCAGCAAAGGCACATACAACTTCGACTACGCCGTCAACGATGACTGGACGCGCATCATGACCGACCCCGAATTCAAAAGCTACGACTACTATAATAAGTACCTCGAAGCCAAGGCCAAAGATCCCACGCTGCACGTGAAGATGAACAAGACACAGCGAGACCATAAGGGCAAGAAATGGTACTTCCCCGCCGAATGGAGCTGGGCCTGGGGCCAGAACGACGTAAGAGTAGCCCCCCTGTCGATGGCTCGTCTGCTGAGCGCCGTCGCAAACGACGGCAAGATGCCCGTAACGCAATTCGTCCTCGGCCTTACCCCCACAGTGCCAGGCCGCGCCACAGTCAGCCCCACGGCGCAAAAGCCAGAGCTCGTGGAGCTTATCTCGCCCCATAGCGCAGAGATGTTGCAAGGCTATCTGAAGTCCACGGTGCGCGGATACAGCAAGCTCGGCCCATCGTACAGCACCTTCATGGGTGGCAAGACGGGCACACCTATGGTGGAACGCGGCAAAGTGATGACGCAAGACGGATGGTTTGTCTGCTTCATTGAAGATGCCTCCGTGCCTGCCAACAAAGGCGGCAAGCCCGCCACCCTCGCCGTGGCCGTGCGCCTGGAGCGTGGCAAAGCCTCTGGTTACGCCCTGCTCGTCACCCGCGACGTCGTCGTGCCCACACTCCGGTCCCTCAATTACCTCCCCAACTAATACACAGATAAGATAAGATAAGATAAGAAAAGAAATGAAAGTATCCACGCGAAACCTCCCTGTGCTCGGCGCAATATGCGGCGACATCATCGGCTCGGCATGGGAGGGATATTACATCAAGACAACAGACTTCGACCTCTTCTCGCCTGACTCGAGCTTTACGGACGACACCATCTGCACCATAGCCATGGCCGACGCCCTGAGCGCGCATAAGCCCTTGGCCCCCACGCTGCGGGAGTGGGGCTTGGAATATATCCACCTCGGCTATGGAGGCCTGTTCAGAAGGTGGCTGAAATCCACATATCCCGAGCCCTATCAGAGCTGGGGCAACGGCTCGGCCATGAGAGTGAGCCCAGCGGCATGCTTCGCCACAAGCGTTGACGACGCCGCTCGCCTGGCCGAGGAAACAGCCGTGATCACGCACGACCACCCCGAAGGCATCAAAGGAGCCGTGGCCACCGCCTGCGCCATCTACCTCGCAAAAGAGGGAAGAAGCAAGGATGAGATTAAGCGGTACGTGCAGAGTCGCTGCGGATACGACCTCGAGCGCCGATATGACGACATCCAGCCCGGCTACGAATTCGACGTGACCTGCCAGGGCAGCGTGCCGGAGTCTATTATATGCTTCCTGGAGTCAGACAGCTACGAAGACACCGTGCGCCGAGCCGTGGCCATGGGTGGCGACACCGACACCATGGCCGCCATTGCGGGCAGCATCGCAGCCGCCTTCTACGGCGAAATCACGCCATACATCCTCGACCAAGCCTCAGCATTGCTCACACCCGACATCATCGATGTAATTGACCGCATAGCTTGAAATAAAAAAGAAAACTTACCGATATGACCCCTGACCTTACTCCCTGCCCCGTACAGATGAGCCGCGACCAGCTCGCCGCCACTGTCAAAATGGGCCTCGCCATGGCCGTCGCCGACGGCGTGGTGGTGCCCGAAGAGCACGACTACCTCGCCTACGAGCTCTCCCGATTCGGCCTCACCACCGCCGAAGTGACTCCCCTCATCGACCGCGCCGCCGATATGGACACCGACACGGCCATACGCCACATCACCGCCATGCCCGACGACGCCAAGACTTACGTAGCAGCATTCCTCGGCACCATGATGGCCATCGACCGCGAGGTGGATACCACCGAGCTCGCCCTGTGGCAGCACACATGCCGCCTATGCCACCTGCCGGAGATGACCCTGGCTCAGGCCTTGGACTACATGCGTGAATCATGATACTCATGAAGCACCTCAAGCACTTCATCGCCGCCGCTCTCCTCGCCGCCAGCGTCACTGGCTGCCAGAAAACCGATGTCGACCCATATGAGATAGTTCACTCATATGAGTTCGGCTATGTAGACGACCATGAGGATTTCATGTGGAAAGAGTACACTGACGCCACTCCCGACTCAGAGAGAATCCTCATCGTAAATGCTGACTCACTGGTGTTCGCCGACGGCTGCACTCTAAGCTATCACATCGGCACGGCTCCGCTGAATGAAGAATACCGATTCTACAACGCCGATCAGCAGCCTGTCGCCACCTTTGGTGCCCCCTCAGAGTTGGGTGGCTATCACGCTTGGAGCTATGAGTACGACCACGACGGACGGCTGAAGAGGATTGTCACCACCACTATTGAAGAAGACAACCCCGATCATTCCGAAATCCTTCCGCAGGACCGGCAATCCATCGAACGATTCATCAGCCATGCGAAAGAAATAGACGGAGCCACGGTAATCGACTTCAAGTACGATGATCACCACCGCCTGACATCCGTAACGATTGACGGCGACGAAGTGCGCGCCCTCCCCGGCCAATGGCTGGTGGCTTTGCCGCAGCGCCACGAAGCCTTTTGGGACAGTGACATCTTAGGCGGCCATTACGTACTACATATATATAATAAGGACGGCGACCTGGTCCGCACATTCCCGCCCCTCGACATCTACGGGTTACCTACATCAGAGATCGACTAATCCAAACTAATCCAAACTTTAACTAAGAGCCTGTCCCATAAAATCTGTTAACGCTGAGGCGGTCAGCCATTGAGCAG
>CAZSHV010000088.1:0-10487 GCA_964606815.1 uncultured Bacteroides sp. | reverse complement strand
GCGGTTACGGCCGCGCCTTCTTCCTCTCCACCAACGCCATGGGCTGCAACGGCTCGGCTGCCATTCAGGCATTCCGCCGCGGAGCCTATCTGGCCAACCTCGCCTTCACCCAGATTCACCCCACCTGCATCCCCGTGCACGGCGAAGACCAGTCGAAGCTCACCCTCATGTCTGAGTCGCTCCGCAACGACGGCCGCATCTGGGTGCCCAAGAAGAAAGAAGACGCCGAGGCCATCCGCGCCGGCAAGAAGAAACCCACCGACATCCCCGACGAAGACCGCGACTTCTACCTCGAGCGCCGCTACCCCGCCTACGGTAACCTCTGCCCCCGCGACATCGCCAGCCGCGCCGCCAAGGAGCGCTGCGACGCCGGATTCGGCGTCGGCACCGGCAACGCCGTATACCTCGACTTCAAGTACGCCATCGACCGCCTGGGCGAGGACGTGGTGCGCGACCGCTACGGCAACCTCTTCGACATGTACCAGATGATCTCGGACGACAACCCCTACGAGACCCCCATGATGATCTTCCCCGCATCGCACTACACCATGGGCGGCATCTGGGTTGACTACGAGCTGCAGACCTCCGTCAAGGGCCTCTTCGCCATCGGCGAGTGCAACTTCTCCGACCACGGCGCAAACCGTCTGGGTGCCTCCGCCCTGATGCAGGGTCTGAGCGACGGATACTTCGTGCTGCCCTACACCATGCAGAACTATCTGGCCACCCAGCTGGGCGTGCCCCACTTCACCACCGACGGCCCCGAATTCGACAAGGCCGAGAAGGACGTGCGCGCTCGCATCGAGAAGCTCATGAACATCAAGGGCACCAAGAGCCCCGACCAGATACACAAACGTCTGGGCCACGTCATGTGGGACCTCGTGGGCATGGGCCGCACCCTGCAGAGCCTCGTGAAGGCCATCGACGAAATCGAGCAGGTGCGCAAAGAGTTCTACACCGATCTCAAGATCGTAGGCCGCGCCGACGACCTCAACACCGAGCTTGAAAAAGCCCTCCGACTTGAAGACTTCCTCGTCATCGCCCGCATGATGGCCATCGACGCCCTCAACCGCAACGAAAGCTGCGGCGCGCACTTCCGCGAAGAGTACCAGACCGCCGACGGCGAAGCCCTCCGCAACGACGAGGACTACATGTACGTCTCCTGCTGGAAATACACCGGCGACGAGGCCAAGCCCATCCTCCTGAAAGAGCCGCTGGTCTACGAAGCCATCAAGGTGCAAACCCGTAACTACAAGTCATAATCTCTTAAAGCCACGAAAATTATGGAAAATCTCATAAGCGTGAACCTCAAAATTTGGCGCCAGCGTGGCCCCAAAGAGAAAGGCGGCTTCAAAATGTACCACCTCGAGAACGTCAGCACCGGCTCCAGCTTCCTGGAGATGCTCGACCAGCTCAACCAGCACCTGGTGGAGCAGGGCGAAGAGCCCGTGGTGTTCGACAGCGACTGCCGCGAAGGCATCTGCGGCATGTGCTCGCTCTACATCGACGGCCATCCCCACGGCCCCGTGCAGGGCATCACCACATGCCAGCTCCACATGCGCAAATTCCACGACGGCCAGACCATCACCATCGAGCCCTGGCGCTCCGCCGCGTTCCCCGTGATCCGCGACCTGATGGTGGACCGCAACGCCTTCGACAAAATCCAGCAGGCCGGCGGCTACGTCTCCTTCAACTGCGGCGGCGCACCCGACGCTAACGCCATACCCATCTCGAAAGAAGTGGCCGACACCGCCATGGACTCCGCCACCTGCATCGGCTGCGGCGCCTGCGTGGCAGCCTGCAAGAACGGCTCCGCCATGCTCTTCGTAGCAGCCAAGGTCAGCCAGTTCGCCCTCCTGCCCCAAGGCCAGGTAGAGCGCAAACGCCGCGCCCGCGCCATGGTCAAGAAGATGGACGAGCTCGGCTTCGGCAACTGCACCAACACCGGCGCCTGCGCAGCCGAATGCCCCAAGAACATCTCCCTGAGCAACATCGCCCGCCTCAACCGCGAGTTCATCAAAGCCAAATGCGCTGAGTAAACCCGCCCCACGAGCATAAAAAGAAACCGCGCCGCCCACCCCGGGCCGCGCGGTTTTGTCATTATAAACCCACTTTTAAGCTTCCAAACTGTAGGGTCGCCACCCGTGGAGACCGCTTGAAATACATAACAAACTGAATACCAAAGAGATGCAGAGACACTCATCTTGAGCATCCGCGAAAATGGCGGTAGGGCCGCATGTTCGATGCAGCCGCGTTAACGTGCAATAAAATTCAGCAAGTGTCTCGAAACCTTATTCTCAAATATCAACTTTTCAGGCATTCCGAAAATCCATAATTTTCACGTTGTTCATTGTCGGCTTAAGATTTTATTGTAACTTTGGGAAGCATAAAGTTATAAACAGTGGCGCTCATTTTTCTCGCTCATTCTACCATGAAAGCGTAAATCACCCCACATTTTTCAGCCCTTTTTATCTCAAACAACAAAAATCAGCTTTCTTAACATTTATTAACTTATCTGTACTGTTTTTTACACACCATGCGTTGTAACTTTGCATCGCGCGTAAGAACAATGTGCGCTATAAAAAATACTTTATGAAACAACCCGACATTCTCATCTCTCACCTGCGCCAGGATGCTGCGACGGGCGATTGGGTGCTCCAAACCAATGAGGAGCACTCGGAGGGCGTGGCCGCGCTGTGCGAGCGTTTCGCAAGCGCTTTCGGACTGGGTAGCTTCGGTCGGCTCTTGGGCTTGCTGCATGACCGAGGAAAGGAACGTCGGGACTTCCAGCGCTACATCCGCCGCAACTCGGGCTTTGACCCTGGGGCGGGGCCGTATGATGACAAATCGCACGCAGCAATAGGCGCAGTGCTTGTGTCTGAAGTTGCAAATACCTGCGGGATGCTTGAGAACTGCATTGCGGGGCATCATGCAGGCTTGTACGACCTGCACGAGCTACGCGCGAAGCTCAAGGAGACGGCTATACCGGACGAGGTGAGCGGATCTGCGCCAGGCTTTTCGGCGGATTCTTTAAAATGCGTGAAGACGGAGGACGATGTGCAGCACGTGACGCGCATGTTGTATTCGTGCCTCGTTGATGCCGACTTCCTTGATACGGAGAGGTTCATGAACGCCGAGGCGGCTGCCGAGCGCGGTCGTTTCGCGTCTCTGCCGGAGCTCAAGGCCAGGCTTGACAGCTTTTTGGAGTCTCTGGCCACTAAGCCGGCGACGCCGCTCAACGCAATCCGCGCGCAGGTGCAGGAGCTATGTCGCGAGGCCGCGACCATGGACCCGGGCTTCTTCGAGCTGACGGTGCCCACGGGCGGCGGCAAAACGATTGCTTCTGTTGTATGGGCATTGAACCATGCTATAGCGCACGGCAAGGAGCGCGTGGTGATAGCTATCCCGTACACGAGCATCGTGGTGCAGACGGCCCAGACGCTGCGCGACATTTTCGGCCCGGAGAACGTGGTGGAGCACCACAGCGTAATGGACGACTCGGACAAGCCTATCCCCGCAAGCGATGCGAAGGACAAGGAAAAGGCCGAAATGCGCCGCCGCAACCGCCTGGCCACGGAGAATTGGGACGCTCCCATCATCGTCACCACCAACGTGCAGCTCTTCGAGTCGATGTTCGCTTCGCGGCCCTCGCGCTGTCGCAAGTTGCACTCTCTGGCTCAGAGCGTAGTGATCCTTGACGAGGCGCAGACGCTGCCGCTGGGCTTCTTACAGCCTATAATCAACGCCATGAGGGTGTATGCCAAGTGCTTCGGGGCATCGTTCTTATTCTGCACGGCGAGCCAGCCTGTGCTCACGGGCGAGCGCAAGGGCAGCGGCAGGGCGCGCCTTGAGGGTATTCCTGTCGAGCAGGTGCGAGCCATCGTGCCGGCAAGCATGGGGCTGCATGAACGTCTGCGCCGAGCGTCGTTGCGCTTTGAGAGTGAGAAGACTACTCCTGATGAAATGGCCTGCCGCCTGGCGGCCATGGACCGCGTGCTGTGCGTGGTCAACACCCGCGCGCTGGCCCGCGAGGTGTACGAGGCGCTGCCGCAGAGCGACGACAATTTCCACCTCTCGCGCATGATGTGCCCCAAGCACATTGCGGAGACTATAGCGGAAGTGAAGGCGCGGCTCAATGACGAGCGTGCTAAGGTGCGCGTGGTGTCGACACAGCTTATCGAGGCTGGCGTTGACATCGACTTCCCGGTTGTATTCCGCCAGATGGCGGGCCTTGACTCTCTGCTTCAGTCGGCGGGCCGCTGCAACCGCGAGGGCAAGCTTGAGAGCGCCGAGACCATGGTGTTCGACTTCGAGGGTTTCAAGGCACGCGGGTCTATGGCCGACGCAGCCTATGCCATGCAAGAGCGACTGAGCCTTGAGCCAGACAGCGACTGGATGGCGCCCGAGGCCATGAACGACTACTTCAAGACGCTATACCGCCGCACATCCACTTTCGACAAAAAAGACATAAAATCAATGGTGCGATGGTTCGACGAGATTGACTACGAAAAGATCGGTCTTGCCTTCCATCTCATCGACGACGCGGGGGTGCCCGTGGTGGTGAACTACGGCGAAGCCCCGCAGCTGATCAAGCAGCTGGAGACGGAGGGGCCGACGCGCTCGCTGATGCGCAAGCTCTCGCTATACACGGTGACTATAAGCCCCTCGATGATGAAGACGTTCGAGGCCGCCGGGCTGGTGAAGCAGCCGTGGACCGACGTCAACTACATCGAGCTCCGCGACCAGTACGACCCCAAGCTGGGTCTTAAAGTAAACAACGAATACCTCGAGCAAATGCTCGTGATTTAAAATACAAATTAACCAATCTACTCACTATGACCTATTCAGACAAGGAATATGGCCTGGAGGTGTGGGGCGACTTTGCCTGCTTCACGCGGCCGGAGATGAAGGTGGAGCGCGTCAGCTACGATGTGATCACGCCCTCGGCTGCCCGCAACATCTTCCAGTCTATATTCTGGAAGCCGGCCATCCAATGGGAGGTGACGCGCATTGAGGTCGTGAACCCTATCAAATGGTTCTCCATACGCCGCAACGAGGTGGGAGCCATCGGTCAGGGTAAGGCTGACGCGCCGCCTATCGTCGCCACTGAGAACAGGCAGCAGAAGAACAGCCTCATGCTCCGCGACGTGCGTTACCGCATCTACGCCCGCATGGTCTTCATCCCCCCGCACAAGCGCAAGGGCGAGAGCGCCCATGCCGCCGGCGAGGACGAGAACCCCGGGAAGTACCAGGCCATGTTCGAGCGCCGCGCCAGCCGCGGACAGTGTTTCACCACGCCTTATCTGGGCACTCGCGAGTGCGCAGCCTACTTCGAGCTGCTGCCCGACGGCGCCAAGGACGGCGATGACCTGCTGCAGGAGTCGCGCGACCTGGGCTTCATGCTTTACGACATGGATTTTACCGACCCCAAGAACATCACCCCGATGTTCTATCGCCCGCGCATGGAGCGCGGCGTGATTAATGTGCCGGCGCCCGGCAGCGAGGAGGTGCTGAGATGATACTCCGAGCTTTATACGACCTCTACCACCGTATGGAGGGACTGCCGCCCTTTGGCGCGGAGCTCCGCGAGATCGAGTATGTCATCGTGCTCGGCGCGGACGGCAGCTTCAAACGCATTGAGACTAACCGCGTCGACAAGAAGAAATGCAAAGCCTTCTTCGTGCCCAAGGCAGTGAACCGCACCAGCGGCGTGGCAGCCAATTCGCTTTGGGACAATGTCAAGTACGTGCTGCAACATGGAAAGCATAACGTTGCTTTTGTGGCTCGCCTGAAAGAGATTGCTGCTGCTCATCCAGAGGTGCCCGCACTGCAGGCCACACTGAAATTCTACGCCACTGCGCCCGAAGAGCGCGACGCGGCCATGGCCAGCGACCCTCTTTATGAGGAAGCCATGAATAACGCCACGGCTTATTTCACCTTCTTTCTCGAAGGCGACAGCGAGCTCTTAGCCGAGAAAACTTATCTGGTGGATGCAGAAGACGCCGATGATACATCCGACGAGCCTGAGGGCGTCTGTTTGATTACTGGACGCCGGGGCCCAATCGTGAGGCTGTCCACGCCTACGCCCTTGGCCGGCAATTCTCCCAAGGCTTCGCTGGTTAGCATGCAGCCCAGCTCTGGATTCGACTCATACGGGAAAAAGCAGGCTTACAACGCTCCTATTTCCCCCGAGGCAGAGTTTGCTTTCTCCTCCGCATTGAAGGGTCTGATGGGCAAAGAGTCAAAAAGCAAGGCGTTCCTGGGCGGCCGCTCGTTCTTCTTCTGGGGCACTGGCGAGCAAGCGCAGAAGGTGGAGGAAGCTCTGCCATGCATGTTCGGCATTGACCCTGACAAGAAGAAAAAGGACCCAATGGAGAAGTTCAGCCATATGGAGAGCCTGCTTCGCGGCATCTGGAGCGGCAAGATCGCCACAGAGCTCGACGACCGCTTCTACACGCTGGGCCTCGCCCCCAACGTGGGCCGCATAGCTGTAGTGGAGTGGAACGACGCGCCGCTGCGCGAATTCGCCCACCGCATACTCCAGCACTTCGACGATATGGACATCCTCGACACACGCCCCGCCGAGTCGCGCTGGCCTTATAAGGGCGTCTACGCCATGATTTCCAACGTCACCCTTGGCGGCAAGGTATCCGATGCTGTGCCATCGCTGGTGCAGGATGTATTCACGGCCGTGATGCAGGGCACCCCCTACCCCTTTCCCCTCTACTCCGCAGCTTTGGAGCGCATTCGCGCCGAAGTGGCAGACACCAAAAAGCCAGCCGTCTCCATAGGCCGCGTGGCAATCCTCAAAGCCTATATCAATCGCAAACACAGAAACAACGCTAATATACAATCCCTAAATACAATGCTTGACAAATCTAACACCAATCCCGCATACCTGTGCGGGCGTCTGGCCGCGGTGCTCGAGAAAATCCAGGAAGACGTGAAGCGCGGTGACTCTATCCGCACGCGTTATCTGGCCGCCGCTTCTGCCACACCTGCTGCCATGTTCCCGGCCATGCTCAACCTCTCTGTGCACCATTCTGACCTTCTGTCCGAAGGCTCTTACAAATTCTATGAGAAGCTCAAAGGCGAAATCATAGGCCTCATGCCCGCAGACGGATTCCCCTCCCGCCTCGATATCGTGGACCAAGGTAGATTCTTCGTGGGCTACTACCAGCAGCGTCAGGACTTATATACTAAGAAATCAGATAACAACGATTAATAAACCATCTAACTCCCCTATAATATGGATACTGCAAAAAATCCTGTGAAAAACCGCATTGACTTCGTCTACATCTTCGATGTGCAGGACGGCAACCCCAACGGCGACCCCGATGCCGCTAACCTTCCCCGCGTCGACGTGGAGTCGGGCTGCGGTCTGGTGACTGACGTGTGCCTTAAGCGCAAGGTGCGCAACTATGTGGACGCTGCTCGTGGAGGCCAGCCCGGCTACGACATCTTTATCCAGGAAGCCGCTGTGCTCGACAATCGCGTGGAGGAAATCTACGAGACTCCCGCCGTGAAGTCCGCCTCCAAGGACAGCAAGAAAGAAGAGGCTCGCAAAGCCCTGTGCGGCAAATACTTCGACATCCGCACCTTCGGCGCCGTCATCGCCACCAAGGACAAGCAGGGCCAGGTGCGCGGACCCATCCAGTTCACCTTCGCTCGCTCAGTGGACCCCATCTTCAGCCAGTCGCACGCCATCACCCGCATGGCCGTGACCAAAGAGGCCGACAAGGACAAAGAGAAGACCATGGGCCGCAAAGCCACCGTGCCCTACGGCCTGTACGTGGCCCGCGGATTCGTGTCGGCCAACCTCGCCGGCCAGACCGGTTTCTCGCAGGAGGATCTGGAGCTGTTCTGGGACGCGCTGCGCAATATGTTCGACAATGACCGCTCCGCGGCTCGCGGCCTGATGGCGCCCCGAAAGCTCATCGTCTTCGAGCACAGCTCTGAGCTGGGCAACGCCCCCGCCCATAAGCTCTTCGACCTGGTGAAAATCGCCCGCCGCGACCTCGCCGTCGCGCCCCGCTCCTTCGCCGACTATGAGGTCACCGTCGACACCGAGGCTCTCCCCGCCGGCGTCACCGTCTCCGAGAAAATAGATTAACACCCATCGCTGCAGCCGCCAGGGTGCTTCGGCGCTTCTGGCGGCTGTTCTTATATCCACATACCATGGACTCATCCCCCACCACGGCGCGATATTCCGACGACGACATGCTATTCCTCTCCGGCATCCAGCACTTCGCCTTCTGCCCGCGGCAGTGGGCCCTGCTGGAGGTTGAGCAGCAGTGGGCCGACAATCTGCTCACTGCCGAGGGCACCATCCTGCACAGCCGCGTGGACGACCCCTCAACCCGCGCCACGGGCCCCGACGGCGTGATCACGCTCCGCGGCGTGCGCGTGGCATCGCCGGAGTTGGGGCTGGCCGGCATAGCCGACGCCGTGGAGCTCACTCCGCTGCCGGGCGCGCCCAGGCGCAAGCGCGAGCTGCTCAAGAGCCGCCGCTTCACCGCCATGCCTGTGGAGTACAAGCACGGCCGCTCGAAGACGGACGATTGCGACCGCCTGCAGCTCGCCGCCCAGGCCATGGCGCTGGAGCCGCAACTTGGCGTCTCAATTCCCCGCGGCGCTATCTTCTATTGGAAGACGCGCCGGCGCGAGTACGTCGATATCAGCCCCGAGCTGCGAGCTAAGACAGCCGCCGCAGCCGCGGAGATGCACCGCATACTGGCCTCCGGGCACACCCCGCCGCCGTCGCCGCCCAACACCAAGGCCTGCGCCTCGTGCTCGGTGCGCGATTTGTGTATGCCCGACATGCCTCGCCGTTCTGTTAAATCTTATAACTCTGACCACCTCGATGAGAAAGCTCCTTAACACCCTTTACGTCACCACGCCCGACGCGTACATTTCCAAGGACGGCCTGAACCTCGTCGTCTCCAACGCCGCGGCCGAGCTGCTGCGCATCCCCGCCGTCAACATCGAGGCCGTCAACACCTTCGGCTACATGGGCGTGAGCCCCGGCGCCATGCGCCTATGCGCCGAGCAAGGCATAGCACTGAGCTTCTTCTCGCCGCAGGGGCGCTTCATAGGCCGCTTCCAGGGCCCTGTGACGGGCAACATACTGCTGCGCCACACCCAGCACACGCTCTTCGCCAACAGCCCCGAAGCTGCCATGCACCTGGCTCGCACCGTCACGGCAGCCAAAATCTACAACAGCCGCGTGGCCCTGCGCCGCTTCCTGCGCGACTATCCCGATAGCCCCAAGGCAGCCGCCGTGGAGCGCGCCGCGGAGAGGCTGAAAGTGCAGTGCCGAATGGCCCGAGTGGCCGAGACGCCTGACGCCCTTCGAGGCATTGAGGGCGAAGCGGCTGCGGAATATTTCGCAGCCTTCCCCGCGCTGATCCTGCGCTCCGAGCCCGCATTCCAATTCAACGGGCGCAACCGCCGCCCTCCGGCCGACCCCGTCAACGCCATGCTATCCTTCGGCTATTCCCTTCTTGCCGCCGACTGCGCGGCCGCCCTTGAGGGCGTCGGCCTCGACCCCGCGCTGGGATTCCTGCATACCATGCGTCCGGGGCGAAAGTCGCTGGCCCTGGACATCATGGAGGAGATGCGCTCGTATATCGTAGACCGCCACGTGCTCTCGCTCGTCAACAACCGCCAGGTCTCCGCCTCCGACTTCCACATCCACCACGCCGACGACGACCCGGGGCGCGTCTCCGTGATTCTCACCGACGACGGCCGAAAGAAATTCCTCGCCGCATGGCAGCAACGCAAGAAGTCAGAGATCACCCACCCCTTCCTCAACGAGAAAATCCCCCTGGGCCTGCTGCCCCACGCCCAAGCCCTGCTGCTGGCTCGACATCTGCGCGGCGACATCGACGACTATCCACCCTTCTTCGCCAAATAACACCCGCCATGAACCTGCTTATCACCTACGACGTCGACACCACCACGCCCGCCGGCCGCAAGCGCCTGCGCCGCGTGGCACGCTGCTGCCTCAACTACGGACAGCGCGTGCAAAACTCCGTCTTCGAGTGCGACATCCCCGAGGCCACCTACGCCACACTGCGCGACACCCTGCGCGGCATCGTCGACCCAACGCTCGACTCCATACGCATCTACCGCCTGGGGCGCCACGCCGCCGAACGCGTCGAGCACCTCGGCGCCCAGACCGCCATCGACCTCTCCGGCGACCTGATAATCTAATCCGCCATCCTGTCGCCGCGAAAACACCAGCTACCACGATAGCGAAGTCCCCACCTCCAGAAGCCTGGGTAATGTAGCCACGATCGAAAGCCCGTGGATTACAGGATTTTTTCTATTTCCCCTCCACGAAAAAATCGGGGAGGCAGTCAGGGGGGCAGTTCCAAAACAACAACGCCCGCAATGGATACCGCCCTCACGTAGGGCTGTACCACGGTGAAGTCCCCCGATAACACCCTTATTGCCAGCTAATTGTAGGGTCGCCACCTGTGGCGACC
>CAZSHV010000087.1:0-10494 GCA_964606815.1 uncultured Bacteroides sp. | reverse complement strand
TCTCCCACGGTTTGATGACGGCCCTCTTCTTCGCCCTCATCGGTATGATTTACGGTCGCACCCACACCCGCGACATCTCCAAGATGGGCGGCCTGATGCAGATTATGCCCTACCTGGCCGTCTGCTACGTGATCGCCGGTTTCGCTTCGCTGGGTCTGCCCGGCCTCAGCGGCTTCGTGGCTGAGATGACCATCTTCGTGGGCTCGTTCCAGCAGGGCATGACCGACTATCTGGCCGGCCACGGCTCGCTGCGCCTGGTGTTCACCATCATCGCTTGCTGCTCGATCGTGATCACGGCCGTCTACATCCTGCGCGTGGTGGGCAAGCTGCTGCTTGGCCCTGTGCAGGACGACCATCACCGCCAGCTCACCGACGCCACATGGTGGGAGCGCCTCTCCACCGTCACGCTCATCATCAGCGTGGCTGCCATCGGCTGCTTCCCCAACTTCTTCGCCTCGCTCATCAAGGCTACGTTCATTCCTGAAATCTTCACCGTTCTCGGTCTCTAATTGTAAGCTGCAACATGGATTACTCACAATTCTTAGCAATGAAGCAGGAGCTGGGACTCCTCGTGGTGTTCCTGCTCGTATTCCTCTACGATACGTTCATGCCCCAGGGCAAGAGCAAGTCGCTGCCGGTGGTCACCGCCGTGCTGCTGCTCGCGCTCACGGTGTGGGGCTTCTGCAGCTGCATGGCAGGGAACGTCACCGCGTTCGCCGGCATGTATGAAAGTTCTGCCGTGATCAACGCTATCAAGAACATCCTCAACATCGGCGCCGTGATCGTGGTGGTGCAGAGCATCGCCTGGGCCGACAGCGACGATATGAAGCATCGCCGCGGCGAGCTCTACGAGCTGATGCTGGTGACGCTCTTCGGCATGTACCTGATGATCTCCGCCCGCCACTTCCTGCTCTTCGTCATCGGCCTCGAGAGCGCCTCGCTGCCCCTGGCAGCTATGGTGGCCCTCAACAAGGGCCGCTATGAGAGCCAGGAGGCTGCCGTCAAGTATATCCTCACGGCTGTGTTCTCGTCGGCAGTGTTCATGATGGGCCTGTCGTTCGTCTACGGTCTGGCCGGCTCGCTCTATTTCCAGAACATCTACCTGGCCCTGGCCGGCCGCGGCTCCGTGCTGCTCTACCTGGCCATCGCCTTCGTCATCTCCGGCATCGGCTTCAAGCTCTCGCTCGTGCCCTTCCACCTCTGGACCGCCGACGTCTACCAGGGCGCTCCCACCACGGTGACGTCCTACCTCTCTGTCATCTCCAAGGGCGCGGCTGCATTCGCGTTCCTGGTGATCATGGCCCAGGTGTTCGGCGCCGTGTATTGCGAGGTGTGGCAGTGGATGCTCTACGCTCTGATCATCCTCACCATCACCATCGGCAACCTCTTCGCCCTGCGCCAGAAGAACATGAAGCGATTCCTCGCCTTCTCCTCCATCTCGCAGGCCGGCTACATCATGCTCGGCGTCATCGCATTCAACGCCATGGGCATGGCTGCCATGATGTACTACATCCTCGTCTACATCTTCTCCAACCTCGCCGCCTTCGGTGTGATCGGTGCCATCGAGCACGCCACGGGCCGTGTGAGCATGGACGACTACCGCGGCCTCTACCGCACCAACCCCCGTCTGTCGGTGGCTATGATGCTGGCCATGTTCTCGCTGGCCGGTATCCCGCCCTTCGCCGGTTTCTTCTCGAAGTTCTTCATCTTCACCGGCGCTCTCCACCAGGGCTCCATCGCCATCTACGTGCTCGTGCTCATCGCCTTGATCAACACCATCGTGTCGCTCTACTACTACCTGCTGGTGGTTAAGGCCATGTTCATCAGCCCAGACGACTGCGTGATTCCCACCTTCAAGAGCACCTGCGGCCAGCGCCTGGCCATGTGGGTTACCGTGGCCGGCATCATCGGCCTCGGCATCGTGAGCTGCGTCTACAACTGGCTGCTCAACCTCACCGCCGTGGCTCCCATGTCGGACTACTTCAAAATCTGATTCCCCCGGCCCTCGCCCCCGAGGGCCCACACCCTTTCACCCGCAAGCCGCCCACCCCGCTGGGCGGCTTGCTTGTACCCTCCCGATATGAGATACTTCATGCGCCTGAGCTATTGCGGCGCCCCATTCCTGGGCTGGCAGATTCAGCCCCAAGAGCCCACTGTGCAGGGCACGCTGCAGACCGCTATGAGCCGTCTGCTGCGCCATGACGTGGCTATCACCGGCGCCGGACGCACCGACACGGGCGTCAACGCTCGCATGATGGTGGCACACTTCGACGCCGACGCCCCGCTGCCCGCCGACTTCCTATATCGCCTCAACGGCATCTGCGGCCGCGACATAGCCGTGCAGGAGATTTGGCCCGTGCCCGACAACGCCCATGCCCGATTCGACGCCACACAGCGCACATACCATTACTACGCCCTCACGGAAAAGTCGCCGTTTTTCCACGCTCTGGCCTGGCGCACCGTGCGCCCGCTCGATTTCGAGGCGATGAACGATGCGGCGAAGCTTCTGCTCGGCTGCCAGGATTTCACATCGTTCTCAAAACTGCACACGCAGACCAAGACCAACATCTGCACCGTCACTCAGGCCGAGTGGCAACCGGTGGATGGAAGTGACGGCGCGTGGCGATTCGTCATCAGCGCCGACCGCTTCCTGCGCAACATGGTGCGCGCCGTCGTAGGCACCCTCGTCGAGGTGGGCCGCGGAAAGCTCACCGCAGAAGGTCTCCAGAAAGTAATCGACAGCCGCGACCGCTGCGCCGCAGGCTCGTCCATGCCCGGCCACGCCCTCTACCTCTGGGACATCCAGTATCCGCCTGAACTGCTGCCGGAAAAGTGCGGCCCTACAATTCGCTTGTAACCATGATATTAACGGGCTACACCGTTGTACAGCCCTACGGGCGGAGGCATCGCCTCCGAATGACTGGTGCTTGGCGGCCGCATCGAACATGCGGCCCTACAATTTGCTGGTTTTGTGGATGTTATCTGTCCTGGCGGTCGCCAGGCGGTGATGCACCGAAAGTTGTCGTATGCGTTTCCGCGGCCGCATCGAACATGCGGCCCTACAATGCTGGTTTAGTGGATGTTATCCATCATGGCGGTCGCCTGGCGGAGATGCACCGAAAGCTGTCGTATGCGTTTCCGCGGCCGCATCGAACATGCGGCCCTACAATTTGCTGGTTTTGTGGATGTTATCCATCATGGCGGTCGCCTGGCGGAGATGCACCGAAAGTTGTCGTATGCGTTTCCGCGGCCGCATCGAACATGCGTCCATACAAATTGCTGGTTTAGTAGATGTTATCCATCATGGCGATCGCCAGGCGGGGATGCACCTAACGTTGTCGTGTACGTTTCCGCGGCCGCATCGAACATGCGGCCCTGCAATTTGCTGGTTTTGTGGATGTTATCCATCATGGCGGTCGCCTGGCGGAGATGCACCGAAAGTTGACGTATGCGTTTATGCGGCCGAACCGAACATGCGTCCATACAAATTGGGGATTGAGACAGGTGGGTTTTCGCGGGCGGTTTCTTAAAAAATGTGATATTTTGCGGTGAATTGAAAAAAATTGTGTAATTTTGGGGGCTGCATTGTCGCAGCCACTGCGCGCGGCCTCCAGCGGGTCGCCTTCGATCTACTAATCTTCTAATCATTTCAGAACTTACATTATGGAAACGCGTACTTCCTGCTCTGACTCTGAGCAGCCCCTGAACCCCGAAGCAGCTGCCGCTGCCGAATGCGCTACCACACCCGAAATCACCCCCCAGGCCGACCCCGAAGCTATGGCCGAGGAGGAAATGACCGACGGCATCGAAGAGGCCGAAGTCGCTGCTGACACTGAAGCTGAAGCCGAGGCCGAAGTCAACGTCGAGGCCGAGGAGTCTATGGCCACGGCGTGGACCAAAACCTCCCTGCTCGAAGCTGCCAAGGAGATGGCTGCCAAGGATGCAGCTCAGATCCAGCGCGAGGAGGTGAGCCGTCTGCGTCAGCATTTCGCTGCCATCCGTAAGTCTGAAATCGAACAGGCCCGCGAACAGTGGGCCGCCGAAGGCAACGCACCGCAGGACTTCGTGATGGTCGACGACCCCGAAGAGGCTGAGTTCAACGCCCTCATCGCCGACATCCGCGCCAAGCGCGAGGCATGGGCTGCCCAGCAGGAGCAGGAGCGCGCCGACAACCTGGCGAAGAAAAACGCCATAATCGCCCGCATACTCGAGCTGGCCGCCGACATGGACAATGTGAGCCGCACTTTCCCCGAATACCGCGAGCTGCAAGACCAGTTCAACGCCATTGGCCGCGTGCCCGACACGGAGGAGACCAGCGTCTGGAAACGCTTCCAGGAAGCCCGCGAGTGCTATTCCGATAATCTTAAGATAAACAAGGAGCTGCGCGACTACGACTTCAAGAAGAATCTCGACTCAAAGCTCATGCTCGTGGACAAGGCCCTGGAGCTGGCAGCAGAGACCGACGTGATCGTCGCCTTCCGCAGCCTGCAGGTGCTCCACGAGAAATGGCGCGAGATCGGCCCCGTGGCAAAGGAGCTGCGCGACGAAATCTGGGACAAATTCCAAGAGGCTTCGGCCGTGATCCGCAAGCAGTACCAGGCATTCTTCGAGGAGCGCAAAGCAAAAGAGGCAGCCAACGAGGCAGCCAAGACCGCCCTGTGCGAGGAGCTCGAGGCCCTGGACTTCACCACCCTGACATCCTTCGCAGCTTGGGACGAGATGACCGCCAAGGTGCTTGACCTGCAGGCTCGTTGGAAACAAATCGGCTTCGCTTCGCGCAAGGCCAACAACGCCCTCTTCGCCCGCTTCCGCGAGCGTTGCGACCAGTTCTTCACCGCCAAGGCCGAATATTTCAAGGCCGTGAAGGAGGAGCAGGCCGCCAACCTGGCCCGCAAGACCGCCCTGGCCGAGCGCGCCGAGGCCCTGAAGGACAGCACCGAATGGCGCAAGACCACCGATGAGCTCGTGGCCCTGCAGCGCGAGTGGAAGACCATCGGCGCCGTGCCCAAACGCCACAGCGACACCATCTGGCGCCGCTTCCTGGCCGCCTGCGACGCCTTCTTCGAGCGCAAGAAGCAGGCTACCTCCGGCCAGCGCCAGGCAGAGCAGGACAACCTCAAGGCCAAGCGCGCCATCGTTGAGGCCATCGCAGCCATCTCGGCCGACGAGCCCGCTGACGAAGCAGCCGCCCGTCTGCGCGAGCTGCAGGACCAGTGGCAAGCCACCGGCCATGTGCCCTTCCGCGAGAAGGACAAGCTGCAGGAGGCATACCGCGCCGCCGTGGGCGAGGTGCGCCGCCGCCTCAACCTCATCGAGCGCCGCGCCGGCATGGAGCGCTTCGAGACATCGCTGGCACAAATCGAGGGCGACAAGGGCAAGATGCTGCGCGAGCGCGAGCGTCTGGTCCGCGCCTGCGAGGCTCGCCGCAACGAAATCCGCACCTACGAGAACAATATCGGATTCCTCAACGCCAAGTCCGTCACCGGCCAGAGCCTCGTCAACGACTTCCTCCACAAGATCGAGCGCATCAAAGCCGACATCGCCCAGATCGAGGAGAAGATCGCTGCCATCGACGCCAAGCTCTGACCCCTCTGGGCCAGCCCCCGCATATATTGGCCGCCCCGCGCAATCCGGGGCGGCCGTTACCCCACCCCAGGCCATTGCGAATACAAGGCCGAGGCATACCCCCTCGCACCCAGTCGCTGCCGGTCTGCACGATAAAATCCTATTCATCCCCCACTCCACCCTCCCTCTTTCATGAGTGAACCTAAAGGCACATACGGACGCTTCATCCCCACCGCCCTGTGGCTCTCCGACCTCGCGGTGGTCAACCTCCTTTTCGCCTTCACCATTTGCCTATGCCCCGAGGTGGCTCAGTCGCCCAGAATCCGCACATTGTGGGTGCTGGTCTCTGCCGCCTACCTGCCCATACTCATATGGCTGCGGCCCAAGCCCATGCAGTACCGCGCCATATCGTTCAACAACGTGGTCAGCCACGCCCTCACTGTGGTCGTGGCCCACGCTTTGGTGTTCATAGCCCTGATTCTGTTCACCCAGATCACCATCCCGCTGCGCGCTCTGGGCATCTTCTATGGCCTGATGCTCGTGGCCATACCGTTCTGGTGGGCCTTGACCAGGCACATCATCAAGGTGATGCGCCGCAGAGGCTATAATTTCCTGCGCGTCATTGTGGTAGGCTCCGGCCCCACGGCTCGTCGCCTGATTGAGGAAATCAAGAGCAACGCCGGCTTCGGCCTGAAGATCGTGGGCATATTCTGCGACAACCCGTCGCCCGACTTCAAATACCGCGTCACCGGCGGCATCGACGACATAGCCCGCTTCGTCGACGAAATGAGCGTGGATCAGATTTACTTCACCATTGCCGGCGAGAACGAGCGCCAGCTCTCCACCGTGGTGAAGATTGCCGACGAGAAGATGATCGACTTCTTCTACGTGCCTTTGATCTCGCGACGCGTCTCGCGCAGTTTCGAGCTCTACAACATCGGCTCCGTGCCCGTGCTGTCGATTCGCGGCAACAAGCTCAAGTCGCTCTACAACCAGGCCGTGAAGCGCACGTTCGACATCCTCTTCTCCGGTCTCTTTCTGCTCGTCTCCCCCATCATCTTCATCCCCGTGGCCATAGCCATCAAGCTCTCCAGCCCCGGGCCCGTGTTCTTCAAGCAAGAGCGCACCGGACATAAGGGCAAGACCTTCAAATGCTGGAAATTCCGCACCATGCGCGTCAACAAAGACGCGGACTCGCAGCAGGCCACGCGCGAGGATGCCCGCGTCACCCGCGTGGGCGCTTTCCTGCGCAAGACGAGCATCGACGAGCTGCCGCAGTTCATCAACGTCTTCATCGGCGACATGAGCGTCGTGGGCCCGCGCCCGCACATGCTCAAGCACACCGAGGACTATTCCAAGCTCATCGAGCAGTACATGGTGCGCCATGTCGTGAAGCCCGGCGTCACAGGCTGGGCCCAGGTCAACGGCTACCGCGGCATCACCGACGAGCTCTGGAAGATGGAGAAGCGCGTGGAGCTCGACGTATGGTACATCGAAAACTGGAGCTTCCTGCTCGACCTTAAGATCATCCTCCGCACCGTATACAACGGTGTGATGGGCGAAGAGAACGCTTTTTGACCCCTTCCCACTCCCCCCACTCTACAGCCATGAACACTGCATCGCCATCCAACATTGTCATCACCATAGGCCGCTCCTTCGGCAGCGGCGGCCGCGAGCTGGGCCGCATGCTGGCCGAGCGTCTGGGCATCCCTTTCTACGATAAGGAGCTGCTGCTCCAGGCCGCCTCTGGCGCCGGGGTGAGCCTCGAATGGTTCGAGCGCAACGACGAGCGCGCGCCGCAGTATTTCGGCTCAGGCATGGCCTTCAGCTTCGGCCTCAACCCCATGCCCTGGTATGCCGGCGCGTCGTCGATCGGCGACGACTCTCTCTACCATGCCCAGAGCCAGGTGATCCTTGACCTGGCGCGCCGCAGCTCGTGCGTGATCGTGGGCCGAAGCGCCGACTATGTGCTCCGCAATGAACCCGGCATCGTCAGCATCTTCGTCTCGGCTCCCATGGAGACATGCGTGGCCCGCATCATGCGCCGCAACGACAGCGCCACCCCCGAGCAGGCGCGCCGCATGGCCGAGCGCGTCAACCGCCTGCGCGCCAACTACTACAATTTCTACACCGACAAGCGTTGGGGAGCCTCCGAGAGCTACGACCTATGCATCGACTCCTCGCGCATGCCCATGGACCGCACCGTGCAGGCCGTGATCGAATATCTGAAGCTGCGCTTCCCCTCCGCGCTCGCCTCGTTCTGACCCCCGCCCATGCCCTCTGCCGACCGACGCAAGATTTGGACCACGGCTCTGATCCACGCCGCGGTGGCCGCTCTTGTGTTCCTGGCCCCTGACCTGCTCATAGCCTACCTCAAGCCGCAGCGCCCGGGCCTATACTATGTGGGCCTATACGGTCGCACCCTCGGGTTGCTCGTGGTGTTCTACCTCAACTATTTCTGGCTCATTCGCTCGTGCATCCTCTCCACGCCCCGCCGCCTGTGGCGATACGCGGCTTGGAATGTGCTCATAGTCATCGTGTTCCTATGGGGCATGTGGATGCTCACGCACATCCACCCTCCGCGCCATCGGCATCCCCACCCCGAGTCGTTCGCCCTGCTGCGCTCGCTGCCCATGCTCACGCGCGACTTCGCCGCCGCTGTGCTCACGATAGCCTTGAGCATCGCGGCGCGCATGTCGGAGTCGTGGTCGCGGCTTGAGAGGCGCCACCAGCAGGTGCTGGCCGCCCAGCGCCAAGAGGAGATGACGGCCCTGCGCAGCCAGCTCAGCCCCCACGCCGTCTTCAACACGCTCAACACCGTCTACGCCCTTATCGACATAGACACCGAGGCCGCCAAGCAGGCCGTGCATAAGCTCTCGAAGCTGCTGCGATACACCCTATACGACAACCCGGAGGCTGTGACCCTAGAGGCCGAGCTTGACCTGGCCCGCAACTATGTGGAGCTTATGGAGCTGCGCCTCGGCCCCGGCATGGTCCGGCTCACCATCGATGCCGACTCGGCCCTGGATGTCAAGGTGCCCCCGCTGCTCATGCTTCCGCTTATCGAGAATGCCTTCAAGCACGGTCGCCCGGCCCCCGGCGGACAGCCCATCGAGATTATCATCAAAGCCACCCCCGAAGCTGGCGTGGTATGCACCACCGCCAACGCCATCTCCGCCCCCGCCGCCGCGGCCCCGAAGCATGGCGGAATCGGACTGGCCAACCTGCGCCGGCGTCTGGAGCTAGTCTTCGGCTCCCGCGCTTCGCTGGCCACCAGCGCCCACGACGGCACTTTCACCGCCACACTCTCCTTCCCCGCCCTATGATTAAATGTGTAGTCCTTGACGACGAGCCACTAGCCGCGCGCCTGATAGCCGGGTATGTAGAGCGCACCCCGGGCCTGGAGCTCGCGGCGGCCTGCACTGATGCGGCACAGGCGATGCGGGCTATCAAGGAAAGCGACGCGCAGCTGGTGTTCCTCGACATCGAGATGCCGCAGCTCTCCGGCATCGAGATCGCGCGCCTGCTCCCCGAGGGCTGCCGCGTGGTTTTCATCACGGCCTACGACCGCTATGCCGTAGAAGGCTTCCGCGTCCGCGCCGTTGACTATCTGCTCAAGCCCGTGGCCTACGAGGAATTTCTTCAGAGCGTGGACCGCGCCCGCGAGGTGCTGGAGCCGGCCCAGCAGGCGGCTGACCCCGCCGCGCAGGCGCTGATGGTGAAGAGCGGCTACGAGACTGTGCGGCTGCCGTTCGCGTCGATTGTGGCGGTGGAGAGCCAAAAGAACCGTGTGCTCTTCCACATGGCCGACGGCACCAGCGTCTCGGCGCTTATGCCCATCAAAGCGGCCGAGCAGGCTCTCCCCGACGAGTTTCTGCGCGTGCACCGCGGCTTCATCGTTAACACGCGCCTGATCAGCTCCGCTCGCCGCGGTAGTGTCCGCGCCGGCGGCCTCACAATCCCCGTCTCCGACACCTACAGAGCTGCCCTCGATGCCGCCCTCGCCCCCAAGTGAGCCACCGAGGGGCCGCCTCTGTGGCAAAAACATGTTTTAAAACATATCCCTTTTGTGCTGCGATTTGAGATTATTTTCTTAAATTGCAGCCGTGTTTTTTTCGCACTCTTACCTTAACTCATTATTCTATACCTTTCATTACCTGAATTTCATTAAATCCTGATATCATGAAAGTCTATAAGACCAAAGAAATCAAAAACATAGCCTTGCTAGGCAGCAAAGGCTCGGGTAAAACCACACTCGCGGAGGCAATGCTCTTCGAGTGTGGAGTGATAAAACGCCGCGGCACAGTCGAGGCTGGCAACACCGTCTGCGACTACTTCCCCGTGGAGAAGGAGTACGGTTCGTCTGTCTTCTCAACGGTCTTCTACGCCGAGTTCCTCGATCGCAAGATCAACGTCATCGACTGCCCCGGCGCCGACGACTTCGTGGGCAACGCCATCACCGCCCTCAACGTCACCGACACGGGCGTCATCCTCGTCAACGGCCAGTATGGCGTGGAGGTAGGCACCCAGAACATCTTCCGCACCTGCGCCTCCGTGGGCAAGCCCGTGATCTTCGCCATCAACCAGCTCGACGGCGAGAAGGCCGACTATGACAACGTCATCGAGCAGATGCGCGAGATCTTCGGCCCGAAGGTCGTCACCATCCAGTATCCCCTGGAGTGCGGCCCGGGCTTCAACTCGTTCATCGACGTGCTGCTGATGAAGCGTTACACCTGGGGCCCCGAAGGCGGCAAGCCCACCATCGACGAGATCCCAGCCGAGGAGATGGACAAAGCCATGGAGCTGCACAAAGCCCTGGTGGAAGCCGCTGCTGAAAACGACGAGGCGCTGATGGAGAAATTCTTCGAGTCTGACCACCTCACCGAGGACGAGATGCGCGAAGGCATCCGTAAAGGACTGGTGGATCGC
>CAZSHV010000086.1:0-10667 GCA_964606815.1 uncultured Bacteroides sp. | reverse complement strand
ACTGCAACTCCGCTAAGAAATACTGGCACTTCATCAAGCTCATGGGCCGCTCCGCAAGCCATATCGCCCTGGAATGCGCCCTGCAGACCCAGCCCAACATCTGCATCATCTCCGAGGAAGTGCAGGCCAAGAACCTCTCGCTCGACGATGTGGTTGACTACATCGCCGGCATCGTGGCCCGCCGCGCCGAGGAAGGCAACAACTACGGCACCGCCCTCATCCCCGAGGGCCTGATCGAGTTCATCCCCGCCGTCAGCAAGCTCATCGCCCAGCTCAACGACCTCCTCTCCGAGGATTCTGAGCACGCCAAAGAGATAGAAAAGTGCGCCACTCACGACGAGCTTTACGACATGGTTGTCTCCCTCCTCACTCCCGAAAACGCCGTTACCTACAAGTCTCTGCCCCGCACTGTGGCCATGCAGCTCACCCTCGACCGCGACCCCCACGGCAACGTCCAGGTGTCGCTCATCGAGACCGAGAAGCTCCTCTCGCAGATGGTGGCTGAGCGCCTTGAACTGATGAGAAAGGACGGCAAATACGCCGGCAAGTTCTCTGCCCTCCACCACTTCTTCGGCTACGAAGGCCGCTGCGCCGACCCCTCCAACTTCGACGCCGACTACTGCTACGCCCTCGGCTACAACGCCTCCTGCCTTATCCAGGCCGGCGTCACCGGCTACCTCTCCAGCGTCCGCGACCTGGTGCGCCCCTCCGTGCAGTGGCGCGCTGGCGGTGTGCCCATCACCATGATGATGAACATCGAGCGCCGCAACGGTAAGGACAAGCCCGTGATCCAGAAGGCACTCGTGCGCCTCGACGGTGCTCCCTTCCAGAAGTTCGCCCAGCAGCGCGACCAGTGGGCCATGAACACCTGCTACATCTACCCCGGCCCCATCCAGTACTTCGGTCCCGCCGAGGTGTGCGACCAGCCCACCATGACGCTCCGCTACGAGCACCTCGACAAATAATATCGCGCGCAGGTGAGGGGCGCGCCAATTACCCTCCTTCCTTACTCAGCTTGCACAAAGGAGCCGCGGCCTCACCCCGCGGCTCCTTTTTATAGTTCATGTAATTGCCAAGATGGATGAAGGGACACTCATTTTGAGCGTCCGCGAATATGACCTTTTAGGGCCGCTTGTCCCAGGACAGCGACTTGCTGAAGTAGTAGGCGCTGAGTGGAATTGTTTTCCGTATCGCAGTCTCGATGAGAAGTGAACTCACATGCGTAAGAATCAATATCACTTTAGGTCGTTGTTTTGGTCGTATTTGATACCATTGAAGTCGCGCTCTCGTAACCATTCCAGGAGGGTTATGTTCCGGCCAACGAAGTGCGAAATATTTTGCTTCAGAGCAAGGAAGAGGCCTGCATATTCTTCGGGAGAAGGAGAGTCCTTAGGGTGCTCTATGTCACGACCTATAAGGATGTCGTCTGAGCCCACTCTTAGTATATAGAGTTTATCAGGATTGTCACTGTCACTCATTAGTACGTCATTACTTGCGGCAATCTCAAAGAGTTCTTTAGAACGCATCTTCACAAAGAATTCTTTCTCATTGGGAGTGAGGGCGTTTTTGATAGCCTCCTCAAACTCCTCGGGGGTGTCCGATAGCCACTCCCAGTCTTCAACACTATACATTTCAATTCTTTTAAGTTGCCAACGTAATTACGGTTGCATCCAACATGCGGTATTACCGCATGCTCAGATTTACTTGATGCCGCGTTTGTTGAGTTCGGCTTGATAGCGGCGGGCGTTGGCCAGGTGTGTGGCGTAGTCGGTGGCGAAGTTATGGTAACCGGAGAAGTCTTCCTTGGCGCACATATATAGATAGCCGTGCGCGGGGGCGTTGAGCACGTCATCGATGGCCTGACGTTCGGCCACGCGAATGGGGCCCGGGGGCATGCCCGCGTGGCGATAGGTGTTATACGGTGACTCCGTCTGCAGGTGCTTGGCCAGGATGCGGCGCAGGCTGAAGTCGCCCACGGCGAATTTCACCGTCGGGTCGGCTTGCAGGGGCATTCCTTTTTTTATACGGTTGAGGTAAAGGCGCGCCACTTTGGGGCGTTCGTCGGCCTTGGCCGTCTCCTCCTCGATGATTGACGCCACCGTGGCCACCTGCACTGGCGTCAGGCCCAGAGCGCGGGCCTGCTCGCGGCGTTGGTCGGTCCAAAACTTATTGCGATATGCAGCCAGCAACTTCACCACGGCCGGAGCCGACTCAGTCCAATAAGCCTCGTAACTATCGGGCAAGAACGCCGCGGGATACTCGGCGCGACCTTTGAACCCGAGCTCAGGAAGCACTGAATCGCACGCCGCGATAAAGTCGGACTCTGAGAAATCCATGCGCGCCGACACACGCTGCGCAAGCTGCTGGAGCGTGCGCACATTGTTGAAGACAATCTTCACCGGAGTCTGGCGGCCGCGCGCTATGTTCCGGCTCACCGTTAGGGCCTTCGAACCAGGCTCCACCGCGTAGGACCCGCGTGCAGTCCGCGGGCTGTAGCCCTGCAGGCGCAGCAGAGCGGCCACGCGGCTGCCGTAGTCGGTGCCCAAGGCCGAGCGCAGAGAGTCCGCGACGGCCTGGTCGGTGCTTCCGGCCGGGATGTAAACACGCACGCGCTCGCCCTGGTAGGTCTTGCCGGCCCAAAGATACGCGCCGACAGCCGCGGCGATTATAACAATAGCCCCGATGGCCAGCCACAGAGGCCAGCGGCGACGCGGGGCGCGGGGTGAAGTCTTCTTTTTCTTTGCCATAGCGCGAAGTTACGGAAAAATTCGTAACTTCGCGGAAGAATAATTGTTGAACCCTCACATACTTATAATATATGATCACACAGGACCAGCTGAAGGATGCCCAGGAGCGCGTGTCGGCCTTGCGCAGATACCTCGATATTGACAATAAGAAGATACAAGTGGAAGAGGAGGAGCTGCGCACCCATGCCCCCGAATTTTGGGAGAATCCTGACTCTGCCCGCGCGCAGATGAAGAAGGTCAAGGAGCTGCAGCAGTGGCTGGACTCGTACCACGATGTCGAGGCCGCCGTCGGCGAGGTGGAGGCCGGATTTGAATTCGTGAAGGAAGGCCTGATCGAGGAGGACGAGCTTGACCAGCTCTATGCCCGCGCCTTAGACCAAATCGAAGCCCTTGAGCTTAAGAATATGCTGCGCCGCGAGGAGGACAAGATGGACGCTGTGCTGAAAATCAACTCCGGCGCCGGCGGCACCGAGAGCCAGGACTGGGCCTCGATGCTCATGCGCATGTATCTGCGCTGGTGCGAGAAGCACGGCTACAAAACCTCCATCGCCAACCTGCTCGAAGGCGACGAGGCTGGCATCAAATCGTGCACCATCAACATCGAGGGCGCCTTCGCCTACGGCTACCTCAAGAGCGAGAACGGCGTGCACCGCCTGGTGCGCGTGTCGCCCTACAACGCACAGGGCAAGCGCATGACATCGTTCGCCTCCGTCTTCGTCACCCCGCTGATCGACGACACCATCGAGGTGAAGATCGAGCCTGCGCTACTGTCGTGGGACACCTTCCGCTCGGGCGGCGCCGGCGGTCAGAACGTGAACAAGGTGGAGTCCGGCGTGCGCCTGCGATATCAGTTCACCGACCCCTACACGGGCGAGAAAGAGGAAATCCTGATCGAGAACACCGAGACCCGCGACCAGCCCAAGAACAAAGAGAACGCCCTGCGCCACCTGCGCAGCATCCTTTACGAGAAGGAGCTGGAGCACCGCATGCAGGAGCAGGCCAAGGTGGAGGCCGGCAAGATGAAAATCGAGTGGGGCTCTCAGATCCGCTCCTACGTCTTCGACGACCGCCGCGTGAAAGACCACCGCACCAACTTCCAGACCAGCGACGTGGGCGGCGTGATGGACGGCGACATCGACGCCTTCATCAAAGCCTTCCTAATGGAGTTCGCCGGCAGCGAAGGCCAAGACTAACATAAACAGCCAAATTACATCTCTCGGAAGCAACGCTAAGATGAACCGCGATGATGTTAAAAATATATAGCTAACGGATTCTTCTATCTGTATAGAGCTTAACGATGGCAGATGCGGCCAAGAGCGGTTTGCGGATTATTCCCGTTTGGGGAATGCATCGCAAGCGCAGCGCAGTAATTTTGTGTTGTCGCACTTTGGCATTCATTGGCCGGATTTGGATGAAGATCTTTCTTTCGAAGGATTTTTCGTTCAATGAAAATGAGACTCTCTGGCGTTGTCAACACCAGAGAGTCTTGCGTTTTTTTACCCTTTCACCGTGATGGTGGAGTTGTTGGCGCCCCCGCTGCTCACCACCACCTGCGTGGGGATGCGGTCTTTGATCGCCTCAACGTGGCTGATGATGCCCACGCTGCGCTTGCCGCCGCCGTGCAGCGTTTGCAGGGCCGTGAGCACCATGTCCAGGCAGTCGCTGGATAGCGAGCCGAAACCCTCGTCGATGAACAGCGACTCCACGTGTATCTGGTGAGCGTTGATGGCCGAAAGACCCAGGGCCAAGGCCAACGACACGATGAACGTCTCGCCGCCCGACAATGAAGTGACGGGGCGAACGGCACCCGCTTGCTCGGAGTCCATCACGCTGATGGTGAGCTGCTTGCCGTTCTCCACAAAGCGGTAGCGGTGCGAGAATCCCTGCAAATAATGGTTAGCCTTGTTTAGCAGCGCGCGCAGCACGAAGAGCTGGGCCACGTTGCGGAAGTTCACGCCGCCGTTGCCGCCCACCACATCGTTGAGCTTCTTCCACAGATGCCATTCGCGGTTCAGCTTTTCGAGTTCTCCGCTCTTGTCTGCCACGGCCGCCGCGCGGTCGGCGTTCTCGCGCAGGCGCGTGTCGATGCCGCTCTTTTCGGCGATTAATTTTTCAAGCTCGGAAGCAAGCGAGAGGGCTTTCTCGCGCAGAGCCTCGACGTCGGGTTCCTCTTCCATCTGCGGGCGCTTTTCTGCATGCCCATTGAGCACGTCGGTGGCCTGACGCAGCGCGCCCTCGGCTTGGGCCAAGCTGGTGCTGAGCTGCTGCATGCGTTGGCGAGCCTGCGATATCTGCTCGCTGCGGGCGGATAGACGGTCGAGCACCTCGGTGGTGACGTCGGGCAGAGCCGCCAGGCAGTCGTTCAGCTCCCGGCGCGCCTTGTCGGCCGCGTCGCTTAGCTGCTTGGCCTGGCCTTGCATGGAGGCCAACTTAAGACCCAGAGCACTGGTCTTCTGCTCTAACTCCTTGTCCTCGAATGGCTCTTGAGCCTCAGCCTCGGCTTTGTCCTTGAGCGGGGTGAGGGTGGACGAGACGGCATTTATCACTCTATCCTGCTCCGTGATAGCGTTGCTCAGATTATTTGCCTCATTGCAAAGGTCATTGTAACGCTTGGCTGCATCCGCGAAATCTGCGGCAAGCTGCTCCGCGCCTTCAACCTTCGCATCTTCGGTCATTCCCTTTGGCAAGAGCGCGAGCAGGGCCTGGAATTCAGCGTCGGCACTATCCTTCGCATCCTTTTCCTTGTTTTTGGCATCGTTTATAAGGCGGGAATTGTCATTTACGGCATTTTGCGCCGCACGCAACTTTTCGGCAGCCTTGTCTGCTGCATCCTGGGCAGTAGCCTGCTCATTGTTGGCCGAGGCGAGGTTGTTCACCGCCGTCTGGGCGTTGGTCGATTCTGATTTGGCCTTGTTCTGCTTGTCCTTGAGTTCGGTCTCCAAGGCATCGAGCTCGTCGAGGCTTGCGACGCCGGCGGAGGCGAGGGCAACTGAGATTTTCTCGTCGTAGCCCGAGATATTGTCCTTCAGCTGATTGATGTGGTTCTCGCGCTGCGTCTTTGAGCGTCTTTTTTCCTTCAGCGCTGTCTCGGTCGTAGTGATTCGCTTGCGAGTTTCATCCACCGCATCTTTGGCCTTTTGCGCCTTATCGGAGGCTTCTCGCAAGTGCTCGGCCATCACCTCGTCGGCAAGCGGGAGCACGTGCTGGGTGCCGCAGAGCGGGCAACGGTCTTCGGAGGCCATCTTGCGACGGATTTCGGCTATGTTGTCGCTGAGAGTCTGGTGGGACTCCAGCACACTTTGTGCTATTTTGCTTGTATTCTCAAGGTTAGGCAGGTTCTCATTGTCGGTGTTAAGGGATGATTGTGCCGTCTCTATTTCCCCGTTCAGACGGTCGAGCTCGGTCTGCTCCGCCGCAAGAGTATCCTCAACGCCCTTTCGCTGCTCGGCCAGGGTGCGGGCATTGCTGATGGCCGAGAGGCGATTGTTCAGCGTCGAAAGCCGGTCGGATATTTCCTCAATATTGTATGCCTTCACGGCCTTGGAGCACGCCTCGGCTTTGTCTTTGGCATCCTGAAGCGCCTTCGCGGCATTGTCGTTGGCGGTCTGGGCGTCGGACTGGGCAGACACCAAGCCCTTTGTTTTGGCCTCCAACGTTTCGATATTCGTGCGCTGAGTGGCGGCCGCATCGAGGAGCTGGGCAATCGTTTTGGCCTTCGCTTTGGCATCGGCCACGTTTACGTACGCCTCGGCATTGGGCTTGTCGGCAGCAATGAGGACGTCCACCTCTGCGGCGCGGGCTTTCTTATTTGCAGTGTCCTCTTCGAGCCATTGCAGAGCGGCCAGTAGTGTGGGCATCTCGTCGAGAAGCAGTTGCTCGGTGGCTTTTGCGTTCTTGTCAAGCGAAGATTCGTTGGAGCGCAGGGATGCCAGCGCAGTGCGGGCCGCCGCGGTATCGTCGAAGGCTTTCACCTCGGCTTTGTCGCTGAGGGCCTGCGGGGCAGCAAGGTCGGCCTGGGCTTTGTCGAGGTCGGCCTTGGTGCTCGCTTCGCTCGCGGTGTAGAGGGCCTGGTTGTCAAGCCATTGCACGGCGGTATCGGTGGCCGATTTGGCCTTGTTCAGCGATTCTATCTGTGTCAGCAGGTCTCGTGCCTGTGTGCGCAGCTCATCTTCTTGCTCTGGGGTGAGCAGCTCCGCTCCGCGGATCTCGGCCATGAGCAAATCGCGCTCGCGGGTCTTTTCCGAGGTTTTCTCATAGACGCGAGCGCCGATTTTAGAGAATTCCTCCGTGCCGGTGATTTCCTCAAGCAGCTGGGCCTTGATGGCATCGTCGGCCGACAGAAACTCTGAGAATTTGCCCTGCGCCAGCACCACCGTGCGCGTGAACTGGTCGTAGTTCAACCCCAGCTTATCGTCGAGGGCGTCGCGCTTGGGCGAGATCTTATCCTCATGCTCGCCGCATTGCAGGGTGCGGGTTATTTCATATTCCACGACATGCCTGTCCCTGCGCTTGTTCTTCCGGTGGGCCATCCAGCGGGCCGTGTAACGCATGTGGTCTACGCCGATGAAGGTCACCTCGATCCACGCGGCCTGCTTTATGGCCTTGTCGTCCTTGGCTCCGTGGCGTATCAGCGTGGCGGGGCTTGAAAGGCGCATGTTGTTGCTGTCCACCTGCCCGCGCTTGGTATAGGCCACGATGGCCGGGGCAGTGTTATAAAGGGCTATGCATAAACAGTTGAGTATCGTCGACTTGCCGGCGCCCGTGGGGCCGGTGATGAGGAAGAGGGCGTTGTTGCCCAGCGGGCCGTTCTCAAAGTCGACGGTGGCGTCGATGATTGACGCCATGTTGTGTATCTTCAGATTAAGAATTTTCATCGCAGCAGGTAGTTTCTGTCTGGTTAATAACGGAGTCAAGGAGGGCGAGGAGCTCGTCGATGTCCTCGCAGCCCTCGCTCTCAAGGGCCATGCGGGCCACCTCGCGGGGCGACACGCGCTTGAAGTCGTCGACGTCCATAGCCTCGGCCTCGTCGATGGCTGCAGCGCTCACGGACGCTTCGGCCTTGAAGCAGCCGCAGAACAGCCACTCGCGCCCCTGGGCAGCGGCTGCGCAGCGGTCGTTGGCATCGACGGGCACCGTGGCGTCGGCCGGCAACATCACGCGCACATAGCAGCGGCAGTCGTCCTTCAGGAGCGCGAGCTCCTTCTCGGCTTCGTCCACGCTCTCGCATTCGACGGTGAGTATGCCTCGAAGCTGCTCCATTTCCACCTGCTCCACTACGGGCTCGCCTCCTCGGGCGCCGACCTCAACCACGTATACATAGTGTGGATGGTCTTCGGCGAAGGATATGGGTATGGGGCTGCCGCAGTACGCGGCGCGGGAGCCCACCATGCCGGGGCGGTGTATGTGGCCCAAGGCCAGGTAGTCGTAGAGGCTTTCAAGCTCGGTGAAGTTGTTGTAGTCCAGACCGCCGGTTTTCTCGCCGAGCAGCGTGGCGGAGGTGGTGACGGCCAGATGGGCCATGGCCACCACGGGCCGCTCGCCGGCAAGTTCGCCGGCCTGGGCGTAGACGCTGCGGAAGAAGGCGCGCTCACGCTGGCGCAGGGTCTTAGCCTCCGCGGCGTCGGGGTAGAAGACAGGGTTGATGTACGGCACTGCAGCCACCACGCCTGCCGCGCCCAGGTCCACGATAAACTGCGATGGGTCAATGCATCCGTCCACCTTCGTGAAATTGCCTATCACCGTCACCCCCTCGCGGGCCAGCAGCGTGCGGAACTGCTCCACGCGGCTGCCGGAGTCGTGGTTGCCGCCTATTACGATGATGCGCATACCCGGCGCGGCGTCGCGCAGCTGCAGCACAGCGCTCTCGAACAGAGCGGCCGCGGCGGCCGACGGCACGGGGTTGTCGTAGACATCGCCGCTGAGCAGCAGCGCGTCGGGCTGCTCGCGGGCAGCCAACTGGGCCAGTTGGGTGAAGAAATGCTTATGCTCCTCGGCGCGGTCGTGGCTGCGCAGCGTCGCGCCCAGGTGCCAGTCAGAAGTGTGGATGAATTTCATAGCCGGGTATTGAAATAGGATTAGCGGCCCGCGGCGCGCATCGGCCGCGAACCACGCGAAGTTAACTAAAAATCCCCAACCCCGCCATAGTTTAATAAGAAATTATTTTAGACTCCGCTTCCGCCTCGGCGTTAACAGATATTATGGCTCAAGCTATTATACCCCGAGCACAATGGCTGGGTCAATATTAAGTTTTAGACTTATCGTCCGTGCCTGAGCAAGGGTTGGCTGTCTTTTCCCCGAAAGGTATTCACATACTCTCGCAGGATTGATACCGAGCAGCTTTGATAGTGCAGATTGAGTCAGTCCCATTTCATACATTCGCAGCTTAATGACTTCTATCATTGATGGCTTACCTATTGGGTAATGCTCCTCATCGTAATCAGCAACCAAGTTTCCCAGGAGAGTCAACTCAACCATCTGAGGGTCATTTTCCGGGGTGTCTTCTGGCAACCCAAGCATCAACTCCTCTACTCGCTTGAGTGCAACCTGATACTGCATTTCGTTCTCTATCTTAGTCATACTTGCATTTTTTATATAGTGGAACAATCAATTCTATCATACTCCTTGTGAGTACCGATGAAGCGAATAAGAACAAACTGTGGGGTAAACTTGATAACAACTACTATGCGATAATCGTTTCCCTTGATATTGAATACATAATGTTGATTCCCTACATAGTCCACCGAGTTGAATGTGGACTTAATGTCTGCAAAACAGTGCCATTGCGATTTCTTTACAATTGTTACCCAATCTTCCAATGCTGTCTTTGCCTGCGGGTTCTTTTCGTAATATTCGCGGATAGTACGTTCTGCAATTATTCTCATTCTGACAGTGTATTATTTCTGTTGCAAAATTACAAATTATATTTCATATAATGAAACGAAGGCGTATCAAAATGCGATGTATTCCTCGGGCTGGAGGGGGGAGCCGTTGTGCCAGAGCTCGAAGGTGAGGGGGTAGAGCTCGCCGTTGGCCATGCCCAGGCGCTCGCCGGCGCGCACCTTGGCGCCGCGGCTCACGAAGGTCTGCGCCAAGCCGCTGTAGAGGCTCACGAAGTCGTTGGGGTGCTGAATCACCACCGTGGTGCCGCGCCCGGCCACGAACTGGCTGCTCACCACCGTGCCGCGGTAGACGGCCGAAACGGGCGTGGACTTGCCGGCGGCTATCTCCACGCTGGGCACGTCGGCCTCCACGGGGCGAGCGTCCACGCCGCTGACGGGGGCATAGAAGGTCATGCCCTCCGCGGCGATGGGCGAGAGCACGGAGAGGTTGTATCGCTCGGCATCGTCGTAGGCCGCCACAAACTGGCGCTCGGCGTCGCTGGCCGTAATAAGCTGGTCGAGCGGGATGTCTTGCAGGTCGGGTATGCTTCGGGCGGTCGTCGCCTGCGAGGGGGGCAGGCTGTCGCCTAGGATGCTGCGCAGATTGCGCGCGTAGGCCTCGTAAAGGCGCGTGGCTTCGGCCACGGAGTCAAGGCGCATCGACATGTCGGCATATCGGTCGGCCAGATCGCTGGTGAACCGCGCGGGCAGCAGGTTGCGAGCCGGGGTGTAGATGAAAAGCGAAAGCCACACGCCGCAGCACACCACGAAGGCAGCCAAGGCAAGGAGGATCATCTTCGTCTTCGACCCCTGCACGCTGGCCAGGCGGCTGAGCGTGCTGGTGCGGTCCAGACTCAGACGGTAGCGCTTGCGCGGGCGGTAGTCGCCGGCCCCTCCGCGTCGGGCCAGGGGCCACCAGCGCGCCGCGAAGGCGCGGATGCTGTGCAGCAGTTGTTTAAGAGCCTGTCCCATAAAATATGTTAACGTTGAGGCGGTCAGCCATTGAGCAGAGTTGTTCGTGTGATGAGGGAGTGTACTTGAC
>CAZSHV010000085.1:0-10706 GCA_964606815.1 uncultured Bacteroides sp. | reverse complement strand
AGCATGTGGCGCGCGCCCAGCGCATCATGGACGACATCATCGATCTGGAGATGGAGAAAATCGAGACCATCCTCTCCAAAATCGACGAGGACCCCGAGACCGAGGAGGTAAAGGCTGCCGAGCGCAACCTCTGGCAGAAGATTCGCACCAAGACTCTCAAGGGTCGTCGCACGGGTGTGGGCACCACGGCCGAGGGCGACATGCTGGCCGCCCTGGGCTATAAGTACGGCACTCCGGAGGCCACGGCTTTCTCTGTGAGCGTGCATCGCGCCCTGGCTCTCGCCGCCTATGGCTCGAGCGTTGACATGGCTGCCGAGCGCGGAGCCTTCGAGGTGTTTGATGCCGAGCGCGAGAAGGACAACCCCTACATCGCTCGCTTGCGCGAGGCTTCGCCCGAGCTCTACGAGCGCATGGTGAAGCATGGCCGTCGCAACATCGCATGCCTTACGATTGCTCCCACCGGCACCACCTCGCTGATGACGCGCACCACCTCCGGCATCGAGCCCGTGTTCATGCCCGTATACAAGCGTCGCCGCAAGGTGAACCCCAACGACGCCTCCGTGCGCGTGGACTACGTCGACGAGACCGGCGACGCTTTCGAGGAGTACACCGTTTACCACCCCAAATTCATCGAGTGGATGCGCGTCAACGGTATCCCGGAGCGCCAGGACTACACGCAGGAGGAGATCAACGACCTCGTGGCTCGTTCACCCTACGCCGGAGCAACCGCCAACGATATTGATTGGCTTGAGAAGGTGCGCATGCAGGGAGCTGTGCAGAAATGGGTGGACCACTCCATCTCCGTCACCATCAACCTCCCCGCCGATGTGAGCGAGGAGACAGTGGCGCGCCTCTACACCACGGCCTGGCAAGAGGGCTGCAAGGGTTGCACCGTGTACCGCGACGGCAGCCGCTCGGGTGTGCTCGTGGCCCTGGAGAAAAAGCCTGCCGAGCCCCAGCCTGAGATTCAGCCCCATGTGGCCAAGCGTCCCATTGAGCTCGACGCTGACGTGGTGCGCTTCCAGAACAATAAGGAGAAGTGGATCGCCTTCGTGGGCCTGATCGACGGTCGCCCCTACGAAATCTTCACCGGTCTGGCCGATGACGAGGAGGGCCTCTTCCTGCCCAAGTCCGTGACCCGCGGCAAAATCGTCAAAGCTTTCAACCCCGACGGCAGCAAGCGCTACGACTTCCAGTTCGTGAACAAGCGCGGCTATAAGACCACCATCGAGGGCCTGAGCGATAAGTTCAACCCCGAGTTCTGGAACTATGCCAAGCTCATCTCCGGCGTGCTCCGCTACGGCATGCCTATAGACCAGGTGCTCAAGCTCGTGAGCTCGCTGGAGCTTGACAGCCAGAGCATCAACACGTGGAAGATGGGCGTGGAGCGCGCGCTGAAGAAGTACCTGCCCAACGGCACCAAGGCCAGCGGACAGCGTTGCCCCAACTGCGGCAACGAGACACTCATCTACCAGGAGGGTTGCCTCATCTGCACCAGCTGCGGCACCTCCAAGTGCGGATAAGCCTTAGACACCGTATACAACGGCGGGCGATTGCGTTACGGTAGTCGCCCGCTTGTGTTTTGTGGAGGGGGATAGCAAATGTGAGCTGGCTTTTAGCTAAAGTAGCTAAAATAGCTACCTGAGCTATACGCAGGCGGTCGCTCCGAACGGCCCTACAATTTGATCGTCGTCGTTGACGTTATCGCGGCCGAAACGAACTTTCGGCCCTACAATTCGGGGAAATTTCGGGGAGGGGGATTGGGGGAGCGTCAGGCTTTGGCGGGGTGGATCTGGGATTGGATGTAGGCAATCATCGAGGCGGGGTCTTTGCAGCCGAGCACGTATTTGTTGCCGTTGTCCATGCGCACCAGGAAGCAGTCGCTGTCTTTGCCGTAGAAGCCGTAGTAGCGGCCGATGTCGCCTTCGCGGAAGATGCCCCAGTAGCCCACGTAGCCACCGGAGGCGCATATGCGGATGGCGCCCATTGTGGGCTTGAAAGGCTCGACGCTGACGACTCGCCTCATCGGTATCTTTTTGCTGCGCAGCAGGCTGCCCAGGATGATTTGTTTGGGCGTGGCTTCGATATAGGCTGCGCCCCAGAACAGGGTGGCCACGATAAGGATGATGTATATAGCCAGGCATGCGGCGAAGGCCCAGGGCTCGCGGACGGTGCAGATGCATGCGGCGAACATAGCCACGTCGATTATGGCAGTGAGCCACAGGGAGAATTTGCTTAAGGAGATTCGGGATTTCATGTCGATGAGGAGTCGTATTTTCGCGAATATACGAAAAAATCCCAACATAGCAAACAAACGCAGCAGGCGCCCGACCCGTCAGGGGTCGCGCGCCTGTAAAACGTTCTTATCGGAGAGCCTGGTTTAGAAGGCTGCGATGGCGAGGTTGGTAAGCCAGATCCACAGGGGGCAGAATCCGATGAATAGGATCACTGACAGGGTAAGGGATGAGGTACCGGTGGCCACGTAGGTGTTGTACTCGTCTGCGATGATGATACCAGAGAAAGCAGGGGGAAGGGCGGCAGCCACGACGAGCATTCGGAGGTTAGCGGGATCCATGTGGAAGAGGAGACCGAGAGCGAGCACCACGGCAGGCATTACGATCATCTTCATGATAGAGCCGAGCACAGCCTGCCAGTTGAGGGTGACCTTGATGGCCGAGAGGGTGATACCGGCCGAGAAGACAGCCATGGAGGCGTTAGCCTTAGCGATCAGGTCGAAGGAAGGGCTAAGCTCTTTGGGCCATGGAATTCCGACGAGCACCCAGACCACAGCGAGGATAGGAGCCCAAGCCACAGGCTGCATAAGGGCGTGGAGCACAGGCTTCCAGGCGCTCTCTTTCTTTGTGGAGCCGGGGTTCTGCTTCTCCAGCGAGGAGTTCATCAGAGACAGGCCCACAGGGATGCCGATGGCGTTGACCACGATGCCGACGATAGCGACGACGAGGGCCACGGTGGTGATGTTGTAGTTATAAGGATCTGCGAGGAAGATAGGCTCCAGCACGGCGAATCCGAGGAAGCCGATAGTGGGCGAGCCGCTGATCAGGGCCGATACTGCGGCGTCAGCGCCGGTGTTCTTCTTGAAGCAGTATCTGAAGACGAAGTATACCAGCATGAAGCAGGCCATGATACCGATGGTGGAGACGATGGTAAGGTTGAGGTCCTTCATCAGGTCTTCGCGCGAGGCCTGCACGATTGATACGAAGAGGGCTGCGGGGAGGGCGAAGTCGAGCACCACCTTGTTGAATTTCTTAGAGTCGTCGCCAGTGAACGCGCCCTTTTTTCCGGCAATGAATCCGGCAAGCATCACCACGATGATCGGGACGATTGCGTATAATATCACATGTTCCATAAATAATAGTTTAAAAGTGAGAAATTAGGTGAGGGTAGGGGAAACTGCGGGGCCGGAGCCCCGCAGGGATATTATGTTCTTGCCAGAATGATTAGACGGTGTACTGGATAAGGGGAGCGGGGTTGAGGTAGCCGATGTGGCCGCTCTCTGCGCCGGAGTCAGCGGCGAGCTGCACGTTGATGATCGACGGACGACCGGCGGCGATAGACTTGGTGAGGGCGTCGGAGAGCTCCTCGGGGGTGGCGACGTAGTAAGCGTCGGCGCCGAAGGCCTCTGCTATCTTGTCATAGCGGGCGTTGATATCGAGGGTGGTAGGAGCCAGACCGTCGGGGTTGCCGGGGTCTACGCCCACGCCGTTGTAGATACCACCGTTGTTGAAGATCACCACGGTGCAGGGCAGTTTGTAGCGGCTGATGGTGGCGAAGTCCATGCCGGAGAATCCGAATGCGGAGTCGCCTTCGATTGCCACAACCTTCTTGCCGGTGGCCACGGCAGCGCCGATGGTTGAGCCCATGCCCATACCCATGATCGACCAGGATGCGCAGTCAATGCGGTGGCGAGGCAGAGCCATGTCGATGGTGTCGCGGGTGTCGTCGAGGGTGTTAGCGCCCTCGTTGATGAGGATCACGTCGGGGTTAGCCTCGAGGATGGGCTTGATGGCGCCCAGGGCGGTCCAGTGGGTCATGGGCGAAGCCTTGGCGGCGTCGGCCAGACGGGCCTGGAATTTGGCGTTCTTGGCCTTAGTCTCGGCTTGCAGGGAGGCGAGCCAAGCGGGGTCTGCAGACATTGTCTTGCCCTTGAGGCCGGCCAGGATAGCGTCGAGCGATAGGCCGAGGTCGCCTACCACAGGAGCTGCGATGGGCACGTTGCGGTCAATCTCGGTGGGCTGCACGTCGAGCTGCACGAACTTGACGTCGGGGTTCCACTTGCCGCGGCCGAAGGATAGCATCCAGTTGATGCGGGCGCCCATGACGATCACCACGTCGGCCTTCTCCATGATGTCGGAGCGGCAAGACAGGGCGGAATATTCGCCGGCGTCGGGCATCAGACCTTTTGCCATAGACATGGCCAGGTAAGGAATCTTATAGGTCTCGATCAGGGTCTTGATCTTATCGTCGACCTGGGCGTAGGCAGCGCCTTTACCAAGAAGCACTGCGGGGCGCTTAGCGGAGGCGATGAGCTCCACGGCGCGGTCTACGGATGCCTGGTTGGGGGCGTAAGCGGTGACGGGGTCAACGGGGGTGTAGAAGAGTTTCTCAGCTTCAGAAGCATCCATGATCTCAGCCAGGGCGGGGGTGGTCATATCGATATAGACGCCGCCGGGACGGCCGCTCACTGCTGCGCGGTATGCTCGGGCCACTGCCTGGGGGATGTCCTTGGCGTGCGAGCAGCGGAAGGCTGCTTTCACCAGAGGCTTGGCTGTGTTGAACTGGTCAAGCTGCTCGTAGGTGCCCATGTCCATGTCGACCATCGTGGGGTCGGACGCACCGGAGATCTGTATCATAGGATAGCAGTTGACGGTGGCGTTGGTGGTGGCGGTGAGGCCGTTGAGGAAGCCCAGGGAGGAGACGGTGAGGAGCACGCCAGGGGTCTTGGTCAGATAGCCGTGGGTGGCAGCTGCCATACCGGCTTGCTGCTCGAAGCGGAAGCCGTAATAATTGATGCCGAGCTTCTGCATGGCGAAAGCGGTCTCGGTGACAGGGATACCAACCAGGCCGTAGACATCAGTGATGCCGATGCGGCGCAGAGCCTCGGCGAGGATATACATACCGGTGACTTGCTCCGGGAACTTGGGGGCAGCCGCAGTGTTGGGTGTGGATGCGGGGGTGTTCATAGTAATCGTGTTTTGGTTAAATGTTGAACGTGTTTTTGAGTTGAAATAAGAAGGGCGAGGAGGAGCGACGCGTGGCCTCTGCCCCCTCGCCTTGGATTATAGGGAATGAGAATTTATGTGTGCTTATTTAGCGGTAGTTGCTGCTGCGGGAGCCTCGGGGGTCTTGGGCAGCGGAGCGGTGGTACCGTTCTTCGCGAACTCCGCGATCTGGTCTGCGGTGTAGCCCAGAGAGGTCAGGACCTCGTCGGTGTTGCCGCCCAGCGAAGGAGCGGGGCCGTAGGTAGGCTGGTAGTTGGACATCGTGAAGGGGCAACCCACAGTCACGAACTCGCCGATTTCGCCGCCCTGGTTGATCTTTACGAGGGTGTTGCCGTCGTAGAGCGACTCGTCTGTCATGATCTCCTTGGTGGAGAGCACGGGGCCTACAGGCACGCCTGCCTTGCCGAGGATCTCGGTGACCTCGTATTTGGTCTTGTCGGCCGTCCACTGGCCGATGCGGGCGTAGATTTCCTGTTTGTGGCGGTCGCGGGCGTCAGCGGTGTTGAAGTCAGGATTGGTGAGCCAATCGGTGAAGCCAGTGGCCTGGCAGAAGAGCTCGAAGTCCTTAGCGCCGCGCTGCAGGATGATGTAGACGTAGTTGTTAGCGTCGAGCTCGGTGTCGTAGCCGCCTGCGGGCTTACATTTGTATGTCCAACCAAGGACGCCGCCGCCCTCGATGTTACCGGCGCGAGGCACGCAGTCGCCGAATTTGCCGTTAGGATACTGCGGGAACTGGGTGAGGTATCCGATCTTGTCCAGGGTGAGCTGGTCACGGGTCTTGATACGGCAGAGGTTAAGACATGCGTTGTGCATGGACTGGTAGACGTAGCATCCCTCGCCGGTGCGCTCACGCTGCTGCAGAGCAGCGAGAAGGCCGATCAGAAGGTGCATACCGGTGTTGGAGTCACCGAGGGCTGCGCCGCTCTGGGTAGGAATGTTGTATTCGCCTTCGTACCAACCGGTGGTGGTTGCAGCGCCTGCGGTCACCTGAGCCACAGGCTCGTAGGCCTTAAGGTCTTTATATTTTGACGAAAGGGGGAAACCCTTGATCGTGCCGTAGATACAGCGGGGGTTGAGCTGATGAACGACCTCCCAAGAGAAGCCGAGCTTGTCCATTGCACCGGGGTGCAGGTTCTCGACGAAGATATCGCAGCCTTGGATGAGCTTGGTGAGGATGGCCTTGCCATCGGGAGTTTTAGCGTCGAGGGTGAGGGACTTCTTGTCGCTGTTGAGCTGCAGGTAGTAGTAGCTGGGCAGGTCAGGATTGAACTGAAGTTCCTTACGGGTGGCGTCACCCACGCCGGGACGCTCGATTTTGATTACGTCTGCTCCGAGCCAAGCGAGCATCTGTGTGCAGGAAGGGCCGGATTGCACTTCGGTGAAGTCTACGACTTTGATACCTTGGAGAGGTGCTGTGTTCATAGTTGCTGTATTTAAGAGGTTAGTGTTTTTATGTTGTTTAAATCTCGTTAGTTACCGGGGCGCCTGATTTTCGCTCCTTTGTGATTATAACATGCCCTGCCGCGAAAAGGTTTAAATTAAATGTGAAAATTATAAAAAATCACGGCCCCCGGAGGTTGTTCCGGAGGCCGCTGTAGGGTGGATGTGGCAGGCGGGGGTTATCGGCCTGACTCTTTGATCATGGACGTGAGGGTGTGGTTGAAGCCGTCGAGGGCTTTGAGCTGCTCGAGGCTCAGGTGCATGCGATAGCGCCAGTAGTGGCGGGGGTTGGCGGGCACGTTGATTTGCTCCTCCTGGGGGTTCTCGCGGCGTGCGTTGCCGTCCATCGACAGCCAGTCCTGCAGGGGGATGATGCAGAGCATGGAGGGCGACTTCAGGTGCAGGTCAAGGATCTTGGCGCACACCCAGGGCTCGGCGTAGTAGGGGGCCGCTCCGCCTTCGTGCAGCACATTATTATAATAGCTCTGCGTCTTGTCGCGGTTCTCCTCCCACCAGGCTCGGATGCCGGCCATGTCGTGGGTCGAGGTGGTGCAGACCGAGTAGTAGGGGTAGCTCCACGTGTTGCCGAACTCGGCGTGGGGGTCTTTGGGCATGCGCTGGATCTCGAGCGAGAGAATCTGCAGGGCGCTCATCACGGCGGGCACGCAGTCGGGAATCATGCCCAGGTCTTCGGCGCACACCAGCATGTCGGTGCTGTCGATCAGCGGGGGCAGCTTCCACATGGCTTTGCCATACCAGAAGTCGTTGTGGCGGCGGTAGAAGAAGTCGTTGTAGAGGCGGTCGAAGCACCAGCGCTCGTAGTCGGTGAGCGAGCGGTATATATATGTGTACTGTGCGGAGATGCGGGGGTGGTACTTGCCGGGCTCGTCGGGGTCGGGGATGAAGAGCACGTCGTCGATGAGGCCCATCAGGGCGTTGCACAGGCGGGTGTTCTTATCGTCCTTGGGCTGGGCGGCGAAGTATTCGGCCACCTTGCGCTGGGTGCTGAACTCGTCTTTTAGGCGATAGCGGCCATAGCCCACGCTGTCGAGGAACCGCTGGCGCGCCTCGTCGGTGTATTCGCCGAAGAAGTCGCCCAGGAAGTAGTCCATGATGTAGGGCGTGGTGTGGAGGTTGACGTCGATCCAGAAGTCGTAGCTGTTGCGCAGCTCCTCGGGGGTGAAGGGCAGGGCGGGGCTGAAGTAGCCGAGCAGGCCGTGCACGGCGTCCATGGGAATCTGCCAGATGCGGAAGAAGCCCAGCACGTGGTCGATGCGGTAGGCGTCGAAGTATTCGCTCATCTTGCCGAAGCGGGCCTTCCACCAAGCGAAGCCGTCGCGGTTCATCTCCTCCCAGTTGTAGGTGGGGAAGCCCCAGTTCTGGCCCAGAACAGAGAAGTCATCTGGCGGCGCGCCGGCCTGGCAGCCGAGGTTGAAGAGGCGGGGCTGGATCCAGGCGTCCACGCTGGTGCGGGAGATGCCGATGGGTATGTCGCCCTTGATGGCTATGCCCTTTGAGTGGGCGTAGTCGCGCACGTGGCGCATCTGCTTGTCCAGGTTGTACTGGATATAATATACGTAGTTGATGGCCGAGGTGTTCTTCGCCACGAATTCGGCGATTTTCTCGGGGGTGTATTCAGCGTATTCGCCCCACTCCAGGAAGTTGGGCGTGCCCTTCTGGTCGCGCAGCACGCAGAAGGCGGCGTAGGGGGTCAGCCAGTCGGCGTTGCGCTTGAGGAAGGCTTTGAAGTCGGCGCTGGCCAGCACTTTCTTGCCCTCTTGGGCGAAGATTTCGCGGGTGAACTGGTTCTTGCCGTTGTTCACGCGCTCGTAGTCGATTTCCTTCAGACCGTTGAGCTCGCGACCCAGGTCGTCGAAGTAAGCCTGGCGCTCGGCGTCGTTGAGGGTGCCCAGCTCGCTCAGGCGCAGGAACATGGGGTGCAGGGCGAAGGTGGAGTTGGCGTTGTAAGGGTAGGAGTCAGTCCAGGTGCCCGTCATGGTAGTGTCGTTGATGGGCAGAATCTGGATGAATGATTGGCCCGTTGCGGCGGCCCAGTCCACCATCAGCTTCAGGTCATAGAAATCGCCCACGCCGAAGTCGGCGTCGCTGCGCAGCGAAAAGACGGGAATGGCTGTGCCCGCACCGCGCCAGGGGGCCTGCATGTTGATCAGGCGCATGCCGGCGTAGATGGTGGCGGCGTCGGGGGCCGGGGTGGCCACCAGCTTGCGGTTCTCGCCGCCCTCCCAGGCCACGAGGGCGCCTGTGGAGCGCTTCACCACCAGGAATTTGAACTGCGAGCCGGCAGAGAGGGCCCCGGCGGGCACGTTGGCCGTCCATACGGGGAAGTCGGCGTCGCTCATGCGCACGGCCTTGGCCACGTCCCACGAACCCAGCTCGGGGCTGGCGCCGCAGATGGCCACAGCCTCGTCGGCCTTAACCAGGGGAGCTGCCACGCTGATGGTGGCCATGCCCTTGGCGGGGACCACGGCTTCGTTGCGAGCCGCGCGGTGGCAGATGCAGTCGGTGAACGCAGAGGAGTAGCTGGGCTTGTCCCAAGGTTGGTCCTGCCATCGGTCATAGATGGCGAAGTCGTCGGCACCAGTGCAAGCAAGCGTGCGGGGCTTGCCCCATTCGCGCTTCACAGAGCCGTTGTCGTTGCGCACAAAATAGAAGTATTCGGCTTTCTTCGTGGCGGCGGGCAGCTTGACAGTAGCAGTCCAATGCTCGTTGCCGTCCAGCTCCATGCGCACGGCGGCGTTGAGGTCGCCAGCGCCAAGAGCGGCGGGGCTGCCGCACACGTAGACCGACTCGCCCCAGTTGGTGCGATAGTCTATGTTGAAGGTCAATTTCATGATTTAGTAAGTAAGATGTAATTTATGGGATAAAGGTATAAACAATTTCCCTAACAGCCGTGGTTTTAACTTAATTTAACCACGATACAAGAGTGTTGTAACTTTTCGGCCAAAAGTAAAGGCGAAGCTTATTAACGAGCGCGAGTATTGCGTCAAGGGACAAAAGGCTGTTTTCCCGGGCCGTGTCGGCAATTGAGTTCTTCATTGATGGTGATTTCTGCGGCCGCAACGAAAAGCGGCCCTACTATATGGGGATAACGCTCTGGGGGTCAACAACTACAACGTCATGGGGCCCCACGGAGTGGGCGAAAAGGTAGGGTCGCCACCTGTGGCGACCGCGAAGAGGAATAACGTCAACAAAATCAGCGAATTATAGGGTAGCAAGTTCGTTGCGGCCGCGTGTCATATCAGGAGAGATTAAGTGTCTTTTGAGCGGGGAGTGTTTGCAGGTGTGGGAATTTTTTGTAATTTCGCGGTGAAATGGTTGCTCCGCTGCCAAGAGAGGCGGCCCACGGAGCATCAAAAGGGAACGAGGTGAGAATCCTCGACAGTACCCGCTGCTGTAATTCCCGCTCGCCGAGCCATCAAAGGCTCCAAGAGCAGCAGACCCCTCGCCACTTGCCACTGGTCATCACCGACTGGGAAGGCGCGAGGCCCGTCCGGGATAAGTCAGAAGACCTGCCATTTACGCTATATCGAATCTGCCTGCGGGACTATGGGCACGGGTCTTTATGAATCACGAGCAAATGCTCGGCGGCCACCTTCCGACGCTACGGCGCGGGGGAGCTGCGAGATTTACAAATACTGTCATCATCCTCCCGCTTGCATGGACAATCAGTGCAAACGGGAGTGTTTTTTGTATCTGTAAATCTCATCAAATGAATGCGAAAGCTTCAACTCTTACTATTCTACTATCAGCTCTTCTGCCATTAGGGATTCTGGCAGAAGAGCCAGTTGACACGGCTGCCAAGAGCCTGCGCGAGGTGGTGGTGACCACCCGCCAGCCCCTGCGCGAGACCATACCGGCGCAGACACTCACGGGCGACGAGTTGCAGCGGCTCAACAGCAACAGCGTGGCCGACGCGCTGCGCTATTTCGCCGGCGTGCAGGTGAAGGACTACGGCGGCGTGGGGGGCATCAAGACCGTCAACATCCGCTCGATGGGCACCAACCA
>CAZSHV010000084.1:0-10974 GCA_964606815.1 uncultured Bacteroides sp. | reverse complement strand
TGAAGAAATACAACCCCATCCTCAAGCGCATGACCATCCACAAAGAAATCAAATAAGATTTAACACACACACGATATGGCAAAGAAAACCGTGGCCTCCGTTAAGACTGGCGAAGGCCGTACATTCAGCAAAGTGATCCGCATGGTGAAGTCGCCCAAGTCCGGCGCTTACGTCTTCAAAGAGGACATGGTCCCCAACGAGGCTGTGAAGGATCTGCTCAAATAATCCCATCGTCATCGCCCGGTCCTTGAGCCTTGAACACAAGGATTTCAGCAAACATAACCACTCATCGCCGTGCCGCGAGCCCAGCTCCCGTCCGGCGATGATTTTTTTTTGTCTTTAACAACCCTTTCCCCCAATTGTAGGCCGAACGGTCGCTTCGGCTGCAGAAACACCACTAGGGGATATCGCCCTCACGTAGGGCTGTACCACGGAGCAGCCCCGATAACATCCTGGAATCCAACAAATTGTAGGGTCGCCACCTGTGGCGACCGCGAAGATGCTCCTCGGCGAGATTACCCCACCCCCTAACCCCCTCCCCAAATTTGGGGAGGGGGAATATTTTATAAACCCCTGTAATCCACGGGCTTTCGCCCGCGGCTAACAAGCTCCCGCCCATTCCATGGGCTCCGTTGATTCTCGTCGCTTGCGTTATCGGCGGCCGCTCCGACCGAGCGGCCCTACAATAGGGGGATTCGTGGATGGTATTGTCTGGCGTTATCGGCGGCCGAACGACCGTTCGGCCCTACAATGCGTTGGTTTCGTGGGTGTTAACCCTTTGCGGCGGTCGCCACAGGTGGCGACCCTACGGCGGGTGTCACGTGGGTGTTCTCGCGCGGCCGAACCGACCGTTATCGCTACATTATTCTTCTCAACGGGGGAACCCCCACTGCTAATACATATAAAATCAGGGCCGCTCAGATGGTGAGCGGCCCTGTGTACAATCAATCTATGTCTTATTATTGGAGCGTTCCGGCCTCGGCCTGCTGGATCATCTCCTTGCCGGCAGTGATGTAAATCTCCACTCGGCGGTTCTGCGCACGGCCGGCCGCGGTGTCGTTAGATGCTACATAGTCGGCCATGGGCACGCCCTGGGCAGTGATGCGGGAGGGCGACACGCCGGAGTTGACCAGATAGGAGAGCACGGCGTCGGCGCGACCTGTGGCCACACGCTCGTTGACGGCCATGGTGCCAGTGTTGTCGGTGAAGCCGAATACCTGCACGTTGGTGCCGGGGTTCTGGATCAGAGAAGTGGCGAACTTGGTGAGGTCAGCCTTCGCGCTGGCGCTGAGGGTGGTGCCGTTGGTGGGGAAGAGGATACCGCCGTCGAAGGTCACCTTGATAGCCTGGAGGCCGTTGGCGTCGGTGGTCTGCTCGATCTTGGCCTGCTCGGCGAGCTGACGCTCAAGTTCAGCCTGCTGCTTGTCCATGCGACGACCGATCAGAGCGCCTGCGCCTGCGCCCACGGCAGAACCGATAGCAGCGCCAATGCCTGCGCCTTTGCCGCCGCCGATGAGGGCACCGATGCCAGCGCCGAGAGCGCCGCCGCCGCCACCGCCTATCAGGGCGCCTTTGCCGGTGTTAGTGAAAGAGGAGCAGGATGTCTCGCCCAGGAGCATTGCGCCGCAGATGGCAGCGATGCCGAGTGTCTTAAGAAGTCTCATAATCTATAGTCTTTACGTGTTAAAAAAATTTGCTGAGTAATTAATGAAAGGGAGCTTGATTTGTGCTCTACATAACATTAACAACTCAGCGGGTGCGTAGGTTTGCCGAAAGTGAAGTTTTTTTAGCCTTTTCCTGTGAAATAGCACTTCACTTTGCCCACAGGCAGCTTGCCCTCGAGTTTGAGCGGGATGCGGCCGGGGGCGGTGGAGATCCACGCCTCCATGTCGTCGCTGGTGCGCGTCTTGCCGTCGCTGGTGAAGATGAAAGAGATATGGTAGCAGTCCTGATCGTTGACCTTTTCGATGCCTAAATACTTGATGGTGAGCAGCTCTTTGCGCTTGCCGGAGAAGATATTGATTGTGAGCACATGGCCGGGCTTCCAAGAGGTGAAGGGTAGGTCGCGCATGTAGTAGAAGGCCGTGAGCATATCGACGGTCGTACCCTCGGCGGCGAGGTCGCGGCGCTCGTCGACGGTGAGCTTGCCGTCTTTCCACTTTTTTCGCGTGCATTGGGCCGTGACGCGGTGGCCCTGGCGGGAATAGACCACGCGGTCCACCTTATCCTCCTTGCCCTCATGCGAGTTTTTCTCGTAGAGCGAAGGCTTGAGGTCGAGGCTCATGCGGCATTGCAACGTGTCGCGCACGCAGTAGAACTTGTCGGCCCACGGCGCGGATGCGGCAGTCAGGCGCGAGCGGTAGCCGCCCGTTGTGGCGTCGCGGTCCAGGCGTATGCTCACGGTGCCCGCCTGCTTGTTGATCAGGCCCCACTTGAACATCACTTTATAGTGCAGCGTCTCTGGCTCGAAGCTTTGGGCGGAGGCGCCAAGGGCCAGGAATAGGGCGGTTATGGTGATAAGGATATGTTTCATAAGGAATATAAGTTGAAATGCGGAAGACACTGATATGACAACCGCCACTCGCAAAGGTTTAACCCACAGCCGTGTGTGTCAAGCCTTGCGGGGAATATGGGGGTCGGAGAGAGCGTCGGCCTCGGGTTGCTGCTGGGCTGCCGGTCTGGGTTCGGGGAGGGTGGCCTCAGACGGTGCCGCGGGGCGCGCCGGGGCGGAGGCTGGCTCGGTGTCGTAGCCGCTGTGGCGCTGGTCCATCTCGATGCCGGCCTCGATGCGATGCTGCACGGGCGCGTCGGGGTCGTGGCGGCTGGGGGCCTTCATGCGCACCTTCAGCTCGTCGAAGCCCTTGCCGTAGACGCCGTTGACGTTGGCTTGAGTCACGAAGGCCTCCGGGTCGATGCTCTTGATGATGCGCGATATGGTGACGCTCTCGATCTTGCGGCACATCACCAGCAGAATCTTCACGTCGCCCTTGCTGTACCAGCCCATGCCGTTGAGCACCGTGCAGCCGCGGTGGGCGTCGTTGTTGATGGCAGTGGCGATCTCGCGCCAGTGCTTGGAGAAGATGGTGAACTGCACGGCCTGGCGGTTGGTGTTGATCACCATGTCGGCCATATAAGACACCATGAAGAGCACCACGAAGCCGAACACCATCTTGTCGGCATGGTGGAAGAGGAAGAACGACGAGGAGATGATCACCACGTCGGTGTACAGGATCATGCGGCCGATGGTGACGTTGCTGTACTTGTTGACTATGGCGGCCACGATGTCGGTGCCACCGCTGGAGCCGTTGTGCGAGAAGGCCAGGCCTATGCCCAGGCCGCAAAGCACGCCGCCGATCACCACGTTCATGAAAGGCTCGTGCGTGAAACCGTCCTGGAACAGGGGCACGAACACACCCACGAACACCGATATCAGCACCACGCCGTAGAGCGTGCCGATGACGAAGTGCTTACCCACGATCTTATACGCCAGGGCCAGAAGGATGATGTTGATCACGAACTGCGACACGGCCACGGGGATACCCGTGAGGAAGTATATGATGGTGCCGATGCCAGCCAGGCCTCCGATCACCACCTTTTCCGGCAGGATGAAGGCCGAGAAGCCGAAAGCGTAGATGGCCATGCCGAGGGTGATGAAGACATAGTCTTTGGCGGTGACCCACATTTTGGGGCTGATGATGCTCATATGCAGTGGATATTGAGTGGCGATGGGTTAGTTAGCGAAGTCGATGGAGAGGCCTATCTGGAAGCGGCGGGGGTTGATGGGGTAGTGGGGGATGGAGAAGTAGTCATGGCCCATCCACCCTTGGTTGACGTGGCTCATCATAACGTAGAAGCGCACCTTGGAGAGCTTCATGTTGGCGTAGGCGGTGAGCAGGGGGTAGTTGCCGGTCTTCAGCTCGCGCTGGTTGTAGAAGGTGGCCGTGGCGGGCTGGTAGCCGGGCGAGTGGTAGCGGGTGTAATAGTCGCAGCTCACGCCCAGCTGCAGCTTGAGCGTGGCTATGCGGCAGAGGATGTAGAGGTTGGAGTAGACGGCCAGGCGCGGCAGGGGTATGACGGCGTCGTTGCTGGTGGTCTGGTACGTCACGGTATTGTCCCAGTGGAGTATGCCCACGCTCAGGGGCTGCGTGGCGCGGGCCCAGAAGGTCTGCACGCTGCCGGAGTGCTGCTGGGGCGTGGCATCGGGGCCGAAGTATATGAGGTTCTGCCCGTTCTCGGCCAGCACCTCTATCTCGGTGCGGGTGCGGGGTATCACCACCGAGCCGCCGAAGCGTAGGCGGCGCTCCTTGCCGAAGTCGTTTTGCCAGATGAAATGGTTCGAGAGGTAGATCTGCATCAGGTACGGGGCCGCGGTGTTGGCGAACGATGCCTGGCCCGTGACGGCCACAGAGTCGCCGAAGAGGGGGATACGGGCTGTCACGCTGCCCGCGGCTTTGACCTCGCCCGCGGCGTCGCCTGCTATGCCCAGCTCGGCCGTGGCCTGATAGGTGAGGATGGAGCCGCGCTGCTTGGTGAGCTGGGCGCCCACCCACGCCAGGCTCTGGCGCTTGGAGGGTGCTATGGCCCCGATGGCCGCGGGCCACGGCGTCACCGCGCCTTCCGGCAAGCTGCTGCGCAGGGTGTCGGCCGTCTGCTTATAGTCGCGCAGCTCGTAGGTGGCATAGGCCGAGAGGCCGAACTTGGCCAGGCGGTGGAAGCCCTCGAGCATGGAGATGCCCACGGTGTTGCTCAGCCGCCAGTAGCGCGTGCGGTCGTCGGTGAGGTTGGGGTCGAGGTAGGTATGCTCGAAGAATTTCTCCGCGTCGCGGGTGTTGGTGTTGTGGAATATATGCTTGGCCTGCGAGAAGTTGAGCGTCCAGATGAAGGAGGTGACGGGTATGTATGTGCGCTTTACGGTGGAGTCGTTGATTTGCTCCTCGTGCCAATGGCCCACCTTGTAGCGGCTGTTGAGGAATAGCTCGCCGCCCACCACCTTGGTGTGGGCCGCCGTCAGATTTGTCGGGATGGATTTGGGGCTGATGCTTGACACACCGCCCTGTATGTCTGCCGGGTCGGTGATGTAGCGGTCGTCGGTGATACCGCCGTTCTCTTTGTTAAGCAGGTTGAAGTGCTGCCACGAGCCCTGGAACTCGTAGCGGTCGCCCATATACGACCCGCTGGCGCCCCACATCAGGTCTTTCGTGGCCTGGTAGTTATAGCTGCCCTTCGAGTAGAGGTAGTCGACGTTAGCGCCCACTTGCGCGCGGCTGTTGATGTTGCCGGAGAATACGCCCTGCAGGCGGTCCTGGGCGTTGTCGCGGCCGCCGCCCGTGTTGTAGGCCAGCAGAGTCATCGGTATGCGAGTGTTGTAGAATTTCTGGTCGGGCAGGTAGGGCGTCCAGGCGCTAAGAGCGTCCATCAGGAAGAACGCGCTCATGGGCCGGCGCTGCATGTAGAGCATATTGATACCCTCGGCGCCGAGGTTGCCCGTGCATGCCCATGCGTCGCTCTGCTCCGAGGGTATGGCCTGCCGGCAGTAGTCGTGCATGAGCGTGTCGATGGTGGCCGGCTCGTGCAGTCCCAGGGGCTGCAGGGCAATCCAGGCGAACGACGGCTCGATGGGGCGCTTTTTCCGCGTGAACTCTGGTGCGTGGTTGTGCTGTGCGGCCGCTGGCAGCCACAGGGCCAGCAGCAGAAGGGTGATGATGCTGTGGAGTGATATGCGTTTCACATCGCAAAATTACACATAAATATAATGCGCGCAAAATTTTGGATTATTATTTGCTAATATCAAATATATATTGTATCTTTGCAAATAAATTCTAAACAACTCTTAATCTTTAGTTCTATGATTAGCTTTGAAACTCTGATTGTATCAGTCAGCTCGGTGGCCGCGGCCCTGGGCGGAATCGAATTGGTGAAATATCTCCACACGCGTCGCTCGCGCGGGCGCATCGCCAACGCCGAGGCGCAGGAAAAGGAAATCTCGCTCGCACAGCAGCTGGCAGGCTACATACAAGAGCACTGGCGTCGCGCCGACGAGCGCGAGCGGGAGCACATGCGCCGCGTTCGCGAGCTCACCGACCAGGTCGAGGCCCTGGTGCGCGAAAAGGCCGCCGCCGAGGGCGAGCTGGCCATCAAACGCTGCGAAATACGCCGTTGCTCCAAGCGAGAGCCTCAATCGGGCTTCTAATCGCACCGGTTTTCGGTGAATATACAAAAATTAATAATCCTTAATATAAATTTAGAATAAAAATTTTGCCGCCCTAAATATAAGTAGTAATTTTGCACCAGAGAAAAGCAGACGCTTTTCCACAGCATAGATGCTAAATACCTTACCGCCATTCTCCGGCTTTTGCCGGGTAAATCCTTCCCTTTCATAACCAATTCCCCACTTCCGCAGCGCGTCGACACCATTCGATGCCGCCACGGTGCGGAGTGTTTTGATACAACTGAATTAGCGCTGAATAAATTTTATAGTTCATAAATACCTTTTTTTCTGACTGACGGGTGCTCGCGAGAGTACCCGCTGTCGTTTAGAGCCTGTCCAATAAAATCTGTTAAAGCTGAGGACGACTACGGTAATATTCATTCATCCAGCACGTTAATGACAGGTGAAGCAATACTATCTACTTAATACAAATCAAAAGCGCTGGCTCCCCTCATTCAGCGCTCGAATGAACATAAAGCTGAACATTAGGCAATTAGAAGGCATTATATATGTCTTGAAGACCGGATGCCAATGGCGGTTGCTGCCCGATTGCTTTGGCAAGTGGAAAAGCGTCTATCATTGTTTCCGCAGAATCAGTGATTCCCCGTGGTTTGATGAAATGCTGAAGAGGCTGCTCCGCCGCAGACGCGAGCGAGCGCATGGACGTGAACGCCGAAATCCTTCCGTGGCGATAATTGACAGCCAGAGCGTCAGGAGCGGATTGCCTCAATCGCAGAAAGGCATAGACGGGAACAAGCGGATAAAGGGCATTAAGCGACATATAGCCGTGGACAGCGAAGGCATGCCGCACGGTGTGGTTGTCACGACGGCCAACGTCCACGATTCAAAAGCGGCTTATCCTTTGATCGGGGACCTTTGCGCTACCCATCCTTACATCAAGACAATCAAAGCCGACAACGGCTACAGGGGTAAAATAATCGAGGACGCGAAGCATGCCTTGGCGATTGATATGCAGTGCGTTAAATCTAATTTCGGCTCGTCGGAGTTCATCCCCTTGGAGGAGCGTTGGGTAGTGGAGCGCACCATCGCATGACTTGACCGCTTCCGTAGATTGAGCCGAAATTACGACCAGCTGCTGTCCACGGCCGCGGCAATGATGAAAAAGGACCTCAGGATGAAACTGCTCAAGCATATTTAGCCTCGCCGAGAATCAACGTTTCAACATCCAGAACAGTCCAGCGGGCGATGGAAGTAACCGTCGCCGCCTCAGCTTTAACAGATTTTATGGGACAGGCTCTTAGAGCCTGTCCTCACCTCTTGCTTGTTAAAATAAAAAACCTTAATTTCGCGGTAAAATATCCGCGATGAAACGTACACATTATATAATAGTTATAATAGCAGTGCTCCTCGCCGAGCTTATGTGCTCGTGCGCGGGCAAGCGCCACAGCAGCGACAAGCCCCTGCTTGCCGTGAGCATTCCTCCCCAAGCCACACTCCTGCAGGAGATTGTCGACTCGGCCTTCGAGGTGGTGAGCGTTATGCCCCAAGGCGCAAATCCCGAGAGCTACGACCCCGCCGTGAGCGACCGCATGCGCGTCAACGACGCCCGCGCCTATTTCGCCCTGGGCACGTTGCCCTTCGAGCAGGTGCTGATGCGCGGACTCTCCGACAGCGTTATGGTTGTCGACGCTTGCGCCGGTGTCGAGCTCGTCACAGGCACGCACACCCACCATCACGCCCACGACGACGCCGACCATCACCACCACGACCATGGCGATGCCGACCCCCACGTCTGGACGTCATGGGCCAACACCGCCCTAATGGCCGCCAACATGGCCCAGGCCATGAGCCGCATCGACCCCGACCGCGCCGACCTCTACGCAGCCCGCGCCGACAGCATCGCGGCCCGCTGCCTCCGCGCCCAGCAGCACGCCAAGGCTCGCCTCGACAGCGCTGGCGTGCAAGCCTTCGCCGTCTGGCACCCCTCGCTCAGCTATTTCGCCCGCGACCTGGGCCTGCGCCAGATCGCTGTGGGCCAGGAGAGTAAGGAAATCTCCATTACCGCTTTGCGCCGCATCGTCGACGAAGCCAGAGAGGCCGGCGTGCGAGTATTCTTCTTCCAGCGCGAGTTCGACTCACGCCAAGCCCAAAGCCTCAACGCCGAGATCGGCTCCACGCTCGTCACCATCGACCCCCTCTCGCCCCAGTGGGAGGCCCAACTCAACGCCATCACCGATGCCCTCGCTAATTGACCTTCGCGACGTCAGCCTGCGCCGCGGCCCGCGCCTGGTGCTTAGCCACGTCAGCTTCAACGTGCGCAAGGGCGACTTCGTGGCCATCACCGGCCCCAACGGCGGCGGCAAGACCACGCTGCTCTCGCTCGTGCTGGGCCTCATCAAGCCCACTGCGGGCACCGTCACCGTAGACCCCTCCGTCACCATCGGCTACCTGCCCCAGAAGAACGCCATCGACGCCTCCTTCCCCATCTCCGTGCGCGAGGTGGTGTCCTCGGGCCTGCTCGGCGTCAAAGGCCTCACGGCCGCCGAACGCGAGAGACGAGTGCGGAGCACCATCAGCCTCATCGATATGGAAAGCCACAGCTCCTCGCCCATCGGCGAGATCTCAGGCGGACAGCTGCAGCGCACCCTCCTGGGCCGAGCCATCATATCCCAGCCCAGCCTGCTGGTGCTCGACGAGCCGCTGAGCTATATCGACAAGCGCTTCGAGCCTCGGCTCTATGATATAATCCGCGACGTGGCCTCCCGCGCCACTGTCATGCTCGTGAGCCACGAGATGACGGAAATCTCCTCTATGGCCAACCGCCACCTCATCGTGGACTGCACCGTGGACTGCTGCCACTCGCGCCACCACTACGCCCAGCGCACCTGCGAGACCGACCCTGAAGTATAAACAACCACTCTCCTCTACTTCCATGCTACGCACCGTCGCCATCATCATCGCCGCCCTGGCCGTGCTCGGCCTTGTGGCCCTGGCGCGCTTCATGATGCGCCACCACGCTCCCCGGCCCCGTAGGCGTCGCCAGCCTTCCGCCACGGCCCCCGCGCCAAAGCCTGACGCAGTGCCGGCACGCGGCGAGTTCCTCAAGCGCTTCGACCTCTTCGCCCCCATCATCGGTCAGGTGTGGGCTCGGCGCATGAACCGCCGCCTGTGGGAGGCCGCCGTGGCCGCCACGGGGAACGCCGAGCTGCTGCAGTACCTGCGCCGCTTCGGTGTCGACTCCCGCCCCTGGGCGCGCCTGCTGCGCATGTGGGGCATCGAGCCAACTGACCACGCCGCGGTTTCAGGCGAGGCCGAGGAGGCAGAGGCATATGTTCTGCCAGACGGCTCCGCCCTGCTCCCAGGCCGCAGATACCGTGTGCTTTACCCTGCCTGGACGCTCACCAAGCGCACCGGTCAGACCACAGAGGTGCAGCTGCTCCTCCGCGGCCAAGCAGTCGAAATCACCGGCCGCCACAGGAAGGAATAGTGATTACACCGCAGTGCAAAATAATCGCGGTAGTAGCGAGGTTTGAAAAATTTTTCGTACCTTTGCGCAATTAATCCCAAAAGCCCCATAATTTATGTCGTTTATCTCAGACCGCGTAAGGATGGAAGGACTCACCTTCGACGACGTCCTCCTCATCCCGGCATACTCCGACGTACTCCCGCGCGAAGTGGACCTGCGCACACGCTTCTCCCGTAACATTGCCCTCAACGTGCCCATCGTCTCGGCCGCTATGGACACTGTCACCGAAAGCGCGCTCGCAATCGCAATCGCTCGCGAAGGCGGCATCGGCGTGATACATAAGAATATGTCCATCGCCGAGCAGGCTCGTCAGGTGCACACCGTCAAGCGCGCCGAAAACGGCATGATCTACGACCCCGTCACCATCCGCCTCGGCTCCACCGTAAACGACGCCCTGGCCATGATGGAGGAATACCACATCGGTGGCATCCCCGTGGTGGACGACGACGGCATGCTCGCCGGCATCGTCACCAACCGCGACCTCCGCTTCGAGCGCGACGGCGCCCGCAAAATCGACGAGGTCATGACCTCCGAGAATATCATCACCACATCCCAGACCACCAACCTCGAGGAGGCCGCCCAGATCCTGCAGCAGCACAAAATCGAGAAGCTCCCCGTAGTTGACCCCGACGGCAAGCTCATCGGCCTGGTCACATACAAAGACATCACCAAAGCCAAAGACAAACCCTACTCCTGCAAAGACCAGCTCGGCCGCCTGCGCGTGGCCGCCGCCGTTGGCGTCACTGCCGACGCTCTGCAGCGCGTCGAGGCTCTGGTCAACGCCGGCGTCGACGCCGTGGTCATCGACACCGCCCATGGACACTCCAAAGGCGTCATCGGCACCCTCCGCGCCGTCAAGGAGAACTTCCCCGACATCGACGTCGTGGTGGGCAACATAGCCACTGGCGACGCCGCCAAATACCTCGTCGACGCTGGCGCCGACGCCGTCAAGGTGGGCATCGGCCCCGGCTCCATTTGCACCACCCGCGTCATTGCCGGCGTGGGCGTGCCCCAGCTCACTGCTATCTACGACGTCTACAAGGCCCTCGAGGGCACCGACGTGCCCATGATCGCCGACGGTGGCATCCGCTATTCCGGCGACATCGTCAAGGCCCTGGCCGCCGGCGGCAGCTGCGTGATGCTCGGCGGCATGCTCGCTGGCGTCGAGGAGTCGCCCGGCGACACCATCATCTTCAACGGCCGTAAATACAAGGCCTACCGCGGCATGGGCTCGCTCGAGGCCATGGAGCACGGCTCCAAGGACCGCTACTTCCAGGGC